>NZ_JBQSXR010000028.1:0-35300 GCF_052378395.1 Brachybacterium sp. AOP29-B2-41
CCTCCCGTACGCTCGCAGCAGTTGCAGCGCTAGACCACGCGGTGGAAAAAGCTCGGGAGACAGGCGACGAACAGGCCGAGCTCAACGCGATGGCGGTACGGACCGCCCGCGGAAAGGAGCTCTTCGAAGGCGGTAAAGCCACGCTCGAGCAGTGGACACAACCTGTGCTGTTCGGAGGTGGGACGGCTGCTTCCCGGGCCATAGCTGAGAAGGCCTCCCGACAGGGAGGACTCGGATTCATTGCTCTCGGCGTGGCTTTAGGGGCCGTTGCCAGCATCTTGTCTCTTTGGTTCCTCCCCGCATGATCTGACTTCGCACGCGTTCCCGGCCTCCTCGGGCAACGACGACTTCACGCAACATTTCCAAGGCCCCGTCACCTCACCAGGTGGCGGGGCCTCAGTTGTCGCATAGACCGGGGAGAATGCGGGCACGAACCGAGGAGGAACCATGTCCCGCCGCCCTGTAGATGTCCCGGACGAAGAAGTCCTAGCCGCAACTGATGAACTCATCGCGACCTGGCAGGCGTGGGTAGCCGCGGGCACCGTCATCCTCAACCCGCGGCCCGATTTCCAGAAGCACGAGCTGCAGGCCCACATGCTCGTCACCCTCACAACGCACCTCTTCGAGCTCGCCCGCGTCATCCGCCCCCACTTGCCCGACGACATCCCGATCACCCTCATGCCTGTCGTCCGTTCCGCGGTTGAGACCACGCTCTGGATCGTGTGGGTCGACTACAAGGTGGACGCCGCCGACGCCGCGATCAATAGGGGGGAGAGGCAGCGGCGCAACCTTGCACGAACACTCCGGGAGTCTTCTCTTGTCCCGCCGGGCCACAAAGGCTCCGACATCGGGGAATGGACCGACATCGAGACCACCCAGGGCAACCACGCGAAGAACCTTGAAGCCATGGCCAAGTCGCTCGGGATGACTGACGTCTATGCGTTCTACCGCATGTATTCATCGGTCGTGCACCCCGGCACGGACCTCGTCGACGCGTACCTCCGGCACGTAGTGGATGAGGATCGTACCGAGTACCTCCCGCGAGCGGAGCCGGACTTTCGCAGTACGGTCACGAACCGCATCTTGCCGTTGATGCTTCTCAAGTCTGCACGGATCGTGAACTACATGTCCCGGGATAGAGGGCGAAGGAGTGAACTGCAGCGCATCGCTCGTTCCCTGAACGTCGAGATCGATCGGCTGTGGAACCCGAACTATCTCTGACGATCTATTCCTCGTCGATCAGTAATTTGAGTCCGATCACGGCGCCTCGCTGCGTCACCGCGGTTACGCCGGCGTCGGTAGCGGCCGCGCTTAACACTTCCTCGGTGGGTTCAGTGCTGGCGCTCACGCTGGATCTCCTCCGCCCGACGGACCTGCCTTACCGCCCGCACCACTGTCCAAACGATCAGCACGACCCCGGCCGCAATGATCGCGAATGACACCCACGCTGCCTGTAACGCGAAGCCCACGATCATCAGCACGATGCCGACGCCGAGGCGTATCCAGAACTCGGTCAGCGTCATGAAGGAATCCATGCAAAGGATGCTATCTACCCTTCGGCAGGAGCCCGGAGTGGTGACCCAAACGTGACCCGAAGACCCGGCTTGCCCTGGGCGGTGCTGGGATCCTGAGCGCATGACGACCACCTACACCCGACGCTCTGGCGTGCTGCTCGCCACCGCTCTCGCCCTGACACTCACCGCCTGCGGTGCAGGCGCACTCGAAGACGAGGACCCCGCCGGGCATCAGGCATGCATCGAGTACATGGTCAAGTCGTACGACGACGCTACCGAGGATGATGCTCTCGTCGTGTTGATGGGAGGCAACTCCATTGCAGCAGAGTTCGCGGTTGACGCCACGACTGATGCCATCCGCGAGTCAGCGGATGCCAGTATCCCCGATGCGGGTCTGTACATCCTCGACGGGGTAGAACTCGTCGCGGCGTGCAGCGAACATGGCTACGAGATCGAGGAGCACTCTCCGGCGTGGTGGGGAGAGCAGAACAAGAACTCGCAACGCAAGGACTTGCGCTGTCGCAACACCTTCGTCCAGGTTGTGCATGACTGGAAGAAGTGGCCGTGAGCGCCCCACGTGTGCGTGTCCCCACACACCCGGTCCTGAGGCCCCACCCGCACTGCCCTTCCGCTGGTGGGGCCCGCTACCCCTGGCGCTCCACTCTCCGCACCATCCTGTGGGCCGTCGTCGCGTTCGCGGCCATGTCCCCGCTGATCTACACCGCCGCGACCCAGCAGGAACCGGGCCAGGCCGTGGGATGGGTCGCGACCGCACTGGCGATCCTCGCCGCCGTGCAGCGGATCATGCCCCTCCCCGTCGTGGATGCGTTCCTGCGCCGGTACCTGCCGTGGTTGGCCGCAACCCCGAAGGACGACCCGGACGGCGACGCCTGATGTTCGAGTGCCCCCACTGCACCGCGCAGTACAGCGACGCCACCTCGACCTCGTGGTGTACGGCCGAGTGCGCTGCTGCTGACCGCGACGCCCGCCGACGATGACCCTGCATGAAAAGCGCCCCCATCCTGGCCTCACGGCTGGGATGGGGGCGCTTTCTCTGCGTTCAGCTCTTCGGAGGATGCTCGGCGATACAGAAGAGATTGCCCTCAGGATCAGACAGGGTCGACCATTGGACGTGCGGGTGCTCGTCCAACACGTGCCACTCGACAGTCGCCCCAAGAGCCTCGGCTCGTTCCACCTTGCTGGCGCGCGTGCCCCACGGAACCGTCAGGTCGAGGTGTGCGAGCTGCCTGTCCGGCCGCGCCCCCTGCAGTGGCTGGATGAACATGCCAAACCCCTGCTCGCCGGCTGGGGCGATGTACACGCTGTCGCCTCCCGGATTCACGGAGCCGCCGGTGAGGCCTGACCAGAAGCGGCTGAGCTTACCGGGGTCGGCAGCTTCGAAGTTATACGCGCCGAGCGTCATGGTTGGTGAAAGCGTCATGCCGCGAACTGTACGGGCGGGGAAGGACAGGAGCTGTCCGCAAAGGGCGTGAGCGACGCTGCCCGGCAATAAGACGCCCCCACTCCCCGTCGGGAGGTGGCGCGCTTTCGTCATGCCCGGAGACATCTACAGTTCGAGTATGGAAACGGTGGGGACAGTCCTGGTGATAATTGGTGCTGCGCTGGCAGTGGGGCAGGCCGTCTGGATTATGTCCTCTACGGGCCGCAGACGATCCCGACTGATTCGGGAAAAAGAACGGTCGCGCGCAAGAGAGGAGCGCACAGAGGAGGTCTTGGGTGAACTGCGCGCTCGATGGGGCGACATGGCCGCTGATGTAGGGAATTACGAAGAACTCGATGAATGTCGGCCGGAGCCAGACTTAGACCAATTGCGGGCCAAACGCGCTGAGCTGATGCGCCAGCGAAGCAACGATGACTGGGTCAGAACACTGGGAAGTCATAGTCGGCAGCCAGCCGTAAAGGAACGAGAGCTGGCGGAAGTGGAAAGCGAGTGGCGGCGGCTCTGGACACATGGCGTCGTCGGACTTGTCGGCGGCGTGCTGGCCTTCGTCGGAGGCATACTTACTGCAGTCGGAGGGTGCTAGCACTTCGATCGAATCTCAGCTTGTCTGTAGGCTCGTCGCGCCTGCCCGCCCGCCGTACGTGTTCGGCACCGGCACCGCGCCGGCGCACCCGAGCGTGCGCACCTCATCGCATGACCGGCACCGCCATGCCGGATGCCCGCCACCCTCCGCGCCGGCGCAGTGGCAGAACTGGAACGACACCCACGCTGCCGTCGCGCCACACGTGCATGGACCGAGGTCCGGGTAAGCCCAGCCGGCGCGAGTCCTGATCAGATCGATGCTCATGGTCGCCAGGGTGGGGGAGGGGTCTGACAGGCAAACCCGGAGGGGTCGTGTGCCCATTCCGCGCCCAACATCGCCCCCAGCCGCCGTGACGTCTGCTCCGTTGCAGGTCACGGCCAGAAGGGTGCGTGCGCGAGAAGGGACTCGAACCCTCACGCCCTGGGGCACTGGAACCTAAATCCAGCGCGTCTACCAATTCCGCCACTCGCGCGCGCACCAAGCCTAACTGTCCAGCGGCCATGCTCCGGTAGGCTCGGATGGTCTTCCAGACCTCGACATACCAGGAGCATTCATGAGCGCCCTCGCAGGCAAGACCGCCGTCGTCACCGGTTCGTCCCGAGGAGTCGGTGCTGCCACCGCGAAGCTGCTCGCCGCCGACGGTGCGAACGTCGTCATCAACTACCGCCAGAAGGCACCCCGCGCCAACAAGGTGGTCGCTGAGATCGAGGCCGCAGGCGGCAAGGCTGTCGCCGTCGGCGCGGATCTCACCGAGGCCGAGGGCCTGCGCACCCTGATGCAGACCGCGATCGACACCTTCGGCGGCCTGGACCTGCTGGTCCTGAACGCCTCCGGTGGGATGGAGACCAACCTCGGCGAGGACTATGCGATGCGGCTGAACCGTGACGCCCAGTCCGCTGCGCTCACCGCCGGGCTCGAGCATCTCCCCGAGGGCGGCCGGGTGGTCTTCGTGACCAGCCACCAGGCGCACTTCATCGACGAGGTCGAGACCATGCCCGAATACGAGCAGGTCGCGCGGTCCAAGCGGGCGGGAGAGACGGCGCTGACCGAGCGGCTGCCGGAGATGTCCGGTGCCGGAGTCTCCTTCGTGGTCGTCTCCGCCGACATGATCGAGGGCACCGTCACCGCGACCCTGCTGGACCGGGCACGGCCGGGAGCGCTCGAGGCGCGCCGCGAGGCGGCAGGCAAGCTCTACTCCGTCGAGGAGTTCGCAGCCGAGATCGCGAAGATGGCGAGCGCGGATGTCGAGACCGGACACATCGAGCTGGTCGGCGGCGCCGACGACTTCCTGGCCCGTCCCAAGGGCTGACGGTGCCTGCAGCGTCCTGACCACGATACGATCTGCACAGCAGACCCTGACGACCCCCGGAGGCAGTGGTGGCCAAGAACAAGAACCTGGACGAGATGCGCGACGAGGCATATCGCCGGCAGGACAACCTCGCGTCCGACATCGACGAGCTGGTCAACCGCGTGAACCCGAAGAACGCGGTCACACGCTGGAAGAACGAGATCACCGGCGCCGTGAAGGGTTTTTCCGCAGCCGGTGACGGGAAGTCCCCTGCAACGCTCCCCGTAGCGATCGCAGGCGGCGTCATCGGCGTGGTCCTCATCGGTGCAGGGATCGCTGCGGCGGTCGCGCTGACTGGTGGCGACGACTCGTCAGCGAAGGCAGCGAAGAAGGCGGGCGAGAAGGCCCGGAAGGATCACGAGGTCGAGAAGGCGAAGGCCGCGAAGCAGAAGGCCAAGGAGAAGGTCCGCGCCGCGAAGGACTGACCCTCGCGCGGGCGCTCGGCCCTGCGCAGTGTTCGGCGTTCGGCGCCGGTCGCACTCGCGACCGGCGCCGAATGCTGTCCGGGACCTGCAGCCACCGATCGGTAATACGCGTGGGGACACAGAGCCAGCGGCCGACAGGGCCGTTCAGACCTCGCCGTCGAGGTAGAACCAGCTGCCGTCCTCCCGCACGAAGCGCGAGATCTCATGCTGCTCCTGGTGCCCCTGCGGGCCTTTCGAGATCGCCACGAACTCCACGGTGCCGGCGTCATCGAACGGCCCGCCCTCGTGGGTGGCGAGCACGTCCAGCCGCAGCCAGCGCAGCTCCTGGGCGAGCGATTCTGCGAGCTCCTCGTGAGGAGGTCGGGTGCGCGCATGCCAGGAGCGCAGCAGATGCTCGAGATCCCTCAGTGCGAAGGCGGTGTAGCGCGAGCGCATCAGCGCGGCTGCGGTGCCGGCGCGACGCTCCTGCCGCAGCACCGGGCCGCAGCAGTCGCCGAAGGTGTCACCGCTGCCGCAGGGGCATCGCGAGCTGTCGGGCAGGGCAGTGGGAGGCATGCTCATCCCTCGAGTATCCCGTCCGGCGGCGAGCGGGGATGACAGGATCGGCTCATGCTCGAGAACTCGCCCCCGCCCGGCACCGAGGAGCCGCTCACCCCGACGCCGCTGCCCGCCGGCTATCGGCTGCTCGAGGAGCCGCCCACGAGCGAGGAGTACGTGAGCCTGCGCCGCGACTCCGGCCTGAGCCCCCGCACCGCGGCGCAGGCCGCCGGTGCGCTCAGCGCCAGCTGGGCCTGGACCTCGGTGCGCACCGCCGACGGCGCCCTCGCAGCGATGGGGCGCGTGGTCGGAGACGGCACCTGGTACTTCCACCTCGCCGACATCGCCACCGCCCCCTCCCACCAGCGTCGGGGACTGGGACGGGTCGTGATGGAGCGGCTGATCGCACGGATCGATCACGCCGCACCGCCGCATCCCTACATCACCCTCCTCGCCGATCCGCCCGGGCAGAGCCTCTACCGCTCCCTGGGGTTCGTCGACTCGGCCCCGAGCGTGGGGATGCGGCTGCCACGGTGACCTGCCGCTCCACTCCGGGGCCAGAGATGCGGGTTGCTGGGGGAGCCGCCTACGCTCAGCGTCATGAAGAGCTTCCACATCGACGAGAACGATCCGCGCAGCTCCTGGGAGAAGATGGTCGCGGGCGACTGGTACATCGCGGACGACCCGGAGATCCAGCAGGCCTTCCGCCATGCTCTGGTCGAGACCGAGCGCTTCGCCGGTGCATACACCGCAGATCCCGATGCCGCTCAAGAGGTCCTGCGCGGGCTGCTGGGCAGTTTCGGCGAGGGGGCGCATGTGCGGGCACCGCTGCTGGTGGACTACGGCACCCAGCTGCACGTCGGTGCGGGAACGTTCGTGAACTTCCAGCTCACCGCCCTCGATGTGGTCGAGATCAGGATCGGGAAGAACTGTCAGCTGGGCCCGAACATCCAGCTGCTCACCCCGATCCATCCGCTCGAGCTCGAGCCGCGCCGTCAGGGCTGGGAGGCCGCAGAGCCGATCACCATCGGCGATGACGTCTGGATCGGTGGGGGAGTGACCGTGCTGCCCGGCGTGAGCATCGGCGACGGAGCCGTGATCGGCGCGGGCAGCGTGGTCACGAAGGACGTGCCCCCGCGCAGCCTGGCGGTCGGGAACCCGGCGCGGGTGATCCGCGAGCTCTGAACGGCGCCCCGGAATGTCAGAGCGCCGGACGCAGAGTCAGCGGCGCAGAGCAGCTCTGTGGCGATGAGCGCCGGCAGGGTCAGCGGCGGGACCAGCCCGGGGTGGAGGGGCCGACGGTGGGCCGCCACCCGGTCTCTGACATGAACCGCACCGAGGAGACCCGCAGCGAGCGGCGCTGCACGTCGAGCCGCGTACCGACGATCGCCTGGGTGATCTCCGGGTAGAACTTCGCGGGGTTCTCGGTCCCGGCTTCGGTCGAGAGGTCCTTCGCCCAGCGCTTCTTGGTGATCGGCTCGCCGCCGACGTTGTAGAAGCCGCTGTTCGCGCGCAGAGCCGCGACGAAGGCGCGGCCAGCATCGGAATGGTGCAGGAGGGTGACGTAGTGATCCGGCTTGCCGAGCAGGATCGGATTGCCGTCGCGTGTCGCCTTCAGCGCATGGGTGGTGTGCTGGTCTCGGCCGAACAGCTGCCCCAGGCGCAGGATCACGGCACTGCGACCCGAGGTCGCGAAATCGACCGCTGCCCGCATCTCCTTCACACGGGGGCGGAACGCCTGGTTCCGGACGCTGAGCGCGAGGTCCTCGCTGATCCACTCCGCACCGTTGTCCGGGTACAGGAAGATCGTCGACTCCTGGATCAGGCGCCGTGCTCCGGCCTGCGCTGCGGCCTTCGCGATCGCGACGGAGGCCTCGAGGTGAAGGCGGTCATCCTCGCGCCAGGCTAGGGGTCGCAGCCCTGACATGCCGACCGGGACATGTGCGAGCGTGTTGATCACGACGTCATGGCCACGGAAGGCGCGGGTCAGATCTCCGGCATCGAAGACATCGGCGACGATGGCGCTGCCGCCACGGCCCTCGACGATCGGGACTCCGGAATCGCGGCGGGTGATGCCGGTGACCTCATGACCGGCGGCGACCAGCGCCTCCACGGCCTCCTGGCCGAGCACACCTGTGGCACCGGTGATCGCGATCCGCACTCTGACCTCCTCTGGCGAGCGACCTGCTGGGGCCCTCGCGCGCCGAGCTTCCTGTGGAGATCGAGTCTAGGGGATTGTGGCAGGTCCCCGTGCCGCCGGGAGTCCTGGTGGATACCGGGGCTCGCTGATGGCGAGCAGGGGCCTGTCGCTGTTCGCTCGCTCACACAGTGGCCTCTCGAGTTGGACGCTCGGCGACATGGGGGTAAAGTTCTTTTCTGTTCGCGCCATTAGCTCAGTTGGTTAGAGCGGCTGACTCTTAATCAGTAGGTCCGGGGTTCGAGTCCCTGATGGCGCACCAACAGTCGAAGCCCCACCGGTCATCCGGTGGGGCTTCTTCGTGTCCCGGAACAGACCGAGGCCATCGAAGAGGTCCGCCACTGACACATCGAAGTAAGCGGCGACGGACTCAATCTCGTTGGCCTTCCACGGGGCCTCACCCTTGACCTTGGCGAAGATGGTGGCTCGGCTCGCGCCGATGACCGGCGCGAGCTCTGCGTTCTTAACCCCTCGTCCGGCAGCAAGTGCCCGCACGGCCGCGGAGATCCGCTGGTCTGCGGACGTGGCCGGAAACTGATCTTGGTTCGAAAGCTCGCTCATGTGTCCAAGAGTACCGCTGAAGCGCCGCCTCACCTAGACCCCCTCCAGTTTCGACGTTGTCAAGTCTAAAAAACTGGACTAGAGTCTGGAGTCATGAGAAGCCAGGCGCCGTACGCAGACCTCCTCCTCCGTCAGTCGGGCCACGGGGGACTGTGGGAGTGGGCGATGGGGCAGCGTCGCTCGGTCCGGCCTCCGAACTGGGCCGAGCTAGCGGTTCGGCTCACCACCGAGACCGAGGGAGCCGTGGTCGTCAAGGGCGACATGCTGAGGAAATGGCTGCTCGCCGCTGAGGACACCCGCACCGGCTCGACTGAGTTCGCGTTCCGAGAAGGGGCTCGGCCGTGACCGCGGGTCACGGCAGCAACGCTGCGGAGTTCCGCCAGGTCATGCTGGCGCTGGCCTCGGATCCCGAGGGGTGGAGCGGGCCCTCGGGGGAAGACTTCGCTGCACTGATGGAACAGGTCCTCGCTCGCAAGATCGCTGCCCTGAAGCGAGACTCAGTCAGCGGTGCCCTGCTGGTCGACGCCTCGGATGCTTTGTCTGAAGCCGTGCTGGTCGTCGACGGGCCTGACCGGCTGTCCCTGTCCCAGAACGTCCGCCGGATTCTGGCGATGGAGAAGCCGCTTGGCTACGTGATCGGTGCAGTCGTAGGGAATCTTTCCCGAGCCGAGCTGGCCGGGCGCATGGGGGTCGGTTCGCGCCAGGTGACTCGTGGGTCGACGCGAGTTTTGCACTTCGATGAACTGGCATGCATGCCGGAGAGCGATCCGCTGGATCGGTTGGCAGCCGTACCTGCGTGGGCCCGCGAGCAGGGCGATGTATCGCGGGAAGCGTGCCTGGTCGTGAGCTCGTTCGTGATGATCCTGGCGCAGAGGTTCGGGGTTCGGCCGGAAGTCACCCGCAGAGGGCTCGAGGTGGCTGAGATGGCTGCTCTGCGAGGAGAGGTCGGAGCAGGCATGACGCCAGCGACGGCGCGGCGGCGGGTTGGGCTGTTTATGAAGGAACTCCCGGCGCTGCGCGGGTCGTTTGATCGGACTCAGGCGCAGGCGTTCGCGGGGTTGCTGTTCGGGACGGAGCGGCATCCGGAGTGGTCGCTGCTGGCGGAGTGCGCTCGCGCTGGGCGTGATGGGCACGCGGTGAAGGTGTCTCCGTGGCACGCCCGCAACGCACGCATGGTCGCGGCGCGTCCGGGTCTGATTCGGCGCGAGGCGGGCCGCCAGCCTGCTCTTTTCCCTGCTCCCGCAGCGACGGCTCGGCCAAGTCGCATGACGGCCTAGACGAGCGGAGCGCCGGCCCAAGGGCCGACGCTCCGGAAGACGGATTCGGAACCTACAGGTTTGGCGGCCTGTTCCGAGTCCTGAACCCCATCGATCAACCAGATCAACAGGAGGTGTGAGGCCCATGGTACGTCGGACGGTGTCTCCCGATCAAGAATCCTTGTGGGCCCTGGGTCTGCTAATCGCGGGCAGGTCCCGTGTTCGTATCGGGCGCTGGGACGGACGCCGCAGTAAGTGGCAGTACTCCACGCGTGATGAGCGGGACCTGACGACGGAGGTGCCGGACAGGCCTGCCGCGGTGCTGCTGTACAACTCTCAGGCGCGCTGCCGGACGTTGGTGGTCGATGTGGACGTGACCGGCGCTCCCGGGCTGGAGCTGGTGCACCGCGTGGTGACACTTTTTGAGCGCTGCGGAGCACGAGTCGTTGTCGATCGCTCCCCGGCCGGTAAGCACCACGTCTACGTGCCGCTGCGCGATGGTCTGAGCGTTGAGGAAGCGGGGGCGCTGGCTAAGGCGCTGGCGCGCCGGTTCCCAGGTGTTGATCCGCTGCCGCACACCACCGGGGCGACCTCAGGCTGTATCCGCACACCGGGCTCCCCCTACAAGGACGGCAGCGGCTTCCAAGAGCTGGTCACACCGCTGGACATCGCGCGGCGGGTGTTGATGATGCGCAACGGCTCCGAGGTGATCGGGGCGCTGCGGCGCGAGCTGACCGAGGAGCTGGCCACCGGGGCTCGCGAGGCGATGACGCTGGCGCGGCCCCTGGAGGAGCTGGAAGAGGAAGCAGCCGTTCTCAATGCCGCGTTCGTCGGCCGCGTCATGGCTCCGCGCCTACTGAGCCTCGCGCAAGAAGGGCTGTACCAGCAGGCGGGCTACGGGGATCGGTCTACGGCCCGCATGGCGGTGCTGTGCGCCGCGGCTCGGGCCGGGCTGCAGTTCGAGGACGTGGCGGCGCGCGTGGAGGACGGGCGCTGGGCCGGACTGGTCGAGCTGTTCCAGAACGCGAACAAGCCGGGGCAGCTGCTCGGGAAGGAGTGGCGTAAGGCGGTTGCCTTCGTGGCGAACAGCCAGCGCACGAAGAAGTCTGTCCGTCATTGCAACACAAGCGAGGACGTAAAAGTCACGAGGGGGGCACCCCGGGCTCGCACGAACGAAGAAATCACGATTGACGAGCATCGCTTCATCCGCCGCTGGAGGGCTGTCCTGGGTGAGGTGGAAACTCTGGAGCTGTCAGGGCCTCGGGGGATGCACGCACGGTTCCTGCTGCGGGCTCTGGCGGCTGCTGCTCATCAGAAGGGCTCCCGGCACATCGAGTTCGGCGTGCGGTCTCTGTCCCTGTCCCTGCCGGTCCAGCCCTCGACTGTCTCTCGTGTCCTGGCGGAGCTGCGGGCTGAGGAGGACCCGTGGATCTCGCTGGTGCGTGAGGGAGAGGGCACCCGGGCTGACTCGTACGAGTTACGTCTCCCGGAGCGCCATATCGAGCGTGCCGAGCGGGTGGAGCTGCCGAGCGGCAAGATCCATGCGTTGCGACCGGTGTTCCGTGAGCTGGGCGTGGTGGCGGCGCTGGTGTTCGAAGCGATCGAGCAGGGAGCCCCCTCGATCGAGACCGCCCGGGTACGCGCCGCGGTGTCGAGGTCAGCGGCCTATGAAGCGCTGGAGCTGCTGGTGGCGTGGGGACTGATAGAGCGTGACGGCAGGGGCCGGCTGCTGGCGGTGCCGTCCCGATTGGGAGAGGTGGCCGAGCGCGTGGGTGCGGCCCTCGTCGTCGGGCTGCTGGTCGAGCGGTTCCGTGCCGAGCGGCGCGCATGGATCGAGCACCTGTCCCGGCATGCGGTCTCGGCCGAGTGGTGGGCTGCTGTCGTGCGGGATGGTCCTCCGCCCGAAATAGACCTCGAACCGGAGCTAGAGAGCGTTGCCTAGCGCTATGTCGTGGTGTGCGCGCTTGTCGATGAGGACTGAGAGACGAAGGAGCTGCCATGTGGATTTTCAGGGTGCGCAAGGTGCAGATCGCACTGGCTGCTGTGGGGGTGATCGTCCTCGTCATCGCCGGACTGGTGGTGGTGGGCCACTTCTCCAACGTGCCGGATGGCGAACGGATCGAGGTGCGGCCGACGAGCGAAGAGTCCAGCGTGGTCGGGGCGGATGACCCGACCCAGGAGGCGAACCCGGTGGTGCTGCCACTGCCGAGCACGAGCGAGCCCCAGGAGCTAGCTCCCGCGGTCGCGGAGGTGCTGGGCAGCGCGGATACAGCCCGGTTCCAAATGGCCTACTACGTGGCGACCATCGCCTCGGCCGCGCCGGAGATTCCGAACGAGGGTAAGGACCCGACGACGCCGCAGCAGTGGGCACAGCAGGTCGTCACTACGGCGTGGCAGTCAGACCCGTGGGCTGATCGTGCGCAGTACAAGACGACCGACACGTTCACGCCGCAGAAGGTGACCACGGCCGATACCGGGGAGTTCCTGGATTTCTTCGCGCCGTCCTCGGCAGAGGGTTCGGCTGAGGCGCGGGAGTACCTGACGAGTGAGGGCCTGGTGGTGATGGAGGTCGAGGGGACGCTGCTGCGCGAGCTAACCGACCCTGGCGATGGGCTGCGGAAGCAGGAGGACATGGGCACAGTGAGTTGGACGGTCGCGATGCTGTGCTCCGAAGGAGAGGACTGCTCGGTGTTCCTCGCGGTCCCCGGCACTCTCTCGGAAGCTACGGAGGAGGGCTGAGTCATGGGCGATCTGTTGAAGGATCTCGCGGGAGCGGGTCTCGGGCTGCAGAAGGCACCCGCGGCTGCGGCGGGGACTGTTGCTGGTGGGGGCATGTCCCTGGTGGGGAATGCGGCGAAGGACGCTGTGGGGGCGGCGATCGAGGGCAAGGCCGAGGAGTTCCTGTGGGATCTCGCCCAGAGCGTCGTGGACGGGACACAGGTGCTCTTTCACTTGATCATCGGCCTGCTGCTCCAGCTGTCGGAGCCCCAGGTGACGGGTGAGTTCATTTACACGATGGGTGGGCGGATCTTCTTCATCAGCCTCCCGTTGATCGTCGCGTTCGCGGCGATGCGCATCATTGCGGCATCGCTCCGAGCACAGGCGCTCTCTGGGGCGCGTGACGCCTTCCTCGGCGCAGCCGCGTCCGTGCTGGGAACGGTCGCGCTGGTGCCGTTGACGGCGGTCGCAGTGCGAGCAGTGGACGCAGTCGCAAATGGAATGATCACAGCGACTCTCAACGACGGCGATGAGTTCGTTGATGAGGTCATGGCAGCGGTCGTACAGCTCGGGACGATCGTGGGCAATCTCGTCGGTGGCGAGGAGGTCTCTGGGCCAATCTCCCCCTGGGAAGTCCCCGCTGGAGGGGTCATCGCAACGTCGCTGATCTGTCTCTTCGCAGCGCTTCTACTACTGCTCGCGTGCGTTGTGATCGGGTTGGCACTGGTGGCGCGGAACATGCTGCTGTACATCGTGATTGTGGTGGGGCCTCTGTGCTTGTCGGGGCTGGCGTGGGGGCCGACTCGGCGGTGGGCGTCGATCTGGATGGGCTGGATGGTGGCGCTGATCTTCACGAAGTTGGCGATCGTGGTCGTGATGGGCCTGGGAGTCCTCGCGGTCACCGCGACGATCCAATCTGGTGAGGTCAGCGCCGATCCGCTGCCGGGCTTGACCACGGTCCTGTCCGGGATCTTGATGCTGATTCTGGCGGCGTTCATGCCGATCGCGTGCTTCGCTCTGTTCGGCTGGATGGGAGAGGCCGGGGTGCGGGAACTCCAGGGAGCTGCCGACGGTGCACAGGGCATGCTGACCTCGACTCCCGCGGCGGCGCTGTCTGCGTCGCAGACAGCGGGTGGGCGGCTGTCCTCACTGCTGGAAGGCGGCGGCTCGGGTAAGGGCGACGGCGCGGGCCTGGCCGGTGGGGAGACGGACGGTGCCGATCGTGCTGCCGAAGCGGCCACGGCCGCACAGACGGGCGCGGAGGCGGGTGCGGTCGCTGGCACAGGTGGGCTCGCCGCGGGCGCTGTGGTCGCTGCGGAGGCGGCGAATGAGGCGAAGGACGCCGGGGAAGAGGTCGCTGACGGGGTGAAGGACAACATCGACGGCGCGGTGTCGGAGACGACCGAGACAGGTGGGGAAGGCGCTAAGAGCACGCCTAGTAGCACTACCGGCGATGGTGGCGAGCAGGCCTTCTCCTGGGAGCAGCCCGCGCCGGGTGAGAGCGCCGAGAATGGCGGGAGCGGCGCGCTCATGGGGGCCGATGAGCCGTTCATTGGCGAGGGGCCGGCTGCAGCAGATCCCGCGCCGGTTTATGCGTCACCGGGGGAAGTTCGCGAGAACAGTGCGCCGGTGGAGTCGGCGCCACCGGTAGAGCAGATGCCGCTGTCCGATCCTGCTCCGTTCCCCACGGATATAGGGGCATCGTCGGAGGCGACAGCGGGGGATGCTCCGCCTGCTCTAGGGAGCGGGCCGCTGGAGGGTCCGGTCACCGGGGAGAACGCGGAAGGGGGTAACTGATGAAGGACGAGTATGAGCCGCCGCCCGTAAAACCACTGGTGCCGGTGAGTGACGGCATGGACTCGGCGCGCGAGCTGATGGTCTCTGTTGCCGGAACGATCGCCAACGCGGCGATTCTGGCGACGGTCGCGGCGCTCATCATCGGCGCGATTCTGTGGGGTGCCGGGGTCGTGTTGCAGCGTCCCGGCATGAGCCAGAAGGGGGTGCAGACCTTTGTCGGAGCGGTCGCGTGCGCGATCGTGGCGGCGGGGCTCAATGCTTGGATCGCGTGGTTTGGGCAGCAGGCGATCTCCATCTGGAACTAGCTCAACTCGAGGAGCAGTGGGGGTGTCTCGGCGGAAGCCGGGGCACCCCTCGTTGTGTGTCGTGACGGGCTGGCTTGTCCCTGCATGGGTGGTGAGAGGCACTGCCGATGAGTCGTGTAGGAGTTCGAGATGCGGGACGAACTGATTGTGGGTGAGCTGGTGGCTGCACCTGCTCCGGAAGAAACGCCTGCGGGGACGAACCCGGGTGTGACGCCGACGTGGGATGCGCTGCCGCCCGGAGTGAAGACCTTCCTGGTCGATGTGGTGGGAACGCTGATGAACGTCGGCATCCTCGCGGCCGTGGCCGTGCTGATCGCCGGAGCGATCGTGTGGGGCTTTGGCTCGTTGAGCAACCGCCCGGGCGTCGGCAGCGTGGGCGTGAAGATCCTCGCTGTGGCTGCGGCCGTGGCGATCGTGTGCGCGGGGGCCAACGCAGCGATCGGGTTCTTCGCTGGCCAGGGCGTGACTATCTTCTCCTGACCAGGAGAGCGTGAGGAGGCGATCTATATGGCTGTGGATACAAGCGAGGAACGGCGAATCACTGCCCGGTTCCCGAGGCTGTCGGGCCGCGGCCTCATCATGGGCCTGGGTGTGGCTCAGCTGGCCCTGGTCGGCGTCGCGTTCGTGAGTCTGATTGCGGCGTTCATGACAGGGCGGTGGCTGTTCTTCACGGCCGTCATCGTTGCGTCGCTGACGCTGGTGCCGACCTGGTTCACCGGTCGGCCGCTGATCCAGTGGGTGCCCCTGATGGGGCAGTGGATCTATCGCAGCGTGCGGGGCCAGGCGTCCTACCGAGTGCGGCCGCTGGCACCTCGTCCCGCTGGGACGCTGGGACTGCCCGGAGACGCGGCGCGGCTGCGGGTCTTGGTCGATGAGCGCACCGGAGCGGGGCTGCTGCATGATCCGAGCACTCGGACGCTGACGGCGATCGCCAAGGTCGAGCCGATGGATTCCTTCGCACTAGCGGAGGGGTCCCAGCAGGACATGGTGGCCGGAGCGTGGGGGTCGTTGCTGTCGAGCTTCTCCACGGACTCCTCCAACGGCGTGACCCGGGTAGGGGTGTTGCTGCGAGCTGTCAGTGACGGCGGCGAGGAGATCAATGCCTGGTTCCAAGAGCACGGCAATGATCAGATCTCCCCGGCCGCGTATGAGGCATACGCGAACTATCTTTCGCGCTCGCGTACTGATTCGATCCGGCATGAGTCGTTCGTCTCGATCACGCTGGACATGAAAGTGGGCGGCGTCGCGGCGCTGATCCGGCAGGCCGGTGGCGGCGTGACGGGTGGTTCTGAAGTGCTGCGCAGTCGTATGGAGTACGTGCGGGGGCAGTTCGCGGAGTCGGCGTTGTCATTCGTGTTCTGGGTCGGTTCAGATGATGTAGCCCTGCTAGCGCGCACGGCCTATGACCCGTCCGTTCAGCCGGAGCTCGAGGCTCATCGAGAGGTCGGCCGCTCCCTGGCGGGGGCTGGTCCGATGGGGCTAGATGAGTCCTTCACCTATCTGCGGACCGAGGCGGGGTATCAGCGGGTGATGGTGGTGGTGGAGTGGCCTCGCAAGGCGACCACGGCCGGATTCCTCCAGCACCTCGTGGTCGCCCAGGTGCGCCACACGTTCGCGCTGATCTGCGAGCCGATCCCGACGCGGCGGGCCATGGCACAGGCACGGCGCGCCTCGACCTCGGCGGAGACTTCCCGGATATGGGATCGGAAATCGATGGCGATGGACAGCGTGGAGCGCAAGCGAGAGCGGTCCGCTCTGGCGCGCGAGGAGGAGGCGCTGGAGTCCGGACATGGGGCGCTGAACTTCGCGGGCCTGGTGACGGTCTCGGGGCACACGCTCGATGAACTGCGCATGGTGACGGAGCAGGCGCGCACGGCCGCGCTGCGGTCGGGGTGCGAGCTGCGGGTCATCGGTGGAGAGCAGGCGTCGGCATTCATCGCCGGGGCGCTGCCGTTTGGAAGGGGTCTGTGATGGTGGAGGAGCGCACGAAGCGCCGGGTGATGCGGTCCCGGTTCGGAGATTTGTCCAAGCAGGAGCTGCGCGAGCTGCGCAAGGCCGAGCGGCGGCTGGTCACTGATGCCTACAAGGAGGAGGCGGCACAGCGCGCGCGGGTAGCGGAGCAGGAGAAGGCTGCATGGCGATCGCGCGACTTCCTCCCCGCTGCTGGCGAGGCGGGCCCGGCTGCGCTGCACACGACGCGGTCGTTCGTCGCGCCGTCGCACCGAGCGGACTCGGGGATTCTGGGGCTGGCGTATCCGTTCCTCGCGGACCCGGGCCTGGGGACCAAGGGGACGATGGTGGGGCGGAACTTACTGGGCGGCTCCGCGTTCGTGTACGGGCCGTTCGACCTGTACAAGGCGGGGATCATCTCTGATCCGAACATCATTATCAGCGGCAAGGTGGGCGAGGGTAAGTCCACCCTGGTTAAGGTCCTGACCTCCCGCGGCGCGGCGTTCGGCTACCGGTCCTATGTCCCGGCTGATGTGAAGGGGGAGTGGACAGGGCCGTGCCGGGCGATCGGGGGATCGGCGTTTGTGATCGGGCCGGGGATGTTGGCGCGGATCAATCCGCTGGCCAACCCGATCCATCGGCCCGCGTCGATCAGCGAGCAGGAGTGGGTGGTGACCTCGCGGAACCGGCGCGCGATGCTGCTGGAGTCCATCGCGGAGCGGCTGCTGAATCGGGAGCTGTGGGCGATGGAGCGCAGTGCTCTGGCCTACGCGCTGGAGCAGGTGGAGCGGCGCGAGCAGGAGGAGCCGACTCTCGCTGAGGTCGTGCACGAGCTGTTCAACCCGGAGAAGAACAGCCATGATCGCGTGCCGGAGGGGTTCGGCCGCATGACTGAGGTCGCTACACATTCGCGAGAGGTGGGGCACTCGCTGGCGCGGCTGACGACCGGCGCGCTGAGCGGGGTGCTGGATCGCCGCTCCGAGGGAGTGCAGTTCGATCCGTCTGCCCCGATGGTCTCGGTGGACGTGTCGCGGCTGCGGGGCAGTGAGCTGCTGGACGTGGTGATGACGTGCACCTCGTCATGGATGGAATCGGCACTGATGGACGGCACCGACTCGCAGCGCTACATGATCTATGACGAGGGGTGGCGGGTGTTCGCCCGGCCCCCGCTGCTGCGTCGGATGCAGGAGCACTGGAAGGTCGCCCGGAACTGGGGAATCTCCAACGTCCTGGTCATGCATGGCTTCGGGGATCTCCAGACCGCCGGTGACGGCGGCGAAGCCTCCCGCGCCATGGCCGCGAACCTCGTCAACGACTCGTCGACCGTGATCTCCTTCCGGCAGTCCGGCAAGGCCGTGGCGGCGGCTCAGGACATGCTGGACCTGACCGACACCGCTTCGAGCTTGCTGACCCGGCTGCGGCGCGGGCAGTCGCTCTGGCGGATCGGGCAGCGGATGAGCCTGGTCCAGGTCACCCGCACCGCACGCGAAGCGGGCCTGTTCGACACGGACGAGCGGATGGTGACCCATGGCGCGGCGTGACACGAGAGAGGAGATGCGGCGTCGAGCTGGAGGGCTCGAGGCCGCACTGCCGTATCTGCTGCTGGTGGTGTTGGTGCCTCCGGCGCTGCTGTGGGGGGCCGGCTGGATCGTCGCCACGCTCTCGGGCCGCACGTACAGTGCCGGTCCCGGTGAGCTGTGGGCAGCGGCCACCGGCCCCGGACGGGCCGGTGCCGCTCTCGGCGCGGGCTCCACCGTGGCCGTATTGGCGGTGTTCGTCGTGCTGCTGGCGGTGGTGGGGTTCCTAGCTGTCGCGATGTTCCGCACTCTGCGGGGGCAGCGTGAGCAACAGCGCCAGGAGATCCAAAAGGAGAAGGGACTGCCGGACAAGCGCGTGGTCGCGCGCGAGTACGGAGAGCGGTCGGTTATGGCGCGCCGAACGCAGATACGGCCGGACTTCGAGCCCGAGGGGAGGCGTCCCTGGGTCACTGACTACGCCTTCTACGACGGCCGGTGCCAGGGCGTGAAGGTGTACACCACGTTTGAGACGCCGACGATGCTTCTGGCTCCGGGCCGGGTGGGTAAGACGCAGAACGTCATCGCGCCGCGACTGATCGAGGCTCCCGGTGCGGTGCTGTCCACCTCCACCAAGACGGAGTTGGTGCGCATGACGTGGGAGCACCGGGAGAAGCTGGGCGGTCCCATGCTGATCTGCGACCCCGAGGGCGTGGGCGCGGAGGCAGGGTTGCCCGGCACCGTGCGGTGGAGCCTGTGGTCTGGCTGCGAGGACGTGACCGAGGCGCTGTCGCGGGCGAAGGTGCTGGCCGCCGGCGGTGCCAGTGGCGTGCAGAACGGGGAGTTCTGGGAGAACGTCACCAAGCGCGTGTTCACACCGCTGCTGCACGCCGCGGCCGTTGACGGTGGGGTGAGCATGAGCGACTTCCAGCGCTGGTGCTTCGATCCAAAGTTTGCGGAGGACGCGCTGACGATCCTCCAGGACCGGCCCGGCGCGGAGGATCTGGCGGCGATGCTGGAGTCCGTGGTGAAGATGGATGACCTGGAGACCCGCGCGAATATGTGGGCTCCGGCCGCGAACCTCGGTACCTCCCTGGTGGACCCGCGCATCCGAGACACGTTCGGCCCTGACGGCGAGCAGCTGAACATCGATGACTTCCTGCGCCGCTCCGGCACGATCTACCTGATTGCTCAGGAGAACGGCAACGCTTCGGCGCTGGTGTTGACCCTTGTCGATGCGGTGTGGCGGCGCGCGGTCGTCCGGGCCAACAGCGCCCCGGGCGGGCGGATCGAGCCGCCGATGCACCTCAGCCTCGATGAGATCGGGAACATCGGCACGCTGCCGGTGCTGCCGCGGATGATGAGCGAGGGCGGCGGTCTGGGTGTCCAGACCACGGCCGGGTTCCAATCCCTCGCACAGGCGGAGCTGCGCTACGGCGCTGCCGGAGCGCGTGCGCTGTGGGAGGCGTCCACACAGCGGTTCGTCCTCGGTGGCGTGGTCGATGACTCGGTGCTCAGTGCCCTGTCGCGGATCGCCGGAACGCGGACGGTCGTGCAGGAGTCGGTGAGCACCAATCGACGGGGCGAGCAGCCTGGCCGGTCCTACTCCGAGCGCGAGGAGAACGTGCTGGAGAAGAGTCAGATCGAGACCATGCGGCGCGGCCTGGCGTGCTTGGTGGAAGCGACGAAGCACTTGATCGTGGTGGAGCTGGAGCCAGCCTTCCGCCGCTACGCGAAGAAGAAGGATCGAGAGAAGGGGGACTCTCGTCCGGCAACTGCGGGGGCAGTGCCAGGACTGACCGAGACCAGTACAGAGGCACCGAAGGGTGAGCAGTGATGCCGAAGCAATCACGCGAGGAGTACCTCGCAGAGAGAGCCCAGCGGGTCGAGCAGCTGACCGAGGCCATGGCCGATCGCGTCTCAGCGATCGCGACCGGCGCGGAGGCGCAAGAGCTGGTGGCGTTCGTGGCACAGTTCCGCTCCCGGTCGCCCCGAAACGCGATGCTCATCTATCAGCAGTGGGAGGCGCGCTGTCAGGCTCAGGAGAACCCGACACAGCGGCCGGAGCGCCCCAGCATGATCGCGGGATACAAGCAGTTCCAGGAGATGGGCCGACAGGTCCGCAAGGGCGAGAAGGGCTATCAGATTCTCTCTCCCGTCACGGCGCGATTCGCCTCGGCCACACCCAAGGTCGCGGAATCGTGGCGTCGGCTCGCGCCGCGCGAGAAGCCGAACCCGGGAGAGCGAGTGGAGTCCAAGATGGTCGGGGTCAAGCCCGCGACGGTCTTCGACATCGCCCAAACGGACGGGCCGGAGATCCCGGCGCTGCCGTCGTGGGAGCCGCTGGCTCCCGGCGTTGTCCCGGAGGGGCTGCGCGACGCCGTGGAAGCAGAGATCGTGGCCGAGGGGTTCAAGCTCTCGGCCACTGCCGATGGGCAGATCGGCGCGGAAGGATCGACCAACTTCGACACCAAAGTGGTGACCTTCGATCAGAGCCGCGGTGAGAACGAGCAGCTGGCGACACTGCTGCATGAACTGGGGCATATCAAGCTGCACTCCCCAGGTGAGGGCGCGCCGGAGCTTTCGACCCATCGCGGGCAGATCGAGTTTGAGGCGGAGACGTTCGCTCACGTCATCGCTGGGCTGCACGGTATGGACACTTCGGCGTCGTCCGATGCCTACGCCGCGGGGTGGACGTTCGGGCAGAACCGGGCCGATCCGAGCCTCACCGCAGAGATGACAGTCAACGCGGCCGATCGAGTGATGAAGGCCGTCAACGGCGCCCTGGATCGGATGCCGGTCGGTGGCGACCTCGGCACCGGAGCCCCACCGAAGCCAGAAGGACAGGACGCACCCACCAGCGACCAGCGGCGGGTGCGCAATGCGCTGCGCATGGAAGCGCAGGCACCGGCGAAGATCCGTGAGGAAACGCCGGTCGAGGACGGGCCACGGCCGCCGATCCGCGCCCGGCGATGAGGAAGGCAGAAGCCATGAGCACACCGACCGACCAGAACAGCGAGGCGCAGGAGCGCGCACAGCGGCGCGCCTTTGAGGATCGCTGGAAGGCATGGACCGAGCAATGGGAGCGCGATACAGGGTTCACCACGGGCCTGGAGGTGCGCAGGATGGTCCTCACCGAGGAACCTCCGCGGGTGGTCCTCGGCCGCGATGGACTACCGGACTCCGAGGCCGAGGTGATGGTGTCTCTCGGCCGTGACGACGGGCCGGCTGTTCGGCAGCACGACCACACGGGGCAGCGTCTCTCGCTGCGACAGGCAGCAGACAGGCTGGCGATCAGCACACCGACGATGGGGGGAGCACGCTCGGCGGTCCTGGACGGCCTGGAGCAGTCCGAAGCAGCGGCCGGGCGTACCCCTGCTGATCGGGCACCCTCGCGGGGGCAGGTCGCCTCTGTGCGTGAGCGCAACGCTGAGCGCATGGCTCGGCAGGTTCCGGCCGGGATCCGAGACGAGGACCCAGCAGCAGCGCTACGCCCGACCGGGCCACGCCTGAGCCGATGAGGAGGGTTCGAGCTCACGCAGTGGTGGGCCAACAGCGGGCACGCCGCCGACGCCAGTACGCCGAGTACATGGCCTCGGCGGCGTGGCATATACGGCGCCGCCACTGGGTCGAGGAGGAGGAGCAGCGCACCGGGAAGCCTGTGTGCTGCGCCGTCTGTGGCAGCGAGGAGTGGGACGACTTGCACCACCTGACCTATGACCGGATGGGGCAGGAGCGCCACTGGGACATGGTGGCGCTTTGCCGTCCTCACCACGACCAAGTGCACTGGGCCTACGACGCTGGCCGGTGGCGGAGCATAGGCTACGAGGCGGTGATGCGGCGGTTGCTGCGGCTGGCGCGCGAGGAGCACGAACGGCGGAGTTCATGACGCGATGGTGGATGCGCGAAGGGGCGGGGCTGGTCGAGGACCAGGGCCGTCCCGCTGTGCCGTTCCACGCGTTGCACCCCGCCAACGATCTGCCGGATGCGGAGTCGTGGCTAGAGGTGCCTGGCACCCGCTGGGGTCAGCGACATCGAGAGCTGACCGCGCGAGCCAACTTCAACCACCTGGAGAAGGCGTATCCCTTCGTGCAGCGCGTGGTGGCTGTTGACGAGCGGTGGCGGTCCCTGATCGTGCGCGACGTGGACTCCTGGCGGCTGGAGAGCGTGTGGGGGGTTCTCGAGGATGGGGGCGCGGTGAGCCAGGCGGCGCTATCGGCGCTGCTGCGGCGGGTGCTGCGCGTCCATGTCGAGCAGCGCGAGGCACCAGAGATCTGTGCGGAGCTGCCACGGCTGCTAGAGCAGGCGGGAGCATCCCGCGCGGCCCGCGCCGTGGAGGGCTCTCTCGATGAGGGAGCGGTGGTGCGGGCGTACCTAACGATCGCGGCCGACACCTCCCCAGTGCCGGAGGTCGATGCGCTCGGGGCACGGTTCCCAGCGCACGAAGTCGTGGTGGAACGGCTTGTCCAAGCAGTGACGAAGAGACCGGAACTGGTCACGGTAGGCGCATCGCTGGGCGGAGCCCCGTCGTGGCAGACGTATGAAAGGTGGGTGTTGGGATGAGTGACCACGAGGATGACTTCTCGGACCTGGAACTGGAGATCGAGCAGACCGACGAGCCCGAGGTGGCGGAGCTGCCGACGCCCGTTGACTGGATGGGTCTGTCGATCCACGAGTGGGGCGAAGAGATCGGCAGGCTGCGCCTGTGGGTCGCACAGATCGTCACCGAGTGGGCGCTGCCTTCCTCAGTGATCCTGCCGTGCTGGGAGCAGCACGGCACGCTCGTGCAGCTGCTCGGGTCCATGCGCGATAGCTACGACACGCTGCACCACGAGATGCAGCCGGGCACCGGCTCGGTGGACTGGCAGCGGTACTGGGCGTGGGGACGCTCGGAGCTGGCCTCGATCACTGGCGGGATGCGCTGCACCGCGACCGAGCATCGGGCCGACAGGCTCCAGGAATGGGCACGCTCTATCGCTGAGGAAGGCGAGTCCAGCGAATATGCGATCGCTGAGGATTCCCGGGTGGAAATGGCGATCCAGAATCACCTGAACAAGGGACGCACGGGCGGGCCAATGAATGTGGTCTTTGTTGATTTCAGCAGAGAGCGCTGAGAGCAGAGACCGGCGATAAATCGTCGGGCGCGTAGAAAGGCCGGGGCATTTGCCCCGGCCTTTCTCTGTGGGGCCGGCTGCTAGCGGGCCGGGCGAGCTGGACGCTGCTGGGCGTCCTCGTCCAGGCTCCGCCGCTCCTGCTGCGCCGTCCTCGTTCGCGGGGCCGTGGGGGCGCTCTGGCGGGCGCGGGCCTGGCGCTGGCGGTCCTCCCTCGCGGCGGGGTCCTCGGACATCTCCCGGCGTACGGTCGCCTCCTGGCGCAGCTCGACCTCCTGCGCGTCCAGGTCGCTGAGGTCTAGGCGGGCGGTGTGGATCGACTTCGCCAGGGACACCTCTGCGCGGTCTGCCTTCTCGACCTCGGCCTGAGCGCGCGCGGCCTGGGCCGTGGCCTCCTCGACGCGGGCGGGAAACCCGGCTGCGCTCACCGTGCGATGCGCGGCCGCAGCCGCGGTCGCCTGCATCCAGGTTTCGGCCGCGGCATCCTCGGGTACTGAGCCGTGCGCGGTGATGAAGCGCTCCTCGGCCTCGGCGGCGGCCCGCTGTGCGCCTCGGCGGCGGAGCATCCCTGCGGAAGCTGCGCCTTCTCGGGCCTGCTGGAGGGTCGTCAGGTCGCTGCGGAGAGTGACGGTGTGCTCTCGCGCTGCCTCCTCGGCGGCGGCGTCCATCTGCTGCTGGGCGCTGCGGGCGGCTGCTGCTGCCTGCTCGGCCTCTCGGCGCATGTCGGACGTGTGCGCCCCGGCGCTGTTCTGCTCGGCCGACGCCCGGGCGGTGGTTGTTCGGGCCTCGTCGCGCTCGCTGCGGATGCGCCCCTGTTCCTTGGCGAGGCTGGGGGCGAGACCGAAGGGGCGACGCAGCGAGTCGGTGGGCTTCGCGGGCTCATAGATTGCAGCGTGCTCGCGGGCGTGCTGCTCGGTGCGGGCCTGCTCGGGGTCCATCACGGCCCGGGTCTCGATCTCCTCTGCGATGCCGGACAGGTGGTGGTCGATGCGCCCCAGCTTCTTCCGGGACTTCTCTAGCCGTGTCTCCACCTCGTCCAGCTGGCGCTGGGCGATCTCGTGGTGCTTCTCGGCGGTGCGGATGGTGTGGGCATCGGCCTGGTCGCGGCGGGTGACAGACACGGAGGGCTCCAGCTCCACGCTGATCTTCTCGGCCAGGGTGTACTGGCGGTTCTCATCGCTGCGGACCTCGACAGTGAGCCGATCACGGCGGCGGGTGAGCCGGTCGTGGACCACGCCCGGGTCGGGCAGATCCCCGTAGGTCCGCTGCCGCCACGCCTCGGGACCCTGTGCCTGCTGGGGCTCGCCCTGGACGCCTGCGCGGTCGAGGTCGCTGGCGACGAGCTGGCGCAGCTGCTCGTCGGTGAGGTCGTGTCGATTCCGGAGCATCGCGTCACTGAGCTGGGTTAGGACGGCGGTGTCATCGGCCCCGGCCACCAGGGCGCGGTTCTCCAGCTTCCCGCGGGACATGCCCACGTATAGTTGGGCGGCGCTGGTGTCTTCCGAGATGACCGTGACGGCGCGGCGGGCCGTGATGCCCTGTGCGCCGTGGACCGTGCTCGCGTACCCCAGCGCCACGCTCTCGGCCGCGTACTCCGCGGGAATCCTCTCGGTGCGCTGGTCGATCCCACCGGAGAGGGTCACTGTGCCGTCCTGGGCAACCTCGCGCACCGTCCACAGTTCGCGGTTGGCGACGGTGAAGTCCTCCCCGCGGTGGTTGCGGCGCGTGGTCACCACGTCCCCGATGTGCAGCTCCGCACCGTTGCGACCGGTCGCGCGGACCGTGGTGTCGAGCTGTCCGGCCTCGAGCCGGGCTTCCTGGATCGCGGTGTTGATCGCGTCCACGGTCTCGTTATCGGTCGCCATGACGGCGATGGACTCGCCCGCGCCGTGAGCGGCGAGCCAGGCGGCTGCGGCCTGCTGGGTCTGTTCGGCGCTATCACTGAGGCGGTCCACGTGCCCGTGCTCGTGCAGCCACAGGGCCACCTCATGTGCCTTCTCCGGTGTCGCTGCGTGGCGGAGGTCGCGGGAGATCTCGGCGTAGGCGGTATCGGCCTGGCGCGGGTCCTCGGCGCGGCGGAACCGGTGGATCGAGTGCAGGTCCAGGCGCGCGTCGTCAGGCACCTGGGCCTGGACCAGGGCCATAGCGCCGGAGTGACCGACCGGGCGGACCTGGTGGGGGTCACCGACCAGGGCGAGCCGTGCGCCGGAGTCATCGGCCACGGTCAGCAGCGCTGCCATGGAGTCCGTGTCCACCATCCCGGCCTCATCGCACACGATCACGTCACCGGCCGTGAGCTGCGCTGAGGCGCTGGGGCCGTAGTAGATCGAGCCGTCGGTGTCGGTGTCCCCGGAGCTGAGGCGCTGCCACGTCATCTGTCCGGAGGCTTCGGTGCGCCACCGGAACCCGTGCTGATACAGCAGCGCGTGGAGGCTGGAGCCGTCGGCGCCGATCTCGGCCTGCGCCACCTGCGCGGCCTTCATCGTAGGGGCGACGGTCAGCATCCGGTGTCCGTCAGCGGCCATGGCCCGCTCAGCGACGGTGAGCATAGTGGTCTTCCCGGCCCCGGCCGGTCCCTCGATCGTCACTAGCGGGGAGCTGCCTGCCACGGCCTGGGCGGCGGCGATCTGGCGGTCATCGAGCTTCACCGGGTCCTCTCCGGCGTCTGCGCGCTCGGTGTCCACCACGGCGACGGCCGCGGCGATCGCCTCGACCGGCGCGGGCGTCGGGTCGCCAACGGCGGCGCGCACGGCCGCGCGCTCGGTGATCCGGGCGCGAGTTTGGCCCACAGAGTTCAGCCGGAGGGACTTCACATCGTCCGGGCTGCGGATCTCAGCGGGGGCCAGGGACTCGATCTCCAGCAGCGCCCGGGTCTCGACCTCACCGATAATCCGGGTCAGCTCCTCGGGAGCTACTGTCAGCTGCGCTTGGGCGACGGCCATAGTCGCCCCCGCGCGGAGATCCACGCGAGAGAACCGGCCCTGTGAGCGGACGGCCCGCTGATCGGTCCATCCCAGCGCGTAGGCGGTCAGCTGACCTCGGTCCACCTCGTGCGCTTCGCGGGGCTGTACAGGGGCCGGCTGTCGGGTCACCAGCACGGCGGGGTCCACGTCGGCCAGCTCGCGCCGTACCTGATCACGCCACTGGTCCTCGTCCAGATCCTCGGGCTTCTGCGCCCGGTCCAGAGCCCAAGCCTGCCGGTCCCACGATTCGATGAGCCTCGGGGATGGCTCCCCGCCCGGATTCGCGGCCCTCCACTCGCGCTCGAACCGGGCTTTGTTCCGCCCGATCTGGGCCGCGCGCTTGCTCATCGGTTCCACGAGGTGAGACAGCTCCGCGATCTCTCCATCGTTGTTGAGCGTGTACCCGTGAGCGGCCAGAGCCGCCTTCCAGCGGGCATCGGTCTGCGCGGCCAACTCTCCGCGGGCGTTGACGAGGACCTGGTGCCGAAACACCTGCTGTGAGTCCACGTTGGACCACTTTCCGTCCGCGCCCTGCACCTTGGCGTTGAGCCAGAGGTGGCGGTGCGCGTGGGGGTCAAGCGACCGGGAGCGTTCGTGGTCTAGGGACACGACTTCGACCTGTGCGAGCCCGATCCGCTGCTTCCCTCCCGCGCCTCGGCGGGTGGTCAGCTCCTCGCTCCAGGCGGTGACGGTCTCGTCGGTCACCCGGTCCATCAGTGCGTCGAACTCCTCGCGCAGTTCGGGGTGCAGCACCGCCGCGAGCGAGTACGACTTCGGCGCGTTGATCGTCGCGTCGTAGAGCAGGTGCGCGTCCGGGGAAGTCATCGTGCGGCCGCGCTGCTCGCCAGTCTCGGGGTCCACGCCGTCGATCCACGCCCGCAGCTGCTCGGCGTCGAGTCGATCGCGCTGGATGCCGTCGGTCCGGGCGGTGTACCGGGCCACGGTCGGCACGTCCTCGGGGCCGTAGGCGGCGGCAGATTCGGCACCGGCCGAGACCTGCCGCTCGACCTCCGCGGCGTCACAGCCGCCCTGGAGGGCGTACGCAGTGGCGTGACGGATCCCCTGGCCGTCAACGCCACGTCGCCACACCTGGACCCCTCCGCGCATGGGGCCATAGTAGCGCATCAACCACGTAGTGCTTGCGTGCATAGCAGTTGTTGGTGAGAGATCCAGAGGTGAGCGTGCGGGATCGGCGGCTTCGCGAGCTGCGGCGGGCCGCGGGGAGGAGCGAGGAGCGGCTGAGCGGGGGCCGTCGTGGTGAGGCGGCTTGTCGTTGGCAGGACGACGAGAGGAAGAGTGATGAGCGGGACGAGGAAGTACCTGGATCGTGACCGGACGATCGCACTGGAAGGACGACCGTACGAGGTGGATTGGGTGACGCTTCTTGGAGCAGGCCGGTCTGCCGTTCAGCGGGGTCGCGCAGATGAGGTCCCGTTTCTTTCGGAGGTGATGTGGGAGGACATGGATTCGGCGGTGGTCACACCCCGCCCGGCCGCGCTGGACTACCCGCTGATGCGGCGCTGGCTCGACGTCGACGAATCAGCGGCGATGACCTACCTGCTCGACGCCTGGCGCGGGTCACTGAATGCACCGGAGCCAGATACCCCGGACGGTGTTCGCGCGATACTGAACCAGCGATCTTGTCCTCCCAAGAAGGAGTGGCAGCACTTCATGTACATCGTGAAGGGCAGGTTCCAGGACGGGCCTCGGGAGTGGTACGTGGGCTACTGCAACGACTGCTTGGAGGCGCTGCTGATGCTGGACGACGACAGGACCAACGAGATCCGCACGTGGACGTTCTACGACCAGGAGATGGCATGAGTACCGATCTCCCCAGCCCCGCCGATGAACGGATCGATCCGCGGCAAGGTGACCTTCTGGAGCTGCTGGAGACGCCGCCGGACCCACATCAGCGATCTCGCGATCCGAGACGGCACGCGGGTGAGCAGGAAAGCGCTGAGGCATCCAGCCGGCCCCGCGCTGGAGCGTGGTCTGGACGAACGGCGAGGAGCTGAGGAGTCGGACGGAAGGTGCACGGTATGGGGTGTGCTGAGACGATGGGGCCACGACACTGCGGAGAGGGACGGTCATGGACAGTGAAGTCGAGGGATTCAGCGAGACCGGGCTGATCGTGTTCGGCGCGACCTTGGGGGGTCTCGCTCTGCTGGTCCTCGTAGCGGCGTTCCTCATGCTGCTCTTCGCCCGCCGCCGCCGCCTGCTGAAGTCCTTCGGGGTAGCAGTAGGCGGCTCGCTGCTCGGCACCCCCTTGGTTGTAATCGCTGCCGTTGTCGCGACGATGGTTTAGAAGCCGTACGGCAGTGACCCCCGTCCTCGAGCTCCGAGGGCGGGGGTCACGTCGTGCGGCGTGGGGTGGTCATAGGGCGATGCGCCCGCGCGGTGCTGCCGGATCTAACCCGCTCTGCCCGCCGCGGACGGAGCTGCGACCGGGTGCCAGCGCCTTGATCTTGTCCGGCCGAAACCCGCTCCAGTGATCCTCACTCGTGACGACGACAGGAGCCTGCAAATACCCGAGAGCCTGGACAGCCGCCCGGGCTTTGGGGTCCTGGGTGAGGTCCACGGTCTCGTACTTAATGCGGCTGCTCGTCAGAGCGCGCTTGGTGGCGTCGCATTGCACGCACTGAGGCTTGGTGTAGACGGTGACGTTCATAGGGTCCTCCTCGTTCGTCGGGGTGGGCGGTGTCGGCCGCGGGGCGGGGCTCGCTGCGCTGAGGTCATCGGAGATCACTCCGTGAACCCATCAGGTACGCGCGCGATGCCCACGAACTGAGGACCACTGAGGCGAGCATCGCTGATCTTGGTCACGGCCGCGCTGCGGCTCGCCTCGATCATCTTTCCGTCTCCGAGATAGATCCCCACATGGGATACCTCGGACCCGAGTCGGCCCCATGCCTCGAAGATCAGGTCGCCGGGCTGAGCCTCGCTGGGAGAGACCGCGTGGGAGCGCAGTGCTGCCCACTGAGCGCGGGCCGTCCTCGGGAGCCTGACTCCCGCGGTCGCGTATGAGTAGGTCGTCAGGCCGGAGCAGTCCTGCCCGCCGCGGGTGGGACCGTCCCAGCCACCGCCACCGAACACGTAGCGCTGACCCAGCGTGGTTTGCGCCTGCTCCAGCACCGCGCCAATGTCTCCGGTCGCGGTGAAGCCGCCGTCTCCGCACACCGCGGAACCGGGCTCGCTCGGGTCGATCGACACGTCCACACCGGACAGCGCCGACATGATCTCCCGCGCCTCCGGCTCATGCTTGGCGTAGGCCTGAGGGTGAGCACTGCGCTGGACGCGCTGCGCGGCGACGGTCGGTGCCAGAGACTCCCAACCATCCACATTCACTAGACCGGGAATGTGATACCCCTTCGGCCCTGCGCCGCCCTTGATCTCCTCGGCGAGAGTCTTTCCCTTGTAGAACACCTTTGCGGCGTAAGAGGTATTGCTGACTTCCTCCAGCGAGCCATACCAGCCCGGGAGCTGCCGCTGCTGGAATACTCCTGCGTCACCGTTTATATCCGGTGAAAACGTGCTCGGATGATCACCCAGCCGGGATTCCTGCATCGCAGTCATCAACGCGACGAGCTGCCCGCTGGCGGGGATTCCTTCGGCCTCCCCAACCTTCATGATGACCGCGGCCTGCTCCATCGCCTGCGAGGTGAAATCGCCGACCCCTGCGGGAAACTCCCCGTCGATGCTGACCGACAGAGAGCTACCGGCACAGATCGCCTCGTTGCTGCCGCCGCTGCCCGCGAACATGCCGAGGCTGACGACACCGGCCCCGGCGACTAGAGCCACCGGCGCCGCGCAACCAAGGACCAACGTCGCGGCAATCACCTTCATCTTCATCCTCAGGCCACCTCCTCCGGTGGCTCCAGGTAAGAGACCTTCCACTGGTCGGCCGGATCGGAGCGGACCATCACCAACTGGAAGTCACCGATCGTCGTCGGAATGGTGATCTCCGCATCGGTCGCACTGACCAAGCCGTACTCCGCACTGCCCTCGGGAGCACCGGCCGGAACTCGGCGCGGATCGGTGTACTTCCACACTTCTTGCGCCGCGGGTGTGAGGTGCTTCGAGAAGTTCGACCACCACTGCTCGGGGTCATCGGTCGAGAAGTAGGCCACCACGGCGTCGTGGGCGGCTGTAGCGGCCTCCTCGGCGTCGCCCTCCTCCGCATCGGGAGGCCCCTCATCGCCAGGCACACCGGGTGCCTCCTCGCTGGGAGCCACGTCCCACTCGATAGGAGATGCATCCGGGTCCTCGGGCTCGCTCGTCGCGGCCACTGGGGCTTCGCTGGTCGTCGTCGTCGTCGTCGTCGGCGGCTCCGGCTCCTCGGCCGGGCCGCTGCACCCCACCATTAAGAGCGCTGCGGCGGCTATGGGAACTACTCGCATTGATCGCATGCCTCGGACAAGCGCGAGGATCACGACACCACCGCTCGGGGGTCGATCAGAAAACTGAGGTACTGACTTACTGCATCACGGAGATACGGAACTACTGCCTATACCTTCGACCTTGGAACAGGACCACTGCCCCGCGGCCGCTGGTTTGAGACTGGGGCCGGCTGCTGGCTGGTCCTATCGGGGACGGCTGCCAACGCATCACTGGATCCCGAGGGCAAGGGGCGCGAAGCGGCCCGCGGCAGCTCTTTGCCAACTCCTCGACCTGAACTCAGAACGTTGGACTATCGGGGCACCATGGCCTCATGGATGAAGAGTGGCTCGAGCGCGAGCCGAACGGCTGGAGTGAGCCCACACCATCTCGGTGTGACTGCAGATCAACTCGACACATGATCGGGTGGATCTCGTGCCTCTGCGGTGGAGGGCCGCTGTCTGGAGGACACAGGACATGGGAGTGCCGGATGAGAGAGCGCCTCCCGGTGAACGCCCTGGACATCGCGCTATATCGGCGTAGCGACGCCGCTGGCTGCATCCTGCATTCGGACCGCGGATGTCAGTTCGCAAAGCACTTCTTCGCTCAGCATCTCGAGACCATCATGGAAGGAGCGCTCAAGTGACCGCTCGCTAGAATTCCTTCGCCAACTGGACCCCGTCGAGGCCGGCGACGACGGCGCCCGCCGAAGTTCCTCGGTCGCCGGCGCCGGCTACTGCCTCGAGTGGCAAGAAGTACCCGCCCAAGTTGATGTTCTACCAGCCGCAAGAGGACACCGCCCGGATGCGCGGAGCTTTTCGGCACACTGACCGGGAAGAGGGAGACCGCAGCCGGTCCGACTTCATCCACAAAGCCGTGATGGCCGAGGTGGAGCGCCGAGAGCAGAAGTACAACGGCGGCAAGCCGTTCCCCGACCTTGAAGCCGGCAGCATCCCGTGCGGCCGCCCACTGGGGGAGTGACAGATTCCGGTGTCAGCCCCTAGGGCGACCATGTCCATCGTGACCAGTGATGACAGACACCCACCCATGCTCGCCGTTGCCAACGCCGTGCCGGCAGTTTCGACCCCGGGGGCGCGGCCAATGGGGGATATCCCCGTCGTCGCCCGTCTTGTGCTCGAGAACGGCACGGAGGCATGGCGCATCGCCGCAGCCAATCGCTGGACCCGTGAGCAGGTGTTGGTCATCTGGCGCAACGACCCGGAGAACCCCTACTCCTCCCAAAGCTGCTGGCTCGCAGCCAGCGACGTGGCACGAGCAATCACTGGTCCCACGAATCAGCTGGCCTCCACATGGGCCGCGTTGCCGAAGGGGACTGCCGCACTGATAGGTGACAGTTGGGGTGTCAGGCCGCGAGCGCGACCGGGTTCATGATGGTCTCGTATTCGATGGGGGTCAATCGGCCCAGGCGGGCCTGACGGCGACGGCGATGATAGGTCCTCTCGATCCAGGTAATGATCGCGATCCGCAGCTCCTCTCGGGTCCGCCAACGCTTACGGTCCAGGACGTTCTTCTGGAGCAGCGCGAAGAAGGACTCCATGGCGGCGTTGTCTCCGGCAGCACCGACTTGGCCCATCGAGCCGATGAGGTGATGACGGTTCAGGGCGTGGACGAATTTCCGTGACCGGAACTGAGATCCTCTATCCGAATGCAGGATGCAGCCGGCGGCGTCACGGCGTCGGGATATCGCGTTGTCCAGGGCGTTCACCGCGAGGCGAGCCTTCATCCGGTCGCTGATCGAGTAGCCGACGATCCGGCCGGAGAACACGTCCTTGATGGCGCAGAGGTAGAGCTTGCCCTCGTCGGTCCAGTGCTCGGTGATGTCGGTCAGCCACAGCTCGTTGACGTCATCGGCGGAGAAGTCCCGCTTCACGAGGTCGTCGTGGACCGGCGGTCCCGGACGCTTCCCATTCTTGGCCCGCTTCTTGCCGAAGACGGACCACCACTGGTTGTCTCGGCAGATCCGCCACGCTGTCCGCTCGGACATCACTTCACCCGCTTCTGCGGCCTCGCCGAGCAGGAACCGGTAGCCGTACTCGGGGTCGTCGCGGTGGGCGTCCAGCAGTGCGTTGGCTCGGTAAGCCTCGACCAGTTCGGCGTCGGTGACCTGGTGTTTGAGCCAGCGGTAGTAGGGCTGGCGGGAGAGCTTCAGGACCCGCAGGGACACCGCGACGGGAATGTTCTCAGCGGCGAGCTCGCTCACGAGCGGGTAGAACCTTTTCCCGGCAGATTCGCCTGGGAGAGGTAGGCGGCGGCGCGGCGCAGGACCTCGTTCTCCTGCTCGAGCAGGCGCACGCGACGTTTGAGGTCTCGCGTCTCGGCGGCGTCCTCGCGGGTGGTGCCGTGGCGGACGCCGGCTTCGACGTCGGCTTGGCGCATCCATTTATGGAGTGTCATCTCGTGGACGCCGAAGTCCTTCGCGATCTGCGCGATGGTGACGCCGTCCTCACGGGACCGGGCCACTCGCACGACGTCGTCGCGGAACTCCTGGGGATATGGAGCGGGCATGGTGCACATCCTTCCAGGCCGCCCAGTGGGCAAGCCAGATCAGATGTCACCTATCAGTGCGGCAGTCCCGAGGACCACGCTGGCTCGGTAGGTGATGGCGTGTTTGTCGTAGCGGGTAGCGATCCCGCGCCACTGTTTGGCCAGGCCGAACTGCCGCTCGACGACGTTGCGGCCGGCGTATGCGGTCTGATCGAGCCCGGGTGGACGCCCGCCGCGAGCGCCCTTCCTCTTGCGGGCAGCGATCTCGTCGGACTTCTGCGGGATCACCGCCTTGATGCCCCGAGCCGCAAGCATCCGGCGAGTCTTACCCGAGGAGTAGGCCTTGTCGGCGACCACCGCGGCAGGCCGGGACCGGGGTCGGCCGGACCCAAGGCGAGGGACTCGAATGTCGTCGAGCACCTCAACGAGCATCGCCCCGTCGTGGCGTTGACCGCCGGTCAGAACGATCGCCAGCGGCATCCCATTGCCGTCGACCGCAGCATGGACCTTGCTGCCCAGACCGCCGCGTGACCTGCCGACCGCGTGCCCGTCGGGTTCCTCAGCGCCCAGATTCTTGTGGTTCGCTCCCGCCCCCTGTGGGCTGATCAGGACGAGTGGTGTTGGTCCCATGCTGATGAGCACGGTTGATCGTCGAGTCCGCCGAGACCGTCCAGTCGATGTCTCCTGCCGCGTCGGCCTGCGCCATCAACGCGGCGTGGACCCCGTCCCAGACTCCGAGTCGAGCGTAGAGGTAATGGCGCTTCCACACCGTCTGCCAGGGACCGAACTGGTCACGCGGCAGATCGCGCCACGGGATCCCGGTGCGGGACCTGTAGATAATGCCCTCGACGATCTTCCGGTTGTCGCGGAACGGATGCCCTTTGCGGCCCTCGTTTGACGGCAACAGCGGCTCGATCCGCTCCCACTGCTCGTCGGACAGAACCTGATGTCGAGTCGTCGCGGTAGCCATACTTCCAGGCTCTCAGGCGAAACCGCCTCACATATAGGAGACACGCCCTAGTGCTGGTCGACGGGCAGGACATAGCCCTAATCCTGGAGGGGCGCATCGAGCTTCCGGACGCACTTCGAGCGAAGGTCGAGGCAGCTTCAGTCGACGGCGAGCCTTACCTTCAGCTGTCGACGATCATCTAGCACCCACTGACCCAGCCCCGTTGGGAGGACCGGTAGCGGGACCGCTGCACGGTTGCCGTGGCTAGCCCCCCCAGTGCCTAGTTGAGCAGCGTGCCGAGGCGGGCGTCAACGCTGAACCCATCGGCGACGACTCCGTTCTGAAAGCTAGAAGTCAGCAGGTCGGCCGCACTGTCCGGAATCACGCCGTCCGTCTTCATCTCCGTCACGATCCGGTTGACCGGCCTCGAGAAGCCCCGCAGCGTCCGATCCTCGTGGTAGCGACCGATCTTGTAGACGCGCCTGCGAGTGATGTAGCCGTTGTTCTTCAACGCCTCCCGGATGGCTGTCGCCTGCACGTGAGCCCCGTCGCGCTCCAGTCGGGCGAACGCCTCCTCAAGCGCGTCCGCAGTCCAGCCCGCCACCACCTCGTCGGCATCATCCCCGGAGACGACCTGTCGAAGCAGATCCTCGACTCCCTCCCGCAGTCGCACCTGCTGCGCGTCGTCCAGGTCTGACAGGTCGACCACCAGCTGACGCTGAACTCGCTCCCAACTATCTGAGGGGCGCGATTGTGAGCACATTACCGCAGAAATGGGAGGGGTCGGCTCGTCAGCCAGCCCCTCCCATTGCGCCCCCGCCGGGGCAATCCGTCGCGAACCCGACGGCCTCGGCCTCGCTTGCTTAATAGCTCAGTCGCGACCATCTCTCGCCCACCGTGATAATTGCGGACGACTCATCTTTCACGCCACCACTTTTCACCTTGCGTCACATCAAAACCTTCCTCGCGAATTCTTTGCACAAGGGTGTCGAATTGGCGATCGAGCTTGTCTGCGATCACTGGATCCGGATTCGTGACACGGGTCTCATCGGCATACGCCTGATTCATTGCGTCCGCCCACTCGCGCAAGCCGCCCGCAACCTCCGGGGACAATTGTAACAGCGGATCAACTTCCTCTTGCCCTTCTTCCGGGTCGCACCATTCTACGAAGAGAATATAATCCCACATGACAAGCATGGGCGGCAACCCTCTCTCCATTAGCAAACCCCCT
>NZ_JBQSXR010000029.1:0-34116 GCF_052378395.1 Brachybacterium sp. AOP29-B2-41
GCGTCTCGATCGACAGGGTCGGATGGATCGGCGAGGACGCGGAGACGTTCCGGCAGATGTGGCACGCCCAGGTCGGACCGGCCTTCACGGCCTGCGCCGATCATCTTCGGCGCCGGAAGGACGAGCTGGCGAGCCATGCCGACGAACAGGATGCCGCCTCCGACGCCGACCCGGCTGGAGGTCCCGGGGGCGACGGGGAGGGATGGTCGCAGAGGGGTGACGGCACGTCCTCGGGATATCGGGGCGAGTCCAGCAATGAGGACGGGAGCCGGACGGAACTGCATCCCGAGGACCGGGAAGGGGACCCGGAGATACCTCCGGGGATCGAGGACTGGGACAAGTCCGACCCCAACGCGGAGAATGGGCATCACGCGCCGGACCAGGACATCGATCTCGACGACAGGCCCTTCAGCGTCGATGACATCAACCAGCGCGGCATCGGGGACTGCTGGTTCCTCGCTTCGCTCGGCGCCACGGCCCGCGCCGACCCCGCCTGGCTCCGGGAGCAGATCTCCGACAACGGCGACGGGACCTACACGGTGACCATGTATCACGAGGGGGAACCTGTGGAGATCACCGTCGAGGGCACGTTCAACGCCGCCGGAACCAAGGGTGGGGACGGCCAGCCGAACTGGGCCTCGATCTACGAGAAGGCGGCGGCGGAATACATGGGAGGTTCGTACGGAGACATCGTCGCGGACCAGCCGGAGCTCGCTCTCGAGATGATCACGGGCAACGACGCCCGCTATGCCGACGGCGCGACTCTCGAGGACATCCAGGGGTATCTCGAGGACGGTCCTGTCGTCGTCGACACGAAGGTCGAGGAGAACGGATGGTGGATCTTCGAGAGGGATCACGTCGAGGCCGACAACATCGTCCCGAACCACTCGTATGTGGTCGATGCGGTCGAGATGCGGGAGCACCCGCCCGGTTCCGGCACCATGGAGCAGATGATCAGGGTGCAGAACCCGTGGGGCCCGAATGCTCAGGTGAACGAGAATCCCGGAGGGAGCCTGTGGCTGACGGAGGCCGAGTTCCAGGAGAACTTCCGCCGCACGAACTATGTCGACGCACCGACCGCCGGAGAGTGAGGAGACGATGATGGAGTTCATCGATCACCCGCAGGGCACCCAGGCCATGCTCGGCAGCACCCTGGTGGGGATCATGCAGGTCGGACACACTGGCGAGGGGTCAGTGGTCCGGGTGATGATCCGCAGTCGGGATGGCGACCTGATCGTCACCGCCTTCGAGGGCGACGAGATCGCCATACCGGGCGATGGTTCCGCTGTCGTCGGCCCGGCCAGCGCGCCGGACGGGACCAGCGCACGATGGCGGATCGCACTGGCGCATCGGCCGTCTCCGATGCCCTGAGCCGAGGTCACGGCACGGCACGGCACGGCACGGCACGGCACGGAGCATCCGCCGCGTCAGCGCTCGCTGCGGTGCGCGACCCAGGAGCGGTGCAGCCCGGCGTAGATCCCGCCGTCGAGGGCGACCAGCTCGGCGTGGGTGCCGTGCTCGGCGAGGTCTCCGTGGTCGAGCACCATGATGCGGTCCGCGCGCTCGGCGGTGGAGAGCCGGTGGGCGATGGTGATGGTGGTGCGGCCGCGGGCGAGGCCGTCGATCGCCTGCTGCAGGCGCACATCCGCGGCGGGGTCGACGGCGCTGGTGGCCTCGTCGAGCACGATGATGTCGGGGTCGGCGAGGTAGGCGCGGGCGAGCGCGACCAGCTGCCGCTCGCCGGCGCTGAGGGATTCACCGCGCTGGCCGACGGGGGTCTCGAGCCCCTCGGGCAGCTCCGCGGCCCAGGTCGCCAGGCCCAGCTCCTCGAGCGCCTGCCGCATGTCCTCGGTGGTGGCGTCGGGTCTGCCGTAGAGCAGGTTCCCGGCGACCGAGGTGTCGAAGAGGAAGCCCTCCTGCGGGACCATGATCACGCGGGAGCGCAGGGAGTCGTAGGGCACCAGGTGCAGGGGGATCCCGCCGATCAGGATCTCGCCCGAGGCGGGGTCCATCATGCGGGTCAGCAGTTTGGCGAAGGTGGTCTTGCCGCTGCCGGTCTCGCCCACGATCGCGATGCGGGAGCGGGCGGGGATGGTCGCGTCGATGCCGTGCAGCACCTCAGGGCCGGTTGGATAGGCGAAGCGCAGGCCGCGGATCTCGATGTCGAGCAGGCCGTCCGGCAGCGGGGTCGCGCCGGGGACCGGCGGGCGGTGGCGGCCGGTGTGGGGGTCCATCGCACCGGCGGGGTCGGCGACGTCGGCCGGGGTGTCGAGCACGCCGAGCACGCGCCGCCAGCCGGCCACCGCGTTCTGCGCCTCGGAGAGCATCTCGATGCCCATCCGGACGGGCTGGCTGAACAGGGAGACGAGGAAGACGAAGGCGATCACGCCGCCGGCGGTGAGATCGGCGCCGGGCAGGTCGATGCCGAGTGCGCCGGTGCCCACCACGATGCCGACCACGACCACGATGGCGGTGGCGAGCCCGTCGGCCGTCTCCGAGAGGAAGAAGGACGCGGACTGCGGCTTCAGCACCGCGAACTGGGCGTTGCGCACCTCGCCGATGCGTCCCACCTGGGAGGCGCGGGTGCTCTCCTCGGTGCCATAGGCGCGCACGGTGGCGGAGCCGACGAGGGACTCGGAGATGGCGCCCAGCATCTCGCCGACGTTCGTGCGCACCCTCTGGTACCGGGCGCGGATGCGCTTCTGCAGCGAGCCCATGATGACCAGGATCGGCAGGTAGCAGATCCAGACGGCGAGGGCGAGCGGCCAGGAGTAGAAGGCCATCACCCCGGTCGCGAGGACGAGCTGCATGCTCATCACCACCAGCATGATGCCGCCGAAGCTCATGAACTGGCTGACGGTGTCGACGTCGCTGGTCACGCGGGAGACCAGCGCGCCGCGCTGCTCGGTGCCCTGGGTGAGCAGGGACAGATCGTGGATATGGCGGAAGGCGCGCTTGCGCAGGGTGGCCAGGGAGTGCTCGGCCAGGCGGAACAGGCGCCGGTTCATCAGCACGTTGCAGGAGGCGGTGACCAGCAGCACCAGGGCCGCGAGCCCGGCGGCGCCGGCGACGAAGGCGACGTCGGGCGTCTCCGGGGCGATGATCCCGCGGTCCAGGATCGACTGCACCGCGATCGGCACCACCACCTTGCCGGCGGTCGCGACCACGGCCAGCAGCAGGGTGATCCAGAGCCCGCGCAGCAGCTCAGGGGTGAGCGCGAGGCCGCGGCGGATGGTGGCGATCGCCCCCTCGTCGGTGGTGGTCTCGCTGCCGAGTGCGGAGGAGCCGGGGGCGGTCATCGGTCGCTCTTCTCATCGGTCTCGACGCCGGATTCGACGGCGGGCTGCAGCTCGACGGCGGGGAGGGCGCCGGTGCGGGTGGGCACCTCGCACTCGCCCTCGTCGGCCCCTGATTCCTCGTGGCGATGACGGCCGACGGCGCCGTGGATCGCGATCGCGCCGGTGACGGTGCGCTCCCGCTCGGCGGGCACGGCGACCGCGGGGTCGGGACCGTCGCTGGGCTGCGGGGCGGAGGCTTCGAGCAGGTTGTGGGAGATCGCGGCCTCGTCGTAGGCGTCGACCAGGGCGCGGTAGCCGGTGGAGCGGGTGCGCAGCTCCTCGTGAGTGCCGGTGTCCGAGACGCGGCCGTGGTCGAGGAAGACCACCTGGTCGGCGAGGGAGATGGTGGATTTGCGGTAGGCGATCAGCAGCAGCGTCGACTCGGTCATCTCGCGCCGGATCCCGTCGAGGATGGCGAGCTCGACGCTGGGGTCGCAGGCGCTGGTGGCATCGTCGAGGATCAGCAGCCGGGGCCTGCGGGCGAGGGCCCGGGCGAGCGCGATGCGCTGGCGCTGACCGCCGGAGAGCGAGCCGCCGCGCTCCCCCAGCTCGGTGTCCAGGCCGTCGGGGAGGGCGTCGACGAAGGTCTCGGCCTGGGCGACGCGCAGCGCCCAGCGCACGGTCTCCTCGTCGAGGTCCTCGCCGAGGGTGACGTTCTCGCGCACGGTCGCGTCGAACACGAAGGCCTGCTGGAGCACGAGGGCGACGTCCGCGGTGAGGGCGTCGGCGGTGAGGGTGCGCAGCTCGGCGCCGTCGAGGCTCATGGTCCCGGTGGTCGGTGCGACCAGGCCCGCGGCCAGCAGCGCGAGGCTGGACTTGCCGGAGCCGGTCGCGCCGACGACGGCGAGCACACGGGTGCCGGCGCGCGGGTCGGCGTGCAGGCTGACGTCGTGCAGGGCATGGCCCTTGCGCACCGTGAGACTCGCGCCGTCGACGCCGCGGCCGAGGATCACCTGGGACGGGTCGTCGAGGTAGACGAAGGAGACGCGGTCGATCTCGAGCACGCCCGGGCCGTCCGGGAGCGGGTCCGGGCCGTAGGTGCGCTCGTCGGCCACGTCGAGGATCTGCTGGACCCGGCCGCCGCCGACGACGGTGCGGGAGAGGTCCCCGAGCACCCAGCCGAAGGAGCGGATCGGCAGGGACATCAGGGTGAACAGGTACGCCACCTCGACCAGCTGGCCGGTGGTGAGGTGCCCGTCCCCGATCCGCCAGGCGCCGAGCACGGCGACGGCGAGGATGCCGAGGTTGGGGAGGGCGTCGATCGCGGGGTCGAACCAGCCGCGGATGTAGCCGAAGCGGATGCCCGTCTCCCGCAGGTCGTCCGCGGCGCGGCTGAAGCGCTTCTCCTCGATGTCCTCGCGGCCCAGCGACTTCACGACGTTCGCGCCGTCGAAGGACTCGTGGGCGATCTCGGCGACCTCGGCGCGCAGCTGCTGGGAGCGCATCGCGATGGGGGTCGCGAAGCGCTGCAGCATCACGTTGAGGATGATCAGCAGCACGATCAGGGCGAGCATGATCAGCAGGATCACCGGGTCGATGCGGGCCACGACGATCGTCGCGTAGACCAGCATCACGATGGTGGACAGCGCGAAGGGGAAGGGCGCCATCGCGAAGAACGTCGCCTCGACGTCGGAGTAGACGGAGGAGAGCAGGGTGCCGGTGGCCTGGCGGCGATGCCACAGCAGCGGCACCTTCGCGTACACCTCGACGATGCGTTCGCGGTAGAGGCGGAAGAGGTCGAACTGGGTGGCGGCGGCGAAGATGCGGCGGGCCATCACGGTCACGGCGCGGGCCACGGCGATGCCGAGGATCGCGAGGCCGCCGCCGATGAGCAGGGCGGGGGCCGCCTCGCCGCGCTCGAAGGAGGGCACGATGACGTGCTCGGTGACGCGGCCGATGACGGCGGAGGTCCCGATCTGCAGCAGGGCGAAGGCGACCGCGCCGAGCACGGCGAGCAGGAACCAGCGCCGCTGCTCCCAGGAGCCCTTCAGCAGGCGCTTCAGGCCCGGGATGAGGACGGCGGGGTGCTGGCGCTGGGTGGGCGCGGTCATACGGTGAGGAAGTGGACGACGACCGCGATCGCGAAGGTGATCGTGGAGAGCATCGCGAGGCTGAACTCGATGAGGATGCCGGTGCCGAGCGCCTTGATCGCCACCCACGCGGAGGTGAAGCCCTGCTTCCAGTCCTTCTGGCGCAGCGCCTCGCTGACGTACAGACCGATCAGGAACCCGATCGGCAGGCCGAGGAAGGGGATCACGAAGATGCCGACGATGCCGGCGGCGATGCCCACGTACACCGGCCACATCGGCACCTCGGCGGCGTGCAGCCGCTTCCCGGTGAGGACGTAGCTGGTGGTCATGCCGATCGCTCCGAAGATCAGCACGAGCGCGAAGGCGACCCACGCGGGCCAGCCCCCCACCACTATCGCCCAGATGAGGGTGGCGATGACCAGGGTGATGGTGCCGGGCAGCACGGGCACGACGATGCCCATGAGGCCCACGACGTAGGCCAGTCCGACCAGGACCGTCACGATGATCTGGACGGTCAGGGAGTCCACCACGGTTGTCCTCCAGGGTGCTCAGGGATGGGGGCGGTGCGCAGCGCAGGACGGCGCACGGGACGGGGCGAGCCGGGAAAGCGTCTGCACGGCCTCGTCCATCCTATAGGGAAGGGCCGACGGGCCACACGCGGAGCGCCCCTCGATCACGGCAGCCGCACCACCTGGCCGGCCCAGGCGAACCCGCCGCCGAAACCGATCAGCAGCGCCGTGGCCCCGGCGGGGATCCGCCCTGCCTCACGCAGCCGGGAGATGGCCAGCGGGATGGTTGCGGCAGAGGTGTTGCCCGAGGTGATGATGTCGTCCGCGACCACGGCGTCCTCCCGCAGGCCGAGGGCGGCGGCGAGCGGCTCGATCATCCGCAGATTGGCCTGGTGGGGGACGAACACGTCGATGTCCTCGATGCCGAGGCCCGCCGCCTCGACGATCCGTCGGGCGATGCCGGGCGCCTCGCGCAGCGCCCAGCCGAGCACCTGGCGACCCTGCTGGGCGAAGTAGGGTCCCTCGCCAGCGGCGTCGGCATTGATGGTGACGGCGTCGGCCAGCTCGGGCTCGGTGCCCCACACGACGGGGGCGATGCCGGGCTCCTCGCTCGCGCGCAGCACCATCGCGCCCGCCCCGTCGGCCGTGAGGATGCAGGTGGCGCGGTCGGTGTAGTCGGTGAAGGCGGAGAGCTTCTCAGCGCCGATCACCAGGGAGACCGCGGAGGCGCCGGTGCGGATCGACATGTCGGCGACGGCGAGGGCGTGCTCGAAGCCGGAGCAGGCCGCACCCACCTCGAAGGCGGCGGGGGCGGGGATGCCGAGCGCCTGGGCGACGCGGCCGGCGGCGCTCGGTGAGCGCTCCTCGTTCGAGCAGGTCGCGACGATGATCTGGGTGACCTCGGAGGGGTCCACGCCGGCGTCGGCGAGGGCGGCGCGGGCGGCGGCGGTCGCCATCTCCGGCACCCCTTCGCCCGCGGCGGCGATGCGTCGGGACTCGATCCCGGTGCGCTGTCGGATCCATTCGTCATTGGTCTCGACCAGCTGCTCGAGTTCGTGATTGGTCATCACGCGCTCGGGCCGGTAGTGGCCGGTCCCCACGATCTGCGAACCGGGGCTCAGGGGCGCCGCGCGGAGGGCGGGACGCGGTGCATCAGGGGATGAGGACATGTCGGCTCCTGCAGGATCGTGGCGGACCGGTGCGGCCCGCGCCCAGCAGGAGACCTTACGGTGCTGTCGTGAACGAGTTGATGCGGCTGGCCCTGGTGGGCATCGCGGGCGGACTCGGCGTCTTCGCCGTGATCCTGCTGCCCGCGATGGGGCTGCAGCGACGGCGCTTCGGGCGGGTGCGGCCCTCCCGGCTGACGGCGGTGGCGGCGATCTGCGTCTACACGATGAGCCTCGCCGGGCTGACGATCGCCCCTGCCTATGACGTGGCGACCACCTGTCGCAGCCGCTCGGGCGGTGCTCTGCGGCTGGACCCCTTCCATTCCCTCTCCGAGCTGCTGGGGATGCAGCGCGGCGGCGCCGGGCTGCTCGAGCTCGCCACCAGCTTCCCGGTGCTGCAGATCCTCATGAACATGGCGCTGTTCGTGCCCCTGGGGCTGATCCTGCGGGGCGTCTTCCGCCAGGACACCACCACCTCGCTCGCCCTCGCCGTGCTGCTGTCAGCGCTGATCGAGCTCACCCAGTACACCGGCGCGTTCGGGATCTATCCCTGCGGCGTGCGGATCGCGGACATCGAGGATCTGCTGAGCAACGCCGCCGGGGCCTGGGTCGGGGCGCTGCTCGCTCCGCTGCTGACGCGCTTACGGGTGCCGCTGTTCGCGAGGGAGGAGCGGCGGCGGGAGGCAGACGGCGACGGGGACGACGGCAGCGACACGGCCGACGGCACCGACGAGGTCGAGGACCTGTTCCGCCACGGTTTCTGATCGGGCGACCTGGGACCATCTGGTCCGTCAGGGACGTTCAGCGTCGTGCGGGCGGCCCGACCTCCAGCAGTCGAGGGTCCACCGCGCCGTCGAGCCAGGTGAGCAGGACGTCGTTGAACAGGCCGACGTCCTCGATGTTCCAGATGTGGTGCATCTTCGGGGCCAGGCGAAGCTGCGCCTGGGGTGCGGCGCGGCCGAGCAGGGCGAGGGAGTCGCGGAACACCGACGGGTCGTGCTCGGCAGCGATGGCGAGGATCCGTCCCGAGCCCGGGTTCAGACCAGCTGGAATGCCGCCGGTGAACAGCTCGGTCGTGAGCGCCGACATGCTCTCCTTGCGCAGGGTGAGCCCGTGGGAGACGAGCTGTTCCCGCCCTTCTGCATCGAGCCCGTAGGCCTTCGCCTGCAACTCCCAGAACCAGCGAGCGTCCCAGAGCGCGATCTGCAGGCGGCTGAGGGCGCGAGCGGTGCGGCCGACGGGAGCGAGGATCGCACCGGTCGCGAGTGTCGAGCGGACGCGGTCCGGGTGACGTGCGACCACCCGCAGCGCCGTGACCGCACCGAGGGAGAGGCCGACGAGGTGGAAGGGCTCGGCGACCCCGAGCTCGTCGGCCCGGGCGATCACTCCGTCTGCCACAGCATCCAGACCCGGCCAGGTCTCGGCGGCGCGATGACCGAATCCGGGGAGGTCCAGGGCGAGCACCACGCGGTCATCGAGCGCACCCAGCTGTTCGGTCCACATCCAGTTCGCGACGGTTCCGCCGTGCAGGAGCACGACGGGTGCGGCTGACCCTGGTCCGAGGGGAGGGTGGAGTTCGGGGAAGGTGGTCACGGTAGTGATCTCTCGGTGTCGTCGAGCCAGCGGAGCTCGGCGCGGGCATGCGTGATGCCGTGGTCGAGGGTGGCGAGGCGCAGGGTCCCGGCGCGGTTCCCCTCGGCCTCGTCCGCGATCTCGGGGCGCATCCCCTCGAACTCGGCGAGCCGCTCGGTCACTGCCGTACGGCGGTCTGCGACGAGTGTGCGCAGGGCGCCGTCATCGAGCTCGTCGGCGAAGAACAGTCGGGCCAGGAAGGGGTGACGGGAGGGCTGCGGCTCCGGGGGCGAGGTCAGCCACAGCGCGAGCGCGTGCCGGCCAGCGTCGGTGAGGCGGTGCTCCTGCCGATCCGGGGCACCGTGGCCGGGGATCGTCTCGACCTCCGCGTAGCCCTCGGCGACGAGGGTGGCGAGGGTGCGGTAGATCTGAGATTTGTCGGCCCACCAGAAGTGCCTCACGGAGGAGTCGAAGTGCCTTTTGAGGTCGTATCCGGTCATCGGGGCGAGGGCGAGGAGCCCGAGGATGATGCGCGAGAGGTTCACACCACTAGTAGACAATGCACCTAGGTGACTTGTCTACTATTGCTGACCGGGCGCCGCACCCCCTCAGGCGGTGATGGTCAGGCTCGAGCGGCTGTCTGCGCCGCGGCGCACGTGGATCTGCTCGGGGATCTGGGCCTTCATGTCGCCGACATGGCTGACGATCCCGATCACGCGGCCGCTCTCGGCGAGCCTGCCCACCTCCCGCACCACGGTCTCGAGGGTCTCGGGGTCCAGGCTGCCGAAGCCCTCGTCGATGAAGAGGGTCTCCATCTGCACTCCCCCGGCCTCGCCCATGACGATGTCCGCCAGGCCCAGTGCGAGGGCGAGGGAGACGAAGAAGGTCTCGCCGCCGGAGAGGGTCTCGGGCACTCGCACCTGGTCGGTGCGGCGGTCCAGGACCAGCAGGTCCAGGCCCGTCTTCTTCGCGCCGCGGGCGCCGGTGTCACGCAGCAGCTCGAGGTCGGAGCCGGAGAACAGGGCGAGGCGGGCGTTGGCGGCCTCGATGACGGCGTCCAGCCGCCACATGAGCACGTAGGTGGAGAGCTGCACGCGCTCTCCGTCGGCCGAGCGGCCGGTGGCGAGGTCGGCGACCCGCACGGTGATGCCGGCGTCCTCGCTGACGCTGCGCACCTGGGCCGAGGCGGTCTCGAGCGCGGTGCGGGCGGCGGCGCCCCGCTCGGAGATGCCGCGCTGGCGGGCGGCGAGACCGGCGGCCTCGGTGGAGGCTGCCTTCGCGAGGGTGAGCTTCTCATCGGCGGCGACCACGGCGGCCTCGGCCGCCTCCTTGGCCTCGTCGCTCGCGGAGACCTCGGCGATGCCCTCTTCTGACATGCCGTCGGTGAGCCGGGACTCGTCGACGGCGCGGGTCTGGACGAGCTTCTGCAGGCGGGTGCGCTCTGCGGGGACGAGCACTGCGGCGCGGACCGCGTCGGGAGTGGCGAATCCGCTGGCGGACAGCGAGGTCACCGCCTCGTCGGCGAGCTCGGCGGCACGCTGCTCGGCCTCGGTGCGGGTGCGCAGCACCTCTCGCAAGGCGGTCGCGGCCCGGGCACGGTCGCTGTGGGCACGGCGACGCGCGGCGATGGAGTCGTCCTCCCCGCGGGCCTCGGTGACCTTGGTGCGGTCGCTCGCGAGTGCGTCGGCTGCGGCGGTGATCTCGGTGCTCTCGCGTTCGACGGCGAGGGCGTCGTCCTGCTTGCGGCGGGTGAGGTGCTCGGTCTCCTCGTCGAAGGCGGCCAGGGCTGTCTCGAGCTCGGCAGCCTTCGTCTCGGCGGCGCGCGCCGCCGTGACCTCGGCCTGCGCGGTGTCGACGGCGGTCTCGGCGGTCTCGGGGGTGAGGTCTCCGGCGGCTTCGCGGAGCCGGGTGAGCTCCTGGCCGGCCAAGGCGTGCGCCTGGTCGGCGCGGGAGTGCGCCGCTTCGGCAGCTTGGCGGGCCTGCTCGGCGACTTCGACCTGCTCGGGACTGACGGCATCGTCAGCAGCCCCTGCCGGGTGGGGGTGCTCGAGTGCGCCGCAGACGGGGCAGGCGTCACCGCCCGTGAGGTCGACGGCGAGCTCGGCGGCGATCCCGGCGAAGCGGCGGCGGCGCAGCTCGGTCTCCGTCGCCGCCCGTTCCTGGGCCGTGCGGAGGGTGGTGGTCGCCTGCTCGCGCAGCGTCTCGACCTTCTTCTCGTGGGCGACAGCAGATGAGGTGGCCTGCTGTCGCTCCTCGGCGGTGCGCAGGGCGAGGCGGGCATCGCCCAGCACGGCGGCGGCTTTGCGGGCTGCGTCCCGCACGGTGATCTGCTCGGTGCGGCGGGCGGGCCGCGCTCCGAGCTGTGCGGTGAGGGCAGCGAGGGCGGTCGTCGCCGCAGTGAGCTGCTCGCGTCGCGCGGCGAGCTTCTGCTCGCGGGCGGGCAGTGCTGTCTCGAGCTCGACGAGATCCTTGAGCGAGCCGGCCGCGGTGGTGGCTTCGTCGGCGGCGGCCATCAGCTTCTCGTCGGCGTCCTCCTCTTCCAGCAGATCCACGAGCTCGCTCTGCTGCGGCCGGGTGGTGCTCGCCAGCTTCGCCAGAGCCTCGACCGCGACGGCCACCCGGGTGGAGGCGGCGTCGCGGCGGCGCAGCACTTCGACGACGGGTCGCGCGGACTCGTCGCGCTGCAGCGAGGTGCGTCCGATCTCGAGGGCGGGCTTCTCCATCGAGAGGCGTGCAGCCAGGGCGTCGAGCTCACGGCGACGATCGATGCGCTTGCGTGCAGCCGTGGCGCTCTCGGCGGCGGTGCGCGCAGCCAGCTCGAACTCGCCTGCCGTCTCTGCAGCGCCCTGTGCGTCGTCAGCCCGCGCGATGACCGCCGCGAGGTGCTCCCCGGCGAGCACCGCCAGCGGTTCCAGCCGCAGCGCCGTCGCATGCTCGTTGAGCACGGCGCTCTGTTCTGTCTCGAGCGCGGTGGCCTCGGTGAAGCGGGCGAGCGCAGTGCCGAGGGTCTGCTGGGCGGCGTCGACCTCTCGCTTGGCCCGCTTCCGCATCTCCTCGAGCTGCTTCTCCACCGCGGCGTAGGTCTCGGTGCCGAAGACGCGCTGCAGCACGGCCTGGCGTTCCCCGGTGCCGGCGCGCAGGAAGCGGGCGAACTCGTTCTGGGGCAGCAGGACGGTCTGGGTGAACTGGTCGCGGGTGAGGCCGACGGCCCGTTGGATCTCGCGGCCCACCTCGTCGATGCGGGTCGCGATCGCTTCAACGCCGCTGCCGCCGCCGGCGGTGTCGGCGATGACATCGGGGATCAGCTGCGGGGAGCCGATCCGCCAGAGCACGGCTTTGGCCTGCTCCTTGGTGGTGCCGGTGCCGCGCAGCTTCTGGCGCTGGAACTCGGGCTGGCGGCGCACCCGGTAGATCCCGGAGGCGGTCTCGAACACCATGTCCACCACGCTCGCCTCGGTAGGGGCGGCGAACTGGGAGCGGATCCGGTCGCTGCTGGTGACAGCGCCAGCGACCTGGCCGTAGAGGGCGTAGACGATCGCGTCGAGGATCGTGGACTTGCCAGAGCCGGTGGGGCCCTCGAGCAGGAACATGCCGCTCGCACCGAGGGCGGCGAAGTCGATCCGGGCGGTGCTCGCGAAGGGACCGATCCCGGTCAGTTGCAGGTGATGGAGCTTCACGAGGCTTCCTTCTGGCGGCGCACCGCGGTGTAGGCGCGGTCCAGGACGTCATGCTCGGCGGCGGTGGGGGCGGCGCCGGTGACGTGGGCGAGGAATTCGTCCATCACCTCGAGCGGGTTCTGCTCGCGGCGCACCACCGGGGTGCCCGCGCGCGCCTCCCTGCCCTCCGGTGCGTACTCGGTCAGCAGCAGGTCGGGGTACGCCTCACGCAACTGTTCCTGCAGGTGGGCGGGGCGAGCCGGGTCGGTGACGATGGCTTTGATCCAGTCGCCGCCGTGCTCGTCGCGCTGGCTGAGGATCTCTTCGAGGGTGCCGCGCAGCTCGGTGAGTGGGCGTGGGACGGGGGTCTGGATCCGTTCTACGGACACTGCCGCTCGGCCGTTATCTCTCGGGGCGCCGAGTTCGACCAGCAGCACGGACTTGTGGTGGTGGCGCTCGGAGAAGGAGAAGGCCAGCGGGGAGCCGGAGTACCAGGCGGGGGCACCGACGGTGCGGGTGAGGTCCTGGCAGCCGTGAAGGTGGCCGAGGGCCAGATAATCGATCCCGCCTAGCACCCCCGCGGGGACGGAGTCGACGCCGCCGACTGCGAGGTCGCGTTCGGAGTCGCTGGCCTCGCCACCGGTGACGAAGGTGTGGGCGAGCACGACGATGCGGGCGCCGGGGTGGGCGGCGGCGCGCTCGTGGACGCGGTCCAGTGCGGCACGGGTGACGGCCTCGTGACTGCGGGCCAGCGGCGGCTCCCCCTCGCCGACCAGCTCGGTGCGCGCACGGTCAGGTTCGAGATAGGGCAGGCCGAAGAAGAGCACCTCGCCGTGCTCGTCTTCGACGCTCACGGGGTGCTCGATGCCGGGGACGTCGGTGAGCAGGTGGACGCCTGCCTTCATCAGGCCGCGGCCGAAGCCGAGCCGTTCCGGGGAGTCGTGGTTGCCGGAGGTGAGGACCACGGTGGCGCCGGTGTCTGCGAGGCGGGCCAGTGCACTGTCGAGCAGCTTCACGCTGCTCACCGCGGGGACAGCGCGGTCGTAGACGTCGCCGGGGATGACGACGACGTCGACCTGCTCTGCCCGGACCAGGGCCACCAGCCAGTCGAGGAAGACGGCCTGATGCTCGTGCAGGTCGACCTTGTGCAGGGTGCGTCCCAGGTGCCAGTCCGAGGTGTGCAGGATCTTCATGCCCCGAGCCTACGAGCGGGGACTGACAGCCGGCACCGCCATGCACAACCGGCAGGTCAGACCACCGGCAAGTCACACCACCGGCAAGTCCTGGGCATGCCGACGTCCCGGAGCACGGGAGAGTGCGCCAGGTGCGGCGGGATCTACGTGGGCCGACAGCCACGACGGCCACCTGACGCCACCGGGACTCCGGTGAACCAGTGCACCGGGGTGCTGGCGCGGCGACCAGTGGGCGAGTCAGTAGGGCGGGGGCCCGTACTCGTCCCAGGGTCCGGGCGGGATCTCGGTCCCGCCTGGCGGTGGTGGTGGTGGCGGTGCCGACGGCGGTGGCGGTGGCGGTGCCGACGGCGGTAGCGGTGGCGGTTCATCCTTGCCGGTCGCAGGCTCAGTGGCCGGCTCCCCGGCATACGTGCCGCGCAGGAAGGCGACCCACGCGCGCTCGAGATCTGCGGCGATCTGGAGGCTCGCGGTGTCGAGTTCGTCGGTCGCGGTGGCGACGTCGCCATGGTGGCCGATGGCCCAGCGGGTCCGGCCGGGTTCACTGGCCCGAGTCGGGAGGCGAGTGGGGTCCAGGAGGCCGTTGGTCTTGTCAAGATGGTGCTGCCAGCACAGCAGATGGAGGTTCTCGATCTCGGTGAGCCCGCCCTCCCCCGGGGTGCCGCGCAAGCATTCCTCGATGTGATCGCACTGGGAGGCCCAGGAGGTGGGCCGGGTGCAGCCGGGGACCGCGCACTGGGCATTGCGCAGGCGCATGTGCTCGAGCATCGCGGCGGTGGGTTCGAATCTGTCCGCGGGCAGCGGGAGGAAGGCTCCGCTGCAACGGTCCGTGAGGACTCGGTACCAGGTGCCCGTGCTGCCGGCGAGAGAGCGGGCGAGCGCTGGGGGAAGCGGGATGGTGCCGTCGAGGCTGCCGGGTTCATCCGAGGCGCCGAGGAGGGTGAGCGCGGGGACGGTGATGTTCAGGCGGAACCGCTCGCCGGGGACATGCACTCCCTCGAGGTCCAACGCCGCCGTGGTCATGAGCACGAACCGCAGCTGGTTCAGCGGCAGTGCCTTCCCGGTGTCCAGGACCGTGCCGTCCGGGTCATGCGGGATCGGGGTGCCGTCGCGAAGCGCGGCGCGCTGGGCCGCTTGGATCGCCCGGGCAGACTCGTCGAGCTGCTTCCACTGCGCGAGGATCTCCGGGATCGGACCACTGATCTGGAGAGTCCCCATCCCAGGTGCGACGCTCGGCAGCAGGTCGACGCTACGGGTGAGCGCGGCGAGCGGATCCGGGTGCTCCTCACGCTGTTCGAGCAGCGCAATGAGCTTCTTCAGCAGGGTGAAGAAACGTTCCGCGGTGATATCCGGGGACCAGGAGGCGACAGCGATATCCAGATTCTTGCGGGAGCTGTCGGAGAGCTGGCGAGAAGTTTTCAGCATTTTCTGGAACCACGCCGCGGGCAGGTTCCCGGATTCCAGCTCCACAAGGCACTGCGGAAAGAGGTGCACCGCCTGGTAGGCGTCCCGCAGCTGCCAGCCGGCGGCACCGCGTGTCACCCTCAGCGCGAGACCGGCCCGCAGAGTCTCCACCTCATCGAGCTCGGTGACCTCCTCATATCCGCCGTCGTGCTCATAGAGGTCAGCCAGGGCGCGATACTTCTCCGCCAGGCAGAGCGCGGTGCGCTTCTCCGCATCCCACACTCGCTGGGTGGCCTCGCTGAGCTGAGGGTCGTCCATGCTCTTCCCGCGGCGGGGCAGTGACTCACGGGTGAGCGCCTGGCGCGCTGTGACGATCCGCAGGTGCGTGGGAAGCGACGCAAGGAAGGCTGCGTCGGCCGATTCGTCGCGACCCTCGTCATCGAACAGCGACGACGAATTCTCCACGGCGCTCATAGCGCTCCCCCTCCTTGCCGCCTCGCATCTGGTCGCGGACTCCGAAGTCCGCGAGGGGCGGGCCTCCCTGCCCATCCGACACCTCGATTTTATCGGAATGCCCCGACAATCGACAGGACGCGGGCCAATTGTGGATAACTTTCAGACAGCATCCCAGAACGCCCAGAGGGCTGGGCCCTGAGACATTCTTTCCTCCACAGTGCAGGGTTATCCACAATGCGGAGGCGAGGAGGGTGTTCCACCGGATGGATGGGCGCTGGCAGCCCAGGGCTCTCGCCCTGGAACGGGCCTGGCCGTCGGCGCGGTCCGTCCTGCGGCGTCATTGTGGGGACGGCCTCCCCGTGACCTCGGGGCCGGGACGGCGTAGCGTGCGAACATGACCGCCGACGATCAGTCCACTCCCGCCTCCTCTCCCGCCGATCCCACCGCAGAACTCACCGCCGACGTCGTCGTGATCGGCGGTGGGCCAGTGGGCGAGAACATCGCCCAGTACGCGATCGAGGGCACCGACCTCACCGCGATCCTCGTCGAGGGCGAGCTGCTGGGCGGCGAATGCTCCTATTACGCCTGCATGCCCTCGAAAGCGCTGCTGCGGCCGCTCGCCGTCGCGGGCGCTGCGGCGAACCTGCCAGGGATCAGCACCCCGGAAGTCGACCGCGAGGCGCTGCTGGCCCGGCGCGACACCTGGGTCTCGCACTATGACGACTCCGGGCAGATGGAGTGGGCCAAGGGCGCAGGCCTGCAGGTGGTGCGGGGGCACGGACGGATCATCGGCGAGCGCGAGGTGCTGGTCGAGGCGGTGGACGGCGGAGGGCCGACGCTCGTGCGCACCACCCGCGCCGTCGTGATCGCGACCGGCTCCCAGGCGGTCACCCCCGATGCGCTGAAGGAGCTGCTGCCCTGGACCTCGCGCGATGCGACTGGGGTGCGCGAGGTGCCGGGCGAGCTGGTGATCGTCGGCGGCGGCGTGGTCGCGGTCGAGGCGGCGACCTGGATGGCAGCGCTCGGCAGCGAGGTCACCCTGCTGGTGCGCGGCGGCACACTGCTGTCAGGCTTCGAGCCCTTCGCCGGGAAGCACGTGCAGGACGGCCTGGAAGCTCTCGGCGTCGACGTGCACCTGGGCACCACCGTGCTCTCCGGCGAACGCGACGGAGCCCGGGACACCGGGCTCGGCCAGCTCCACGGCGGGCGGGTCACGCTGCAGATCGAGGACTCGAGCGGGCGGCGGGAGGTCGTCGCCGACGAGGTGCTGGCAGCGACAGGTCGGCGGCCTCGACTCGCCGATGTCGGCCTCGCATCGATCGGCCTGGTCCCGGAGGACGTCACGGGTGCGGAGCGCCCCACCTCGGACGATGCCACCGGCGCGCCGCTGCCCGAGTGGCTGCACGCCGTGGGCGATGCGAGCGGGGAGGCGCCGCTGACGCACTGGGGCAAGTACCGGGCCCGCGTGATCGGGCAGGCGATCCGCGCCGGCGCCACCGGAGAGGCGCTCGAGCCGGTGCCCGAGTCCGTCCCGGTGCCGCAGGTGGTGTTCACCGATCCGCAGGTCACCTCCGTCGGCCTCACCGAGGCGGCGGCCCGGGAGGCCGGGCACGATGTGGTCACCTCGCAGGTCCCCTTCAGCGGGGCGGCCGGTTCTGCGCTGCTGCGCGACGACGTCACCGGCACCGCCCAGCTGGTGGTCGATCGAAGGACGCGCACGCTGGTGGGAGCGACCTTCGTCGGCCCCGATGCCTCCGAGCTGATCCATGCCGCGACCATCGCGATCGTCGGGCAGGTGCCGGTGCACGTGCTGCGACACGCGGTGCCGAGCTATCCGACCGCCTCCGAGCTGTGGCTGCGCCTGCTCGAGGAGCTGCCGCGAGAGCTGCGCGCGGGCTGAACAGGGCTTCCGCACCGCCCTCCTCCCTTCGGAGGAGATGACAGATAACACTGGTCCCGGGGCCGACGGATCGGGTGGAATGGGGTGTGCCGCGACTCCGCGGCGCCGTCCCGCACCACCTCGGAGGATCATGTTCACGCGGCTGAAGCGCTCCCGCCAGCTCCGGCGGGCGAAGCCCGGTGACGGCAGCGCGCTGAAGGATCTGCGCTGGTGGCAGCTGCTGACGCGCACCCAGTTCTTCCTGGATCCGGCCGAGCCCGAGGGCCGCCCTGCGCGCTACACCGTGGACGTCCGCTATCTCGCCAGCGAGCTCGAGGGCGGGAAGATCGCCGAGGGCGCCCGCCATGCACCGGTGGCGCTTTATCGCGATGGCCTGCAGCAGCAGATCGCGACGCCGCCGGTGGCCTTCGCGGTGCCGGGCGGGGTGATCGAGGTGGCGACCAGCACCTACGGGCTGACCCGGATGCATCATGTGCCAGAGGGCAGTCGCGAGGGGCGCACGCTACGTCCGCATCAGCGCTCACTCGAGGGCCTGCGAGCCCGTTTCGGCCGACGCCACCCGGGCCCGAGCCGGGCGATCGGAGCGCTCGCGGTCCTCATCCTCTTGATGGGCCTCGTGCTGATGGTGCCCCAGGCCGCAGAGCTGATCACGAGCCTGGATCCGGTCGCCGAGCGGGTGGGCACCTTCACCTCCCCGATACAGCTGCCGGCCTGGGCGAACACCTCGCTGATCATCGCCGGCGCGCTGGCGGCGAGCGAGCGGGCACTGACCCTGCGGAACCACTGGCTGATCGATGCGGACACGACGTGGACCAGCTTCGGCTGAGGCTCCAGCTGCTGCCGGCCGCCCACTGATTGCTGTCCCGCGGCGAGGAAACCGGTCGCCGCGCCCCCGCCCTTCGTCGTACCGTCGGTGCCATGCCCCCGCTGCCTCCGCCTCTCGACCAGCCCGCAGGGCCTGACGCGCTCTACGCCGATCCGCGCCTCGCCGCCTGCTACGACACCTTCGACGGGGAGCGCGACGACCTCGACCACTACTGCACGATCCTCACCGAGCTCGGTGCACACTCGGTGATCGATGTGGGCTGCGGGACCGGCGCGCTCGCGGTGCGTCTGGCGGCCGACGGGGCCTCGGTGACCGGCGTGGATCCCGCTCTCGCGTCCCTCGAGGTGGCGCGTGGGAAGCCGCACGCCGAACAGGTGCACTGGATCCACGGCACCGCGCCGGACCTCCCGGCGCTCGACGCCGACGCCGCCGTGATGACCGGCAACGTCGCCCAGGTGTTCGTCTCCGACGAGGCGTGGGCTGAGACCTTGCGCGGGATCCGCGCGGCACTGCGCGACGGCGGGGCGCTGGTGTTCGAGTCCCGTCGTCCCGAGCGCCGGGCCTGGGAGGAGTGGCAGCAGGACACCGCGGAATCACGTCATGAGGTGCCCGGGCTGGGGCTGGTCCGCTCCCGCCCCACCCGCTTCGAGGTCGCGCTGCCCCTGGTCACCTTCGCCGATGAGTTCACCTTCGAGGACGGCTCCACGCTCACCTCGACCTCGACGTTGCGTTGGCGCACCGAGGCGGAGCTGCGCTCCACGCTCACGGAGGCCGGGTTCGCGGCCCAGGAGTTCCGCGACGCCCCGGACCGGCCCGGGCGAGAGTTCGTGGTGGTCGCCCGGGCGGTGTGAGGGCACCCGACGGCGGCGCGGGCTCAGCCCTCAGCGCCAGCTTCGGTGCCGGTCCCGGTGTAGAACCCGTAGGTGGCGTCGGCCCGCTGCTGGGCGACGTCCGCATCCTCTCCGGAGGCGGTGTGGGCCACGGCCCAGCCGTCCGCCGCGCCGCGGTAGAAGGAACGACCCTCCTCGGTGAAGGCCCAGGCCTCCGCCTCCGACGGGGCGAGCGACCCCCCGGTCGCGCCGAGGTGCAGGGCCAGGCCCAACAGGCCGCCGTCCCAGCCGACGCCCGTGGCGCCGGGGCCGAAGGTCTCCCACATCTCGGCGGGGATGTCCGCGGTGAGCGAGGTGTGCTCGAGCTCGAAGCGGGTGGTGTCCTCGCCGTCGGCGGCCAGGCGGATGGTCAGCCAGGACACCCCGCCCATCATCTCCCAGGTCACGGAGTACTCGGCGGTGCCGTCGGCCGGAGGTTCGCAGGCGAGGATCTCGCCGCCGGCGTTGCCCTCGAACTGGTAGCGGCCGCCGAGCTGGAGGTCGCCGCTGATCGGCAGGAACCAGCGCTGGATGCGCTCGGCGGTCGTGACCGCATCCCAGACGTCGGCGAGCGCGGCGGGGTAGCTCTGCTCGAGCGTCTGGACGTGCGCGGGGGCGCCATCCCGCTCCTCGACGCGATAGGCGCGAGTGACGGACTGCAGCTGGGTGGGGACATCGACCATGTCAGGTCTCCTTCTCGATAGTGGTGGTGGAACTGATGGTTTCTGCGCTGAGCCGGCGCTGCCGCTTGCCGCGAGCGAGCTCGGTGCCGAGCGCGTCGAGCTTCGGCAGCCAGAAGCGCTCGAAGGGGCTGAGCCAGTCCTTCGCCTCGCGCGGGCCGCGAGCGTCGACCGCATAGAGCCGTCGTCGCCCCTCGGCCCGGACGGTCGCGAAGCCGTGCTCGCGCAGGACACGCAGGTGCTGGGAGACGGCCGGCTGGCTGATCCCGAACTCCTGCTGCACGATCTCGCCGATTTCCCCCGCGCTGAGCTCCGGGGTGCCGCCCACGGGCGCATCAGGATCCCCGTCGTCGGCGAGGAGTTCGAGGATCCGCCGCCGCACGGGGTCGCCGAGGACATCGAGCGCGTGCATGCCCTGATCCTCCCCTCGAATAACGCATAAGTCAAGTCTTATGCATTGCGAGTGTCCTCCCTCAGCGGCGAGTGGCCAGCACGATCGCCCGGTAGGCGACGCCGAGCAGCACCAGGCCCACCCCGGCGACGACGGTGCTGCCGGGCAGCGCTGCGACCAGCAGCACGCAGCCGACGAGGCCCAGCACCTGCAGCACCTTCGGGAACAGGCGCCACTGGCCCACCTGGGTGAGCGCGGCGAGGTTCGCGACCGCGTAGTACAGCAGCACCCCGAAGGAGGACGCGGCGATCGCGACCAGCACGTTCGAGGCCAGCAGCACCAGCAGCACGATCGCGATCCCGGCGACCGCTTCGGCCCGCTGCGGCACTGCGTAGCGGTTGCTGGAGCGGGCGAGCGGGCGGGGCAGGTCGCCGCCGCGCGCCATGGCGAGCATGGTGCGGGAGACCCCCGCGACCAGGGCGAGCAGGGCGCCGGAAGCAGCGGCGACCGCACCGACGGTGATGACCACGCTCCACGCCTCGCCCGCGCCCACAGCCTGCAGGGCGGCGAGGAAGGGTGCGGGCCCCCAGCCCTGGTCCCCGGGGGCGGGGCCGACGAGGACCAGCACGATCGACAGCGCGAGGTACAGCACCGCCACCACGCCGAGGGCCACCAGGATCGCGCGGGGGATGGTGCGGCGCGGGGCGATGACCTCCTCGCCGAGGGTGGCGACCCGGGCGTAGCCGGCGAAGGCGAAGAACATCAGCGCCGCCGCCTGGATCACGGCGAGCACGATCCCGGCCGCTCCCCCGGTCCCGGCGCCGAGCACCGCTGCCAGTCCCCCGTCCCACAGCCCGGCGCGGGCACCGGCGAGCGGGCCCGGCACGACCCAGGCTCCTGCGCCGCCATCGCCCGCCGCGCCCGCAGCGTCCGCAGCACCGGTGCCCGAAGCGGTCAGCAGGCCGACGAGCAGCCTCCCGCCGGTCAGCACCAGCGCAGCGAGCGCGACCGTGACCAGCACCCGGGCCAGCGCCGCGGTGCGGGTGATGCCCACCAGGTTCACGCCGGTCAGCGCCACCACCACGAGTGCCGCGACGATCCGCTGGAGCGGTTCGGGCACCAGGTAGGCGGAGATCACCAGGGCCATCGCCGCGCAGGAGGCGATCTTCCCGATCACGAAGCACCAGCCGGCGAGGAAACCCCACCAGTTGCCGAGCTGCTCGCGCCCGTAGTGATAGGTGCCGCCGGAGCTGGGATGCTGGGCGGCCAGCTGCGCGGTGGAGGTCGCATTGCACAGGGCGACCGCGGCGGCGATCAGCACCGCCAGCGGGGCGAGAGCGCCCGCGAGGTCCTGGGCGGCGCCGAGGGAGACGAAGGCTCCCGCGCCGATCATCGAGGCGAGACCGATCACGACGGCATCGCGCAGTCCCAGCCGGCGGGCGAGCCCCCCAGGGATGGGGCCCTGGGACGTGAGCCGGCCGACGGCGGGGTTGGTGGGGACGGGGCCGTCCAGCTCGGAGCTGCCGGGAGTGGTGGTCATGAATTCCGTTCGATGAGGGCGCCGACATGGCGGGACGCCGGCGGTGCGCATTGCCGACGAAGGTCGGTGTGCACGGCCGGCGTCCCCATCATGCAGGTCAGGAGTGGCGGGGCGCCATCGCCAGGTGCGTCAGCGCCCCCGGCCCGCGCCGTGAGGGTCAGTCCTGTTCGGACAGGTACGTGATCTGCTGATCCACGCTGAGCCGGTACAGGAACGCGGCAGTCGCGTCACGGTTGGTGGCGTTCAGCGGCCGGTAGGTCCCATCGGTCCAGCCGGTGCTGATCCCCTCGGACTTCATCCACGCGATCTCCGTGGCGAACTGGGTGTTCGCCGGGACATCCTTGAACACCGCCGAGGTCGGTTCCGAGACATCCGGCGAGCCGGCGTAGCGGTACACGAACGCCGCCATCGCATCCCGCGCGATCGGAGTGGTGGGACGGAACGTACCGTCCGACCAGCCCCGGGTGATGCCCTGCTGGTAGGCCCAGATGATCGCCTCGTAATGCTCATCGCCGCGCTCGACGTCGGTGAACGGCTCGGTGCGCGGTGCGTCCACGTGGGGGGATCCGGCCAGGCGGTAGAGGAACGCGGCCATCGCGTCGCGGTTCACCGGCTGCAGGGGACGGAAGGTGTTGTCGGACTCCCAGCCGGTGGAGTAGCCCTCGCTGCGCATCCACATGATCTCGTCGTAGAACATGTTGCTCGGCGGGACGTCGGCGAAGTCTGCGGGCTCGGCCGGCGTATCCGGGAAGCCGCCGTCCAGGCCCACGATCATCGGATCGTGGTCGGAGGAGGCGAAGGGGCCGGTCTCGTAGAGGTCGGTGAGGTTGTTCTGGTAGCGGGCGTACTGGGCCATCACGGACTCGGGGCCGTTGATCTGCCAGTCGTCCGCGCCGCTGACCCGCTCGGCGCCGGAGGCGTTGGCGATCACGTGGTCCAGGGAGCCGACCATCCCACCGTAGCTGTACGACCAGCCCTCGGGGTCATGGGTCTCGCCGAGGTTGACGAAGCCCTCCGCGTAGAAGAGCTGCAGCGGCTCCTCCCGGGTGTAGGCGTTGAAGTCGCCACCGTGGATGACGTCCTCGACACCGAGCTCAGTCGCAGTCACATCACCCCAGGTCAGCAGTGCCTCTGCCTGCTGCATGCGGGAGGTGCGGGCATTGCCCTGCACCGGGTCCTCGGGGAGGGCGGAGTCCTCGGCATCGCTCGAGCCCTTGGACTTGAAGTGGTTGATGGTGAAGAAGAACGGCTCGCCCTCCACCTGCTCGCCCTCGACCTGCTCCTCGCCGCTGCCCTGGACCGGGACGAAGACCTGGCCGATCGGCTCACGGGCGTTGTTGAAGGCCTCGTCACCGGCGAGGATCTGCGCGCCGCCCTGTGGCGTGACCGCAGCAGGCTGGTAGATGATCGCGTTGGTGATGGCGTCCTGGCCGCCCTCGAGGCCGAGCGCCTCGTAGGCGCCACCGGTGGAGATGTAGGCCCAGGTGCCCTCGCCGTCCTTCTCGTTCAGCGCGGCCACCAGGGTGGCGGTGGCCTCGTCGGACTCCTCGCCCAGGCGGGCGGAGTTCTCGATCTCGGTCAGGCCCACCACCTCGGCGCCGGTGCCGGAGATCGCGTCGACGATCTTGGACTGCTGGCGCTCGAGGTCGTCGGCTCCCCAGGCGCCGCGCAGGTCGCAGCCGCCGCGCACGGTGGTGCCCTCGCCGTGCATGTCGGTGTACGGCTCGCAGCCGGGGGTGTCCTCGCCGAGGGTGGTGAAGTAGTTCAGCACGTTGAAGGTGGACAGCTGCAGGTCACCGCCGACGTCATCGGGAGCATCCTCGCGGGTGTTCTCGAAGTCGACCCCATCGGACTCCGCAGAGGTCCAGGGGGTGGTGACGTTCAGCCGCCACTGGTCGAAGGTAAAGGCGACCACAACGGGCTGGGCGAAGGAGGGGGCGGCGCCCACGCGCACCGGCTCCTCGGTGGTCAGCCAGCTCATCGGCTCACCGGGATTGTTCTGGAAGTTCGTGGTGCGGCCGTCATCCAGCAGGATCATCTGCTCGGCGCGGCTGGCGAAGTAGGCGGTGGCCTCCTCACCGGGGCGCATGATGTCCCCGGCCTGCAGCAGCGGCTCGTCGCCGATCGCGAGGGTGACCTCGCCGAAGCGGTTCGTGTCGTACACGTCGGTGACGGTGAAGTCGCCCTCGCCCGGCAGGTAGAGCATGTGCTCGAGGCTCTCACGCTGCGCGTCCTCGGTGGGGAAGCCGCCGGCGAGGGTGACGGGCTCGATCGGGGCGAGCGCCTCCGGGAGGATCTCGAGGCCGTTCGCGCCGACGCTGATCTGGGTGGAGTCGTAGTACTCGGAGACCTCGCCGGTCACCCGCACGGAGTCGCCGATCGCGACCTGGCCGGCGGTGGCGGAGGAGTAGACGAACACGGCGGTGGAGCCGGTGTGGGAGGCGAGGTCCAATGCCCCACCGGTGCCGGCGGCCTGGATGACATAGCCGTTCAGGCCACCGGTCGCATACACGGCGGTGACCACGCCCTCGGTGGTCACGGCCTGGCCCGCGAGCGGGCTGGACGCGCCGGTGCCCTGGATCTCGGCGATCGTCGCCGCGATGGCGTCGGCCGGCGGCTCGTCGTCCCCGCCACCGTCATCCCCGCCGCCTGTGAGCTCCCCCGGGGTGGGGTCGCCTGCGGCGAAGTCGGTGGAGTTCTCACCGGTGGCTGCGATCCGGGCGACCGAGGTGGAGTTGGAGGTGCCGGGCGCTGACGCCTCGCCGGAGAAGGTGGTGGCGCCGCCCCAGCCCACGAGATCCACGACGGCCGGGTCCTCGGCGCAGGTGGTGCCGGTGCACTGCAGGGTGCCCTCGGCGTCGGAGAGGGCGAACACGCCCCCGGAGCCGGAGGCGTTGATGCCGCCGGTGAGATCCGCCGCGGGCAGCGGGTCGCCGTTGCCGTTGCCGGCGGCGAGCTGGACGAGGAAGGTGCCGCCTGCGGGGACGCTTCCCTCGAGGGCGACGGTGTTGTTGAAGGAGCCGGTCTTGGAGGCGTACTGCAGGCTCCAGCCGTCGATCGAGACTGCGGCGTCGGAGGTGTTCACGAGCTCGACGAAGTCGTTCTGGAAGGCGGCGCCGCTGTTGCCGCCGCCTCCGTAGATCTCGTTGATCTGGATCTCGCCCGGGGCGACGATCGCGGCCTGGGCCGACGGGGTGAGGCCGGGGGCGAGGCTGATGCCGAGGGCCAGCGCGGCCGCGCCGGCGCCGACGCGGGCCAGGTGGGTGCGCAGCGCGGCGCCGTGGGTGGGGGTGCTCATGGCGGGGACTCCTGGTGGGGGCGAGGGATGGCGCGTGCACAGTCGCTGACGCGGAGCGGGCGGGATGCGGAACGGGTGCGATGCGGAGCGGGCGGGGTGCGGAGCGAGTGGGGTGCGGAGAGGGTGGGGTGGGACGACGGCGCGGGCCGGGAGGCTGTGCTCCCGGCCCGCGCCGTGGTCTCAGTCCTGTTCGGACAGGTAGGTGATCTGCTGATCCACGCTGAGCCGGTACAGGAACGCGGCGGTCGCGTCACGGTTGGTGGCGTTCAGCGGCCGGTAGGTCCCATCGGTCCAGCCGGTGCTGATCCCCTCGGATTTCATCCACGCGATCTCCGTGGCGAACTGGGTGTTCGCCGGGACATCCTTGAACACCGCCGAGGTCGGATCCGCGAACTCCGGTGAACCGGCGTAGCGGTACACGAACGCCGCCATCGCATCCCGCGCGATCGGGGTGGTGGGACGGAACGTACCGTCCGACCAGCCCCGGGTGATGCCCTGCTGGTAGGCCCAGATGATCGCCTCGTAGTGCTCGTCTCCCTCTTCCACGTCGGTGAAGGGCTCGGTGCGCGGTGCGTCCACGTGGGGGGATCCGGCCAGGCGGTAGAGGAACGCGGCCATCGCGTCGCGGTTCACGGGCTGCAGGGGACGGAAGGTGTGGGTGCCGTCCTCCTCCTCCCAGCCGGTGGAGTAGCCGTTGCTCGCCATCCACATGATCTCGGTGTGGAACATATTCGACTCGGGCACGTCGGTGAAGGTCAGGACGCCGCAGTCCTCGCCGCCGACGGCCGTGACCTCGTGGGTCACCGCGGTGCCGGTGTCGGGGGTGGCGGTGATCGTCAGCGCCACCTGCTCGCCCTCGGCGACGCAGAAGTCCTCGCCGAGGTCGACCTGCGCGACCAGGCGGCCGCTCTCCTCATCCACCGCGATCGGGGCGGTGAAGGTGCCGAGCTCGCCGGCGTCCACGCTCACCTCGGTGAGCTGCGGAGCACCGAGGCTCTCGGACTCCAGGCCCGCCAGGCGCAGCATCGGGGTATCGCCCTCGATGAGCTGCGCGTCGAGCTGGCGCTGGGAGTAGTCGGGGGCGAGATCCTCGTTCGCGGCGAGGTACTCGACGAAGGCGTCCCGGTCCAGCACGCCGGTGTCGCCCACGTTCTGCGCCCCGGTCAGTGCCCACATGTTGTCGCCGCCCTCGAAGAGGAAGCTCGCGGTGACGATGGTGTAGACGGCGTCGGGGTCGACGAGCTCGCCGTTGACGCGGATCTCGACGATGCGATCGTCGAGCTCACGGCTGCTGTCGAAGACGTACTCGACGTTCTCGGAGACGCTGAAGGCGAGGAACTGGCCGGTCTCCGCACCGTCCTCGTCACGCTGCCACTGCTCCTCGAGCATCTGCTTGAGCTGGGCACCGGTGAGGTCGCCGGAGTTGAGGGTGTTGCCGAAGGGCACCATCCCGTTGGCCTCGGCATAGGTGACCACGCCGTCGCCGTCCTCGCCGTTCGCGTCGTACCAGAGCTCGGCGCGGATGCCGCCGGGGTTCATCCAGCCGATGACCTCGTGCTGCTGGGTGGCGCCGCGTTCCTCGAGGTACCACTTCATGGAGTCGGCGAGCATGTTGCCGGCCGCGGAGTGGCGGGCACGGTTGTCGCCCTTGGTGATGGACTGGTTGGTGACCGGGTCGAGCGGCTCCCGGATGCCCTCGTCGTCGTACTGGGCCTTGTCATCGTTCCAGGAGGTGGTGATGTCTCCGGAGACGGAGCCGACCGGCTCTGCGCCCAGGACCGCGGCGTCGCTGATGGCGTCGGCGGCGACCTTGGCGGCGGCGTCGAAGGTGGGGATGCCGGCGCAGGCGTCGAGGTCGGCGTCGGCGGTCGGGATCAGCCGGGTGCCGTCCTCGGTGGCATCCCAGTCGCCGTCCGCGCCGAGCTCGAGGGTGACGGCGCCGAGGTTCACGCCGCTCGCGCCGGTCTGGACGACCGGGCGGACCTCGCCGTCCTGGCCGGGGACCGGAGCGTCGAAGGCATAGGTCTGGTGCGAGTCGCCGTTGAAGATGACGTCGGCCTCGGCGGAGGTCTCGTTCACGATCTTGTCGAAGATCGGATCGGTGTTGGTGGGGGCGCTGCCTGGCTCGCCGCTGCCGCTGGCACCCTCGTGATAGGAGACGACGAGCACGTCGTACTCCGTGCCGGAGGTGTTCAGCTCCTCGATGGCCTGGTTGACGGAATCGACCGGGTCTCGGAACTCGAGGCCCTCGATCGCGACGGGGCTGACCTTTCCGATCGTCTTGGTGGTCACGGCGCCGACCACGGCGACCTTCACATCGCCCGCATCGACCACCGCGTAGGGCTCGTGGAGGCGCTCCCCGGTGGCGGTCTCGTGGACGTTCGCGGCGAGGTCCGGGAAGTCGGTGCGGGGCTCGATGCGACCGGTGAGGTCGGCGCGGCCCTGGTCGTACTCATGGTTGCCGATCGCGGTGGCATCGACGCCGAGGGCGTTGAGGAAGTCGATCGTGGGCTCGTCATTGGCCACGGCCGATTCGAAGGCGGTGCCGCCCACGTTGTCGCCTGCGGAGAGCAGGGCGTTGTTCGGGCTCTGCGCCTGGACGGTGGCGATCGTGCAGGCGAGGGCGCTTCCGGCTCCGAGGGCACCGTGGAAGTCGTTGATGCCCAGCAGGCTGACCTGGTCACCGGTCTCAGCGGCAGCGGCGGCGCCGAGGGGGATGACGGCCGACGCGAAGGCGACCGCGGCGGCACCGAGGCCGACGGTCGCACCGCGCGCGAGGCGGCGGACAGGGTTGTCACTCATGACGGGCTCCTGAGGAGAGGGGGGATGGCCGGGGTGTGCTCCAGCTCATCTCACCCCATCGGATCGAGACACGCCCGGCGTTTCACGATCCCGTCGGGCACCGTCATCCGATGTTCACCTCAAAGCCCAGGCAGGCAACCTGACGTGCACTGACGGATCCCCGAATCGTGACCTTCCCGTGATTCTCGCGGCGGGGCCCGCTGCGTTCGGAGCGGGTCCCCGCTGTGTTCGGTGCTGCGTTCGGGGCTGCGTTCAGGGCGACGGTCCTGGAGCTGGTCGGGGTGCTGGTCGGGGTGCTGGACCGGGTGCTGGTCCGGGAGTCAGCCAGGCAGACGGGCCCTCAGCGCAGAGCCCTGCCGGAGCGTCGACCGCTCCTGGCCGCGCATCGTCTCGTCTCCCACATCGGGACCCGCTGCGCCTGGGACCGAGGTCCCGATGTGGGTAGCATCGGTGAAGGCGTCCAGCGGTGCGCACCGTGGGCTGCACTTCTCGTCGCGCACGATGAGTGATTGCCCCGCGCCGCCCCGTTCCGCTCGCCGCGCCACGGCCTCCGCTCTCTCAAGGAGTCATCCCATGGTCATGCCTTTCCTCAGCCGCCGCCCCACCGTCCCCGCGAAGGACGGCGCGAGCTGGCCGCACGTGGTCATCCTCGGCGGCGGCTTCGCCGGCGCTCACGCAGTGGGCGCCCTGCGCGATGCGCGGGTGCGGGTCACCCTGATCGACCGCAACGTCTACAAGACCTTCCAGCCGCTGCTGTACCAGGTCGCGACCGCGGGCCTGAATCCCGGTGACGTCACCATGTTCCTGCGCGGCCTCTCGCTCAAGGTGCCGAACATGCGCTACCGCCAGGGCGAGGTCGAGGGCGTCGATCCCGAGCGGAAGATCGTGCGCCTCGACGAGGGCCAGAGCGGCCAGCAGGAGATCGCCTACGACTACCTGATCGTCGCCAACGGTGCGACCACCACCTACTTCGGCACCCCCGGCGCCGAGGAGCATGCGATGCCGATGTACACCCGCGCCCAGGCGCTCGCGATCCGCGACCGGATCTTCTCGGAGCTGGAGCGTTCGAGCCGCGAGGTCGGGCTCGGCCGCGGCCACGACAAGCTGCATGTGTGCATCGTCGGCGGCGGGCCGACGGGTGTGGAGATCGCCGGCGCGCTGGCGGACTTCCGGATGCAGGAGCTGGACATCCTCTACCCGGAGATGGACCCCGGCACGCTGCAGGTCACCGTGCTCCAACGCGGCGACGAGGTGCTCAAGGAGTTCTCCACCAAGTACCGCCAGTACGCGGCCGACGAGCTGCGGGATCGCGGCGTGGTCCTGCAGCTGGGCCGCGGCGTGAAGGAGGTCGGCTACGACCACGTGGTGCTCGATGACGATTCGATCCTCGAATCCGACATCACGATCTGGGCGGCCGGAGTCGCGATCCCGAAGATGGTCTCCGAGTGGGGCTTCCCCCAGGACAAGCGCGGCCGCCTCGACGTGGACGACTACCTGCAGGTCAAGGGCTTCCCCGGGGTGTACGCCGCCGGTGACATCGCCGGCCAGGACGAGCCGCTCCCCCAGCTCGCGCAGCCCGCGATCCAGACCGGCCAGGCCGCTGCCCGCGCGATCGCCGCGGAGGTCGCCGGCAAGCCCCGCAAGAAGTTCAAGTACACCGATCTCGGCACCATGGCCACCATCGGCCGCCACGCCGCGATCGCGGAGATCCCGGTGCTCGGCGGGCTCTCCGGCTCGCTGGGCTGGGCCGCGTGGCTCGGCGTGCACATCACCAAGATGATCGGCCACCGCAATCAGCGCGCGGTCGCGATGAACCTGGTCTCCCTCTACAGCGGCAGCCGCGCCACCCATCAGCCGAACCCGGTGGTGGGCGAGGTGAACTCGCTGCGCGCGGCGCGCATCTTCGAGGAGCAGGCCGCGCACCGGCTGTTCGGCGCCGGGGCCGGGGCCACCCGCACGGCCGACAAGGTCGCCGCCGAGGGCGCCGCCGACGCGGTGGAGCCGACGAAGGACTGAACCGACGACGTACTGACCTGCCGGCTTCTGACCTGCCGACTTCTGCGCGCCCCAGGACCGCTGTGACAGCGAGCATCGGTCCTGGGGCATGCTCAGTGCGGGCAGGCTCAGACTGCCAGCTCTGCTGACTCCGGCAGGCGCTTGCGGATCGCGTCGGGCCATTCGAGGCGCACGCCGAGCCCCTCGCTCAGCAGGGTCTGCAGCTCGCCGGTCAGCTCGGCGCTCTCGTGCACGGCTGCGGGATCTGCGCCATGGCGTCGGCAGATCTCGGCGAGCGCGCCCACGGCCTCGCCGATCGACCACTCCACCGGGTGAAGGCGGTAGGCGCCGTTGGTGATGTGGGTGGTGCCGATGTTCTTGTTGGCCGGGAGCAGGTTCTCGACGTCCTTCGGGATCAGCGCACCCAGCGGGATCTGGAACGGGAAGCAGTCGATGTCCACATAGTTCCGGGCTGCGGTCGAAGGGTGCAGGTCGATCCGGTAGTGCCCGGTTCCCACGGAGTCCGCGAACAGGGCCGAGCCGGTGAACTGCCCGCGCATCTCACGGCCGATGTGCTCCTCGGTGATGGTGAAACGGGCCTTGATGCGGCGCGCCTCGCGGATGTAGGCCTGGCGGGCGAGCCCGTCGGTCGTGCCCATCACGTCTCCGCGCAGCCGCAGCTCGGGGTAGCCCTTGCCGCCGTGGGCGGCATCGGTGCGCGGGGCCTCCGTCTGCAGCCAGTGGACCAGGGAGAGGGTGAGCTGGCGGGCCTCATGCTCGGCGAGCGTGCGCTGCTCGGCATCGACCCCGAGCAGCGGGAGATCCCAGTAGTCGATCTGGGGCCAGTTGGCGAGGGTGACCTCGCCGCCTGGGGTGTCCGGGTGCAGCTGGGCCCGGGAGCGGACGCGCCGGTAGTGCCAGAGGTCGTTGGTGCGTGCGGTCTCCTCCTGGTCAGCCGGATCGCCCACGAAGAGAGAGCGGTGACGCACCTCGAGGGTGATCGGGTGGACGTCGGAGAAGGAGAGCTGAGGGCCGGGCCAGAAGTCCGGCACGACGCTCGCGAAGCGGTCGTAGAGCTCGGGGCGCGGCACCAGCTCGTCGTGCCCGGGGGCCCATTCCAGGGCGCAGCACCAGGTGATGGCCTGCTGGTCGAGGGGGTCCGCGACCTCCGGGGCGTGGAGCTCGCCGTGCTCGCTGCGCGCTTCGGCACCGATCACATGGTCGATCTCGCCGAGGGCCAGCAGGTCTCCGAGCTCGGTCGCGTCCACGATCAGCGGCGCGCTCAGCCGGGACTGCTCGCCGGTGCACAGGTCACGGACCACCACGGCGCTGATCCGCGTGCCCTCGCGCTCGACGGCGACCGGCTCATGCTTGCGGAGCCATTGCAGGCGGCCGGAGGAGAGCAATGGGGAGACCATCTCCTCGAGCACCAGAGCGCCGACGCGCGGCTCATGGCATAACTGGGAGACTCCCCCTGCCCCCGGGTTCAGCAGCGGATCGGCTGCCGCCTCCGCGGTGAGCGGGAAGTTGCGCCGGTAGTGCTCGCGCACCCGCTCCCGGAACTCTGCGTAGCTCGCCGAGTTCGGGTGGGACTCGACCCACGCCGATTCGTCCGGCGGCACGCCCTGGACAGTGAGCTGCCCGCCGAGCCACGGATCGGCTTCGGTGAGCAGCACCTTCAGCCCGAGCCGGGCGGCGGTGAGGGAGGCGGCGACCCCGCCGAGGCCGCCACCGATCACCACCAGATCGGCGGCGCGCTCGGTGAGCTCGGGGGCGGTCTGTCCGGGAGAAGGCATCGTTGCGTCCTGTCGTGGTGCTTGTGGTGGTGCGGGAGTGCGCGGGGTCATCCCTCGAGCATCGAGAGGGTCCCCAGGTGGTGTGGCAGGCATTGCACGGTCTCGTGATGGTCGCGCGGCAGCTTGCCGTCGAGGATCCCGCCGAGCACGGCGACGCTGCGGATCCCCGCCTCGCGCTTGGGGATGATCAGGTGGGACCAGCTCGCGGCGCGGCCGCTGCGCAGCGGAACCTCGAGGCAGGCCGCGGAGAAGTCATCGGGGATCCGCAGTCCGGCGCGGGAGACGGCCCGTTCAATCGCCTCGGCGACCTCAGGGTTCTCGGCGAGAATCGCGGTGACACCCTCTTGCTTCCACCGCCTGATCAGCTCAGGGGTGACCTCGGTGAGGGCTGCGATGGAGGTCTCGTCCCCGCGGGTCGCAGAGGCGAAGGCGGCCCGTCGAGCGAGGGAGGGCAGTCGTTCGTTCTCATCCTGGACATAGCCGAGGCGCCGGTGACCACCCCGGTGGAGATCGTCGACGATCGCGCGCACGGCACGGTCGTAATCGACCGCGACCCAGGCCGCCTCGGGCACCGGGTCGTACTGCCCGATGCTCACGAAGGGATACTCCTCCTGGGCCAGCCGGGCTAGTTCCCCATCGTCACGGTGCATGCCCAGGATGATCGAGCCGTCAGCATGCTGGAGCCTGCTCGCCCCACCGGCGTAGATGCTGCGTCGCCCATCGACCTGTTGGGTGGAGGTGAAGAGCACCAGGTCCTGCCCGTGATCTGCGGCCCCGACCTCGATGCCCACCAGGAATTCGTGGAAGTACTCATCGGGTCGTGCAGGGAAGACGGGCTCGTAGGTGAAGACGCCAACGAGCCCGCTGCGGCCGCCGCGCAGGGAGCGGGCCGCCGAGTCGGGGACATAGCCGAGCTCGTCCATCGCCGCCCGGATCCGCTCCTGAGTGGCGGCGGACACCCCGCCTTCGGAGGCGCGCCCGCTGGCAACCAGCGAGACGGTCGCCTGCGACACCCCGGCGGCCCGCGCGATGTCGCGTTGACGTACTCGCATGAACCCCTCCTGTTTCGTATAAGTAGCGTTCGGCCACTGTAGACCTCCGCCTCCCGACACTCAAGACCCAGGTCAGATCCTCGGAAACGGTTGACCTCGACAGTAGAGCCTGCCTATGCTCCCGATCACAGCCGATACGTATGAGCATCTGATCGGCTCCACGTGACAGCACTTTCCTCACCCTCCTCGAATGGACCAGGAGCGGTGCAGGAGACTCGCCGACTGCTCCGAACGCGCTACAGCACCGATGCACCCTTCGTCGATCGGCTCCTTCCGTCGACAGCGAACCGAAAAGAGGACTCACCGTGATCCAGCCCCGCAGACGCACCGCCCTCAAGGCCTCCGCCGCGCTCCTCGGCGCACCACTCCTCCTGTCCGCCTGCGGCGGCGAAGGCGGAGGGGGTGGCGGGGAGGACGACGGCGGTGACCTGACCCTCTGGTTCCCCGGAACCAACCCCGCGGAGCAGGACTTCATCAACGACGTGGTGATCCCTGAGTTCAAGGAGTCTTCCGGCCGCGGCGCCGTCGCCACCTTCATCGATTGGGCGGACATGTCGACCCGGCTCAACGCCGGGTTCTCCTCGGGCACCGGCCCCGATATCTTCGGGCACGGTCCCGCTGCGGTCGCGGACCTGGTGAGCTTCGACCGGGTCGAGCCGCTGGACAGCTACCTCGAGGGAATGGACGACTCGGATCGCGCTGACCTCCAGGTGGGCCTGGACAGCGGGCTCGTCGACGGCGCGCATTACATCTTCCCGATTGCGAGCACGGGCCGTCAGGTGGGCTACAACGCCGCACACTTCGAGGAGGTGGGGCTGGATCCCGAGAACCCACCGACCACCTTCGAGGGCCTGCTGGAGGCTGCTAAGGCGCTCGCGGCGCGCGACGGCGATCGGCTCACCCGGGCCGGAATCGTCTTCGGGACACCGCCGGCCAGCATGCAGCAGGCGTTCACCACGATGCTCTGGGCCAACGGCGGGCAGATGTTCACCGAGGACAACACCGCCGTGCAGTTCAACTCCCCCGAGGGCGTCGAGGCGCTCGAGTGGTACGTGAGCCTCTACCAGGGAGACGAGCCGGTGGACAACGGGCTCGGCGGCACCTGGGAGGGACTGCCGCCGGCGCAGTCGCCGTTGATCACCGAGGACACCTCGATGATCTTCGCCGATCCGGCAACTTTCACCCAGATCATCGCCGCCGCCCCCGAGCTGGATCTCCGGTTCATGGACGTGCTCTCCTTCGAGGGCAACGAGCCGGCGGCCTTCGGCGGTGCCGCGACAGGGCTCATGATCAATCCGGACAGCGCGAAGAAGGATGCCGCTTGGGAGTTCCTCGCCTTCTTCGGCAGTGCCGATCTCGGCAACCGCTATGCCGAAGAGGTGGGCCACGTCCCGGCCCGAGCTTCCGCGGTGGACAGCGAATATGTCCAGTCCAATCCCGCGATCGCCGAAGCTGTCGAGAACAGCGAGAACTTCCGCTCGAACCCCAACGTGCCCGGCTGGACCCGGATCCGGGACACCCTGGGCAGCTACCTCGAGCAGGCGCTGAACGGACAGGGCACAGCGCAGGAGGCGCTTGACGGCGCCGCCGAGGAGATCGAACAGATTCTCGCCGAGGATCAGCACGATCTCGCGGACCGCTTCGGC
>NZ_JBQSXR010000030.1:0-33683 GCF_052378395.1 Brachybacterium sp. AOP29-B2-41
CCGAGCAGACGCGAGACCATCGACCCCGCGGCCATCAGGACGCTGGCCCGCAGCAGGGTCGAGCGGCTCGAGGGGGTGCCGTGGCGTCGATGGCGAGGGACGTGCTGGACTCGGCGGGCTGTGCTCATCGGTGGCCCTCCTCGTTCTGGTCCGTCGTGCTCTGGTGCGCTGTGCTCGGGTCTGGATCTGGGGTCGCGTCGGTGCTGGTGCTGGTGTCCGCTCTGCGCGACCAGACCTCCTCGGCGGCGCTGGTGTCGAGCGTGGAGCGGCCGGAGCGGGAGAGCTCCACCGGGTCCTCGGGACCGCGGATGGCCGGTGCCCGGGTCGAGGATCCGGTGCGGCGGGCCCGCGCGACTCCCACGACGACCAGCAGACCCATCGCGATCACCAGCAGCAGGGTGGTCCAGTTCTCCCAGGAGGGGTTGACCGTCAGCGGGACGTCGACCGGGGAGGTGAGGGCGCGGCCGTCCTCCGTGGTGAGCACGGTGGTGAGGGTGACGGTGCCGTTCGCGATCGCCTCCACGTCCACGGCGGCGTCGATCTGGCCCCGAGCGGGGATCTCCACCATCTTTGACTCACCGATCTTCACCAGGGGACGGTCGGAGGTGACCTGGATGCGCACCGTGATCGGGGTGTCCAGGTCGTTGCTGATGGTGATCGGGACGCTCACGGCGTCGGAGATGACGTTGTATCCCGAGGCGGGAACCACTTCGATGCGGTCCTGGAGCTGCGCGGCGCGGGCGGAGGCATCCTCGGCGCGGGCTGCCGGGATCTCCGGCTCGCCGCGCCAGCGCAGCGAGGTGCCGGCCAGGATCTCGAGCCGGGACGCATCCAGCGGGGAGTCGTCGTCCATCGCCGCGGCGAGCGTGTCGACCTGCTCCCAGGCGGCATCGAGCTCGATCAGCGCGGCGGGATCCAGCAGTTGCGGCTCCTCTGCCTCCGCCAGAGTGCCCCAGCGCCCGTTGTCGGTGGGCCCGCTGGGGTGCACGTCCTCGGGGGTGATGCGTCCCAGGGCGTACAGCTCCTCGCTCTCGCTGCGGGGGTCCGTGCTCCAGTCCTGGTGATCGGCCGTATCGAGCAGGGCGCTGGTGCGGCCCGCCTCGATCCAGGGCGCCTCCGCCAGGGCATCCAGCGCGGCGCTGGCCGCCGCCGGGTCCAGCACCGCATCCGCCGAGGGGGAGATCAGCAGATGTCGGGGTGCGCTGGCGTACTCGGAGGCGATGGTCGCGGTCTCCGCGAGGAGCCGCTGCTGGGTCTGCTCGGCATCGGACCCCTCGGTGAGCAGCGAGAACTCGGCGGAGAGCTCGGGGTCAGGGGTCAGCAGCTGGAGCTGGGCGCCGGGGGTGCGCGCCGATTCGTAGATGCCGACCGAGCTCGGGGTGACGGTGGAGCTCAGGGACTCCCGCAGCGAGCTGGCGGGGATGATGGCGGAGGTCCCGCCCGCGGCGAGCACGGAGTCCAGCTGCTCGGGATCGGCGACGGTGCCGTTCACCGGCAGTGCTGCGGCACGGGGCTCGATCCCGTGCTCCTCCCAGACCTGATCGCCCCGGTCATGGACCACCCCGGCGAGGCGTTCGACCCCCGCCCGCTGCAGGCTGACCGGGTCCGCCTGGGCATAGGGCATCGCCAGCACGGTCCGCTCGCCGATGGACTCCTCGAGCAGGGCGGCGAGCTCGGCGGAGCGTGGATCGGGCGCGTATTCACGCACCGGGCCGAGGGGGAGGTCCTCGTCCGCATCGCCCTCGGCCGGCCCGTCGGCATCGTTCTCGAGGGGCATCTGCGGCGGATCCAGCAGCGCCGGATCGAGCCACCAGTCCACGTCCTCGCGCTCTGCGAGGCCCCGCACCGACGCGAGCCGGCCCGACTCGGAGGACCTCGCGAACGCCTCCGGGTCGCTCACCGCGGCGGAGGCATCCTCCGAGGCGAGCGGCAGCAGCACCGACTGGGTGATGGTGTCGGTGGCGTCCGCGGGCCGCCACACCACGAAGGTGCGCAGGGTGCTCAGCGGCTGCTCCTCCGACGTGACGGTGAGCGAGAGCCGCCGGGTGCCCCAGAAGTAGGGCTCTGCGGAGTAGTCCAGCTCCTCCGCTGCGATCTGCACGGTGAGCAGGGTCTTCTCCCCGGGTGCCAGCTGCGGATGCGCGGGTGAGCTGGCGAGCGCCGTCCCGGAGGTGTCGGGGGAGCTGTTGGACTGCCAGTCGGCCAGGACGGCGCGATCCGTCACCCGAGCGCTGCGCGTGCGCAGATCGAGGGACAGGTCCGACAGCGGCTCGGAGGAGGTGTTGGTCACCTCGACCTGCGCCTCGAGAGTCCCGCCCGGCGCGAGGGAAGTGGGGGTGAGAGAGACGAGATCCATGCTCACGGCAGCATCCGCGCTCGTTCCCGGCGGTGCCGCGGGGGCGGGTGCAGCAGGCGGCGCCGGCGCCGCATGCGCGGCAGGAATCAGGGTCGACGAGCCGCTCACCAGCACTGATGAGGCCATGACCAGTGCCGTCAGCAGCGCCGCGAGCACCGGGCGCACGGACAGCGGGAACGACGGCATGGTGACACTGTAAGCGGCCGCTACCGTAGGGGCCTGCAGGTGCACGACACCTCTACAACGCCACCGCACTGAACAGCACCGCACCGAACCAGGACAGGACCTCCCGTGACCGATCCCGTCGACGAGACCGCCGCGCGCCTCGACACCGCCCGCACCCGGGCGGCCTCCATGTTCCGGGCGCTGCCCGAGGAGATCCACGAGTTGGGACGGCTGTTCGAGGCGGCCGGGCACGAACTCGCCCTGGTGGGTGGTCCGGTGCGGGATGCAGTGCTGGGACGCTCCAGCGCCGACCTGGACTTCACGACCTCCGCCCGGCCCGACGAGACCGAAGCGATCCTGCGCGGATGGACGCGCGAGGGTGCGATCTGGGACATGGGCCGCGACTTCGGCACCCTGGGCGGGGTGCGCGACGGGGTGAAGGTCGAGATCACCACCTATCGCACCGAGTCGTACGACCCCACCAGCCGTAAACCGCAGGTCGAGTACGGCGACAGCCTCGAGGGCGACCTGTCCCGCCGGGACTTCACCGTCAACGCGATGGCGGTGCGGCTCCCCTCGCTCGAGCTGGTGGACCCCTTCGACGGGCTGGGCGACCTCGCCCGCACCCTGCTGCGCACCCCTGTCGCCCCCGCCCAGTCCTTCACCGACGACCCGCTGCGGATGATGCGAGCGGTGCGCTTCGTCTCCCAGCTCGGGTTCCGGATCGAGGACACGACGGCCGACGCGATCGAGCAGCTCGCGGAACGCATCACGATCGTCTCCGCCGAGCGGGTCCGTGAAGAGCTGGTCAAGCTCATGCTGGGCGCCGACCCGCGGGGCGGGCTCGAGCTGCTGACCGTTCTGGGCCTGGCCGCGCACGTGCTGCCGGAGCTGCCCGCACTCCAGCTCGAGGTCGATGAGCACCACCACCACAAGGACGTCTACCAGCACACGCTCACGGTGCTCGACCAGGCGATCGACCTCGAGTCCCCGGCCGGCTCCGGAGGTCCCTGCGAGCGCCCTGACCTGGTGCTCCGCCTGGCCGCGCTGATGCACGACGTGGGCAAGCCCGCCACCCGGCGCTTCGAGGAGGGGGGCGTGGTCACCTTCCGCTTCCACGAGACGGTGGGGGCGAAGATGACCGCGAAGCGGATGCGCGCGCTGACCTTCGACAAGGACACCACCAAGAAGGTCGCCCGCCTGGTGGAGCTGCACCTGCGCTTCCACGGCTATGTCGAGTCGCCATGGACCGACTCCGCCGTGCGCCGCTATGTCACCGACGCCGGCGACCTGCTGCCGCAGCTGCATCGCCTCACCCGCGCCGACGTCACCACCCGCAACCGCCGCAAGGCCCGTTCCCTCGCCCTCGCCTATGACGAGCTCGAGGCGCGCATCGACCACCTCGCCACGCAGGAGGAGATCGGGAAGATCCGTCCTGACCTCGACGGCAACCGGATCATGCAGATCCTGGACCTCCCGCCCGGCCGGGTGGTGGGAGAGGCCTATCAGCACCTGCTCGAACTGCGGATGGAGCACGGTCCGCTGGGCGAGGAGCGCGCCATCGAGGAGCTCCGCGCCTGGTGGGCCGCCCGGCAGGTGTGAGCAGGGCCGCACCGGACGTGCACACCCTGTGTGCTTCGACGCCAGGGAGTTCCGTCGGCCGGGACGTCGTGCTCATACTGGGAGGCCGTGCACCAGCGGTGCGCGCGGAACCGTCCGCCCCCTCGTAGGACCAGGAGCAGTCATGAGCGATTCCCGACGCTCGTCCCGCGGCTCGTCGAAGAACTCGGCGGGCGGTGGTGCACGCCGCGCAGCCGGTGTGCGCCGCGCATCCTCCTCGACGTCTGCAGCGAAGTCCGCGAAGGGCCCTGACGCGAAGCACTCTGCCGCCAAGGGCGCCAGCCGCACCGGCCGCAGCTCCGCCTCCGGGGCGGACGCCAAGGGCAGTTCCCGCACCGCCTCGGCGAAGACCAGCGCAGGAGCGAAGAACAGCGCAGCAGCCAAGAGCAGTGCCGGAGCCAAGAACGGCGCAGGAGCGAAGGCACCGACCCCCCGCACCTCGGTCAATGCCCGCCACGCCGGCACCGCCGCAGCCGGCAAGGGCCGCAAGGGCACTAAGAAGAAGGCCGCGGCCACGAACTTCCTGAATTATCCGCGGGCCGGGGCGAAGAACCCCTGGCGCTGGATCCCCTCGCTGCGCATGATCGTCGGCGCGATGGCGCTGATGGTGCTGGCCGGGCTCGGCTTCGCCGTCTGGCTGTACAACGACACCGAGCTCCCCGAGCCCTCGGACTTCGCCCTGGCTCAGACCTCCCGCGTGTACTACGCGGACGGCGAGACCGAGATGGGCCAGTTCAGCGAGGTGAACCGCACCGAGCTGCCGGCCGACGAGATACCGGAAAGCCTCAAGCAGGCCGTGGTGGCCAGCGAGGACTCGAGCTTCTACGAGAACCGCGGCGTCTCGCCGCGCGGCATCGTGCGCGCGATGGTCAACAACCTCCAGGGCGGCGCCCGGCAGGGCGGATCGACCATCACCATGCAGTACGTCGAGCGGTACTACACCGGCACCGAGACGTCCTATGTGGGCAAGGCCAAGGAAGCGATCATGGCCTTGAAGATCGACCAGGAGCTGTCGAAGGACGAGATCCTCTCCCGCTATCTCAACACCATCTACTTCGGCCGTGGCGCCTACGGCGTGCAGGAGGCCTCGCAGGCCTACTTCGGCAAGGACGCTTCCGAGCTCACCGAGGCGGAGGCGGCTCTGCTCGTGGCCGTGATCCCCGCCCCCTCGTCCTACGACCCCGCGAACAACCCCGAGGAGGCCACGCGCCTCTGGGACCGCGTGATCACCCGGCAGGTCAACGAGGGCCAGCTGACCGCCGCAGAGGGCGACGCGCTCACCTTCCCCGAAACCATCGAGCCCAAGAACGAGAACTCGCTCGGAGGCACCAAGGGCTACCTCCTAGCGCAGGTGCGGGGCGAGCTGATCGAGGCGGGCTTCACCGAGGACGAGATCAACACCGGCGGGTTCACGATCGTCTCCACGATCGATCCGACGATCCAGAACAACACCGTCCAGGCGGTCGACAACCTGCCGGACGACCGGCCCGAGAACAACCGCGTCGGCACCGTGACCCTCGATCCGTCGACCGGAGCGATCCGTGGAATGTACGGCGGTCCGGACTACGTCGCCCAGGCGCAGAACGACGCCACCCAGTCACGGATGCAGGCCGGCTCGATCTTCAAGACCTTCACCCTGATCGCCGCGCTCGAGGACGGCTTCCCGCTGGACTCCCGCTGGGACGGCAACTCCCCGAAGGACTTCCCCGATGTCCCCGGCGGCTGGGAGGTCAACAACTTCAACGACGTCGACTACGGCCGGGTGAGCCTGGAGAAGGCCACCGCCAGCTCGATCAACACCGCCTATGCCGAGGCGAACCTCGAGATCGGCCCGCAGCGGACCATGGACACGGCGATCTCGCTGGGCCTGCCCGAGGGCACCCCCGGCCTGAACGCCGAGCCCTCCAACGTGCTGGGCTCCGCCTCGCCGACCGTCGTCGAGATGGCCGAGGTCTACGCGACCATCGCCGCCGGCGGCGTGCACCGGGACGCCTTCATCGTCGAGTCCGTGACCCGGCCCGACGGCTCCTCGCGCTACCAGCACGAGGCCACGGACACCCAGGCGATGGACGAGGAGGTGGCGATCAACGCGACCGTCGCCCTGCAGGGCCCGCCGAAGGTGGGTTCCGCACGATCGCTGCTGGACACCATGGACGGCCGCCCGGTGGCGGGCAAGACCGGCACCTCGGAGAAGTTCCGCTCCGCCTGGTTCGTGGGCTTCACGCCGCAGCTGGTGACGGCGGTGGGCATGTTCCAGCCCGGTGAGGACGGCTCCGAGGAGACCCTCACTCCCTTCGGCGGGGCCAAGAACATGACCGGCGGCACGGCTCCCACAGACGTCTGGGGCGACATCATGGCACCCTCCCTCGAGGGTCAGGAGATGCTCGACTTCCCCGAGAAGGTCCGACTGGACAACGAGAACCGCGAGCGGAGCTACACGCCCCCGCCGCCCCCGCCGCCCACTACGGAGGCGCCGGAGCCGACGGAGGAGCCCAGCGAGGAGCCGTCGGAGGAACCCAGCGAGGAACCCTCCGAGGAGCCGAGCGAGGAGCCGTCGGAGGAACCCTCCGAGAAGCCCAGCGAGAAGCCCTCGGAGAAGCCCAGCGAGAAGCCGGCGGATCCGACCACCAAGCCCGGGAACGGGAACGGCGGCGACAACACGCAGCCCACCGAGAAGCCCACCTCTGAGGAGCAGGGCGGCGGGGACACCAGCGCCGGTCGCGGAGGCGGGAATTCCGGCAAGGACGACGTTGTCGATGCCCTCCCCGGTGCGACCTCGGGCACGAACGGCCGCGGAGGCACCCGCCCCGTCTGAGATGGCACCATCGGGTCATGCGATGCGAACAGTGCAATAGGAAGATCCGCGGCAAGGCGTACACCTCGATCACCGGCCGGAAGCTCTGCGACCGCTGCGGGACGCAGCTCCAGGGTCGCACCGCCGGGGTGGTCGCCGGCGGCGGGATCGCCGGCGGGATCAGCACCGGGGGCTGGTATGCCCGGGTCAGGAAGGCGATGGGTCGTCCGCCGCGCAGCTGATCCACGCTCGACCTGTGGTCCGCCGCTGTGATGCGTCGTTGTGATGCGCCGCGCACCCGTCGGCCTCCTCTGGCCGATGGTCCAGCGCGCAGGTAGGCTGGGCCGGTCCGTGACGTGCATCGCCGATGCTCTAGCGGGCGGCATGAACCCTCCTGCCACGGAGAGACCGTGGCCGCAGAGACCACAGGAGGTGGGTACAAGAACATGCGTAAGTACGAAATGGTCGTCATCCTCGACCCGTCCGTCGACGAACGGACCGTCACCACAACTTTCGAGAAGCTCGTCCAGGTCGTTCCGACCGAAGGCGGCACCATCGACAACGTCGACGTCTGGGGCAAGCGGAAGTTCGCCTACGAGATCGATAAGAAGTCCGAGGGCATCTACATCGTCCTGAACTTCACCGCCAAGGCATCGACCGCGCAGGAGCTCGATCGTCAGCTCGGGCTCAACGAGTCGATCATGCGCACCAAGGTCATGCGTCTCGACGACAAGGTCAAGGCCCCGCGCGACGACGCCAAGTGACCTGCGGTCGCTGACCCCCGCACCACCCCACCCCATCCTGGAGCAGAGGAGCCCCCATGGCGAATGACACCGTCATCACGGTGATCGGCAACCTGACCGCCGACCCCGAGCTGCGTTTCACGCAGTCCGGCGTTGCGGTCGCGTCGTTCACCATCGCGTCCACCCCCCGCACCTTCGACCGTCAGTCGAACGAGTGGAAGGACGGCGAGGCGCTGTTCATGCGCTGCTCCATCTGGCGCGACGCCGCGGAGAACGTGGCGGAATCGCTCGAGAAGGGCTCCCGCGTCGTCGCGCAGGGGCGTCTCAAGCAGCGCTCCTTCACCGACCGTGAGGGCAACAACCGCACCAGCATCGAGCTGGACGTGGACGAGATCGGTCCCTCCCTCAAGTACGCCACCGCGAAGGCCACCAAGGTCCAGCGCGGCGGCGGCGGCGGAGGCGGCCGTGGCGGCTTCGGCGGCGGCGCCCCGCAGGGCGGTGGCCAGGGTGGCTACGGTGGGAATCAGGGTGGTCAGGGCGGCTACAGCAACGCGCCGCAGGGTGCGCCGCAGGGCGCCCCGGCAGCCGACCCCTGGGCCGGCGGCGGCAACCAGGGCGGGTACGACGACCCTCCCTTCTGATCGCCTCGGCGATCGACGCAACACACTGATCCATTCCATCCCGGGTGCATGCCCGGGCTCCCCTCAGAAAGAAGGAGCACCACGATGGCCAAGCCCTCACTTCGTCCCCCGAAGAAGAAGCAGAACCCGCTGAAGGCCGCGGGAGTCGAGACCGTCGACTACAAGGACGCTGCGCTGCTGCGCAAGTTCGTCTCCGACCGCGGAAAGATCCGCGCCCGCCGAGTCACCGGCGTGTCCGTCCAGGAGCAGCGCAAGATCGCGCGGGCCGTGAAGAACGCCCGCGAGATCGCTCTCCTGCCGTACTCGACCTCCGGTCGCTGAGCGAGGAAGGGAAACACATGACCACCAAGCTCATCCTCACCAACGAGGTCTCGGGTCTCGGCGCCGCCGGCGATATCGTCGACGTCAAGGACGGCTACGCCCGGAACTTCCTCATGCCCCGCGGTCTCGCGACCCCGTGGACCAAGGGCGGCCAGCGTCAGCTCGACCAGATCCGTGCGGCACGCGGCAAGCGTGCGATCGCCAGCATCGAAGAGGCGCAGGCACTGAAGGCCTCGCTCGAGTCGAAGCCCGTCGTCATCGCCGAGCGCGCCGGCCAGAACGGCCGTCTCTTCGGTGCGGTCTCCTCCAAGGAGGTCGCCGAGGGCGTCAAGGCGATCTTCGACAAGGACATCGACCGTCGCACGGTCGAGTTCGTGGCCCCGATCCGCTCGCTCGGCGAGCACAGGGCGACCGTCCGTCTCCACGAGGACATCTTCGCGAACCTGCTCGTGCAGGTCATCGCGGCGAAGGGCGCTGCAGCCCAGGCCTGATCAGCCCCTCGGCCCTCGGGCCGGCCAGAAGCGTCCCGCACCAGCGATGGTGCGGGGCGCTTCTTTGCATCGACCCTGATGGGGTACGTTCTGCGGGGGACTTGAGCAGCCCGGGACGCCGCACCGCACGAGCAGCAGGGGGACGCATGCGCACGACCCTACGACCATTCTCGGTTCTCGCCGCCGCCGGTGCCGCAGCACTCGCCCTCGCGCTGTCCGGCTGCAGCGGCGGAGGGGACGACGAGGACTCAGCGACCCCTGCGCAGACCACGGCAGCGGCTGCACCGACAGGAGCCGCGACGACGGAGGCAGAGGCGACCACCGAAGGCGAGGGTCGTTCGGAGGGATACGCCCCGGTCGGTGAGTTCCCGGTGCTGAGCCTCGCGCCGATGGCCACCGACGACTCCCCCGGGAGCGACGTCGCACCGGACCGCCTCGCCGAGATCGCCGCCGGAGTCGCGGGCGTGGAACCGGCGGACGTCACCTGCCAGGACACCCTCAAGGGCGGCAGCAGCAGCCCGGTGGACTGCACCGTCACCTCCACCCAGGACCCGGTCACGGCCTACCCGGTGCTCAGCGGAGTCTCCGGCCAGGAGGACCACTCCCTGGTGGTCGCCGGCCAGCTCGCCCAGGTCCAGGCCGAGATGGTGATGGACACCGAGGTCAGCGTCCACTACGGCCCGACCGCGCTGTTCTTCGACGACCCGGCGCTGCTCGAGCAGGAGGGACTGGTCGAACGGGTCCAGGCCGAGCTCGAGAGCCTCGGCCTGAGCGATACGCTCGAGACCTGCGAAGGCATCGTCGGCGAGAGCACCGGCCACACCGGGGTGCGCTGCACCGGCACCCAGGACGCCAGCCCGGCACCCTTCGAGGCCCAGCTCTACCCCACGCTCTCCGCGAGCGGCGACCCCGTGACCTTCGCCCTGATCCATCGACCTATGCAGTGAGAGCGCTGCAGTGAGAACTCTGCAGTGCGAGCGCTGCAGTCAGAGAGAGGCCCCCATGTTCGGCAGCAGGCAGCAGCAGAAGCAGATCGAGACGCTCCAGGCACGGGTCCGCGACCTCGAGGGACTCGTGGACGAGCTCGCCGCGCGCGCTGGCGTGAGCAGTGCAGAGCTGCGCGAGCTGGAGAGCGGCGTCGGCCCCCGCATGCCTGAGGAGTGCGTGCGCCTGGTCGCCGAGGGTCGGACCATCCAGGCCATCAAGGCGTATCGCGAGCACACCGGCGCGGGTCTCAAGGAGGCCAAGGAGGCGATCGACCGTTACCGCGGGGCGTGAGCTCCCCGCAATGATGTGACTCGGATCGGCCGGGCGTGAGGGCGCGACTCGCGGGGGCTACGCTCGAGCGGTGACTTCTCCACCCCGTGACACCGTGTCCACGCCTCACGGCTCGCTCGCCCGCTCCCTGGGGCATGGCCAGATGGCCATGATCGCCATGGGCTCCGCGCTAGGCACCGGCCTGTTCCTCGGTTCCGGCGAAGCGATCGGCATCGCCGGCCCTGCGGTGATCATCTCCTTCGCGCTCGGCTCCCTGATCGCCGCCACCGTCGCGCTGGCGATGGGGGAGATGGCCTCCCGCCATCCCGTGCGCGGCGGCTTCGGCACCCTCGCGGCCCACTACCTCTCCCCGTTCTGGGGCTATCTCACCCGGTGGCTGTACTGGATCGTCACGGTGTGCGTGACCGGGGCGGAGCTGGTGGCCTGCGCCGCCTACCTCGCCTACTGGGTGCCGGCGATCCCGATCTGGGCCGGGATCCTGCTGTTCGCCGCGCTGATCATCGCGATCAACCTCATCAGCGTCGGCTCCTTCGGCATCGTGGAGTTCTTCCTGTCCTCCATCAAGGTGATCGCCGTCTTCGTCTTCATCCTGGTCGGTGCGGTGCTGGTGCTCTTCGGCCTGCCGGACACCCCCGCACCCGGGCTCGCCCAGCTCACGGCCGACGGAGGCTTCGCCCCGAACGGCTGGGCGCCGGTGTGGATCGCGCTGTCAGTCGTGATGTTCTCCTTCGGTGGCATCGAGCTGCTGTCGATCACTGCCGCTGAAGCCAAGGACCCGGCCCGTTCCATCCGGACCGCCGCGCGCACCACCGTGGTCCGACTGTCCTTCTTCTATGTGTTCTGCATCGCGATCGTGCTGTGCCTGGTGCCGTGGCGCACCGCCGCCGGCACCGGCGAGGACGTCGCCACCTCCCCTTTCGTGATGGTCTTCGACCAGCTCGGCATCCCCGGCGCCGCCCACATCACCAACCTGCTGGTGCTCATCGCTGCTCTGTCGGCGGCCAATGCGAATCTCTACGCCGGCAGCCGGATGATCCACTCCCTGGCCGTGGATCGCCTGGCACCCCGCTTCGCCGCCCGCACCACGAAGCACCGGGTTCCCGTGGTCGGCATCGCCCTGAGCTCGGTGGGCCTGCTCGGTGCGGCTCTGCTGAACCTCAGCGGCGTGGGCGGCGTCTTCGGTTACATGATGAGCCTGGTCGTGTTCGCCGTGATCCTGGTCTGGGCGCTCATCCTGTGCACCTTCATCGCCTACCGGCGGCGGCACGTCACCGGCGCCACCTTCCACATGCCGGGCGGGATCGGGAGCGCGATCGTCGGCCTGGTGGGACTCGCGGCGGTCTTCGCGACCATCACGGTGCGGCCGAGCATGCAGATCGCCGCGATGGTGGGCGTCCCCGCGGTGCTCGCGGCGACGGTGCTCTACATCGCTGTGGCCCGCCGTCGCATCGACCCGGCGGACATCGAGGAGGCCTTCGCCGAGGCGGAATCGATGCGCTGAGCCGAGCTCACACCTGCCGGGACGTGGCGTTCGTTACTGTGCGGGGCGTCGGCTTGGGCTGAAGGTACTGCAGGGGTAACCTAGTGGAATCTTCGGTCTTGGTGACTAGAGTCCCGGTGCCGAAGGAATGCGCAAGTGGCGGAATTGGTAGACGCGCACGGTTCAGGTCCGTGTGCCGGAAACGGCGTGGGGGTTCAAGTCCCCCCTTGCGCACCGCAGGAATTACCCCGGTTCATCGAGATGAACCGGGGTTCTTCATGTCCGCGTCGGTCAGGAATCCAGCCTGCCGGCGCGCTCCACGGCATGGACGATGGCCTCCACCGCGGTGGCCTGGGGGATGCGACTGGTGTTGATCATGAGGTCGTAATGCACCGGCTCTCGCGGATCCCAGCCATAGAGTGAGGTGGACATGTCGGTGCGCACCTTGTCGTCCTGCCGGCGGCGCTTCTCCGCCTGCTGCAGGGAGATCCCCGCCAGCTCTGCCGTCCGCGCCACGCGGCTCTCGGCAGCATCGGTGAGCAGGACGTGCAGGGTGCGGGGCCGGTTGGCGAGGATCTTGGTCGCGTTGCGGCCGACGATGACGCCGCCCTCTTCGCCGTAGCGGCGCACTGTGGCGTTGTTGTCGTCGATGAGCTCGCGCTTATCGCGCTGTGCGTCGACGTACTCCATCCCGTCCCCGCCGCCGAAGGCGCCGCCCATCGCTGCGAGCACCTGCGAGAGGTTGACCCGGCTCTGGATCGTCTGCGCGGTGGCGGACTGGTCCTGCGGTGCGCCCTCCGCCTCGATGTCCTCCGAGCTGAATGCCTGCGCGTGATACGGAAGTCCCAGCCGCTCGGCGACGGCGCGACCGACCGCATCCGCACCCGAGCCGTACTCCTCCCAGATCGTCACCACCGGCCGACGTGAACCATCGGGACCTGGAGTGCTGGACGGATCGGATGCATGCGGGCTCATGGACACCTCCGTCAGAGGTGTCGTTCACATCATACGGTGGATATGGCAGAGGAGGCCTCAATTGTCAGGACAGAAGAACTCGGGTGGGCGCTACGATCGAGCGGGGTCCGGCCTCTCGATCGCGCAGGGCCCGGCGTCGGTCGCGCAGACCAGGATCCCGGTGCGGCTGATCTGGCGTGACCGCAGTCCAGCATCGGCGGGAGACGAGGACGACGGGCAGAAGGTGCGGCGAGGACGGGGCATCATGGCCACATGAGTCCTGACGCCCACTCCACTGCCGCTGAGTTCTCCCTCGTGGGCCACGGCGGCACCCTCGCGGGCCGTGCCTGGACCCGCCCCGCCCCACGCTGGGTTGCCGTGCTCTCTCACGGCTACGGCGAGCACACGGGCCGTTATGACTGGGTCGCTGCCCAGCTGCAGGCGGCGGGCGCTGCGGTCTATGCCGCCGACCACCTCGGCCATGGCCGCAGCGATGGCCAGAGGGTGCTGATCAGCGACTACGCGCCGGTGGTCGACGATCTCGACCTAGTGGTCCAGCATGCCGCCTCCCAGCATCCCGGAATGCCGGTCGTGCTGATCGGCCACTCCATGGGCGGGATGATCGCCGCCCGCTACACCCAGCTGCACTCGGACTCCCTTGCGGCGACCGTACTCTCCGGCCCGGTGCTCGGCTCCTGGGCCACCGTGGACGAGTTGCTCGCGCTCGACGAGATCCCGTCGACGCCGATCGACCCCTGCACGCTGTCCCGTGACCCTGCCGTGGGCGAGGCCTACGTCGCAGACCCGCTGGTGTGGCACGGCGACTTCGCTCGGCCCACCCTTGAGGGCCTGCAGCAGGCGATGGCCACGATCGACGAGGTCGGCAGCGTGGGCGAGCATCCGCTGCTTTACCTGCACGGCGAGGCGGACCGTCTGGTGCCCCTCCCCGCCAGCTGGGAGGGGCTGAACTCGTTGCGGGGCCCGCAGACCTTCGTGAAGACCTACCCCGGTGCCCAGCACGAGATCTTCCACGAGACCAATCGCGATGAGGTGATCGCGGACGTGATCGGCTTCGTGGAGGGTGTGGTCACGCTGCCGGCGTGATCGCCACGATCACGACCCGGTCGCCACGAGCGCCACGCCCGGGACGATGTATGACGACTCCCTGTGGGGAGAGGAAAGAGGAGTAGAGGGATGTCTGTGCGACGACTCGGCCCGTCCAGGAAACGCCGCCCCGATCGGGCCCGTGCGCACGCGGACGGGCGTACCCAGCACAGCGGCGATGCGGCGCCAACGACTCGTTACGTCGCCGGAGGCGTCCCCAGCCGCCAGCCCGACGGGGACTCGATAGCCGATGCCCTGGCATTCTCGCGCGCGGCCCCGGACCGGATGGTGATGTTCTTCTATCCGCGGCCAGACCGCGAGCAGGTGATGGAGCTCGGCGATTCCTGGGACCTGCACCCCCTGCTGCTCGAGGACCTGCTCAACGCGCATCAGCGTCCGAAGCTCGAGCGGTACGGAGACGTCCTGTTCCTGGTGGTGCGCTCGGCCCGCTACGTAGATGCCGAGGAGGAGGTCGACTTCGCGGAGTTCCATCTGCTGCTGCGACCCGGCGCTGTGGCGGTGCTGTGCCAGGACGGGACCTGGATCGACGGCACCCCGGGCCCGCAGCTGGACGACGAGCATCCGCTGACCTCGACCCGTCGGGAGCGCACGGTGCTCGAGGATGTCAATCTCCTGGAGCTTGGCCCGGAGGCCGTGCTCTACCGGGTGCTCGATACGATCGTCGACGGCTACGACCCCGTGCTGAAGGGTCTCCGGGTCGACCAGGAGCAGATCGAGCGGCAGGTGTTCAGCGGCGATGCCGCGGTCGCCGAGCGGATCTATCGGCTCAGCCAGGAGGTCATCGACATGCAGCAGGTGATCTCCTCGTTGCGCGACGTGATCGACGATCTCCAGGCCGGCTTCGGGAAGTACGAGATCCGCGGCGAGCTGCAGGCCTACCTCGACGACGTCGGCGACCACCTGGCGCGGGCCGCATCGCGCGTGCGGGACCTGCGTGATGCCCTCTCCCAGATCCTTGACGTCAACGCGACCCTGGTCGCGCAGCGCCAGAACGAGGACATGAAGAAGATCTCCGGCTGGGCCGCCATCCTCTTCGCTCCCACGCTGATCGGTGCGATCTACGGCATGAACTTCGACGACATGCCCGAGCTGCACTGGGCGTACGGCTATCCGATGGCGATCGGGATGATGATCGCCCTCGGCGTGCTGCTCTTCGTGATCTTCAAGCGCAGCAAGTGGATGTGAGCAGGTTTCACTCGCAAGGAGCTGATCATCCGTGTGACCTGCTCGTGTGATGCACCGGTACGTGACGCGGACATCTCCACGTGCGGCAGCCCCGGCTGACTCTGCGGGGCCTCAGATGAACTCGAGCGGATCGAACTCGTCGATGTTGATGATCCGCACCCGAGGCAGCCGGCTCGTGAACGCGGCGACGTCGTACTCGAGGTCGTGGAACTCGATCCCCGGGATGTCCTGGAGATCTGCTGCCATGAACTCGCGGAAACCGACGAGTGCGGTGCGCCGCCCGGCCGTCGCGGCCAGGTTCTCCATCTGGGGGACGAAGTCCTTGTCGTGGCTGACCAGCATGACGTCCGCCGGACGGGCCAGCAGCGCCTCCGCAGTGCGCTGGATCGCGATGTCCACGACCTTGCCCTCACCGCGCAGCGGGACGGGCTTGTAGCCCATGGCGATCAGCGCCTGGACGAAGCCGGAGGGCAGGCTGTCCTCCACGGCCAGGAAGAAGAGGCCCTTCACCTCCTGCTGCCACGACATCTCCGCATGGTGGAGCAGCTTGTTCCATCGCGGACGCTCGTCGGGCTGGGGGCGTCGGCCGAGGACCGAGACCCCGAGCGTGGCGTCGATGTTCTCGCCGTCCACCAGGAGGTACGTGGTGCGTTCTTCCGTCATAGGTCGACCTTACGCCGTCCTGGACGGCCCGTAGACCTGGGGGCGTGGTGCGAGCGGTGGTGTGTGGGGCGGAGGCGCGGGGGTGACTCCATCGAGGAGCCTGAACGCGGGCAGCTGACCACGGCCTGACAACGGGACAGCCGGCGATGATCCCTTGGTGGGTCTGCGCACGGATCCACTGCCGTGAGGCTGGTGAACGAGATGCTCGCGGCATCATCACTATTGATCCTCCACAGGTGTGGCTTATCCACATTCTCCGGCGTTGTCTTGACTCGTGGAAATGAGGTGTGCACAGAGCCTTTCTCGGGTGCCGACCGCGGCATTATCTGTGCTGAGAATTGCGCACTTTCTGCTGGTCATGTCGTGCCTGCCCGGGGTGCGAAAGTAAAGCTGCGGGAACAGGGGCAATGGGTCGTCGGTGACCTTGGCTCAGGCGACCGTTCCTCCACACGGGTGGTTTTTCCACAACTTTATCCCCATTTGCTGATGACGCTTGGGTAGGTGGGCGATGACGAATAGTCTTGACGAAGAGCACGGGTGCTCGCTCCCAATGTATGGGTGCTTCCTCCCGGCGAATTCGTGAAGGTCTCGAGTGTGGGAGGGGGTGAGCTCGGTGGGTGAGTTCGAGGACCATGAGGGGTTCGAGCGTGATGCGGAGGATGCGCTGCCCTCCAAGCACGCGCTGCCCCCTGAAGGGGCGCCTGCGCCCGAGGGCGCGCCTCCGCCCGACGCTGCGGCAGAGCTGACGGAGTGGTCGGTGCGGGCGCGACGGGTGCTGGATGAGAAGTACCTCCTGGAGGAGGTCGAGGAGGGGAGCCTCGAGGCGGGGCGGGTGCTGGCCCTGCATCGCACGCTGCGGACCCGGGCGAGCCTGTATGCCCATCACCTCCGCCAGCTCGCGACGTTCTTCCGGGAGGACCCTGAGGTCCGCGGGGCGCTGGAGGACGCGGATATGACAGCGCTGAAGGTCGCCGCCGGGCTGCGCTGCACGTACTTCCAGGCGTGGGCGAAGGTGCGCGACGCACATGCCGCCGTCGAGTGGATGCCATCGACCTTCACGTACCTGCGGCGCGGAGATCTGCCGGAGGACTGGCACCACTATCTGCTTCGCCGAGTTCGTCAGCTGACCGAGGAGCAGGCACGTGAGGTGGATGCACATATGGCGGCGGTGGAGCTGCCATCGATCTCGCAGGACACCTATGAGAGGCAGGTCCGGCTCGCGGTCAAGCTCGCGACCGCAGGAGACCTGCCTACCCCGCCCGTGATGGCGCGCGACGTGGAGATCGTGGACATCAACACCGAGAAGGGCACGGCATCGTTGCTGGTGACGGGCCCGATTCTAGAGATCAAGGCGCTTGCGCACCGGCTCGACGTCGCATCCCGGACCGTGCAGAAGGCACAGCGGGCTGCGCTGGAGGCGGGAGAGGAGGGCCCGCTGCCCTTCGACATCGACCGTGACCTGGCCGAACGCGGCGCGGCGATGTCGTTGCGGACCCTGCGGTACGCGATCCTGACCCACTCGATCCTGGACCTCGACACAGTGGAAGAGACCTCGACGCCGTACAAGCTGCTCGTCACGGTCCCGGCGACAACGCTGATGGGCGTTGATGAAGCACCGGCGATGCTGGACGGCATGACCCCGATCCCGGCGGAGCTCGCGCGAGAGCTCGCGGCAGGGGAGAGCACCTGGCAGCGGATCCTCACGGATCCGATCACGGGAGCGTACCTCCCCGTCACCGCCACGACGTATCAGCCGACCGCACAGATGCGGCTCCTGCTGAGGCTGCGCCACCCCATATGCGCGGTCCCTGGTTGCAGTCGGCCGACGGCGATGGCGGCGGAGGACGACCACATCATCGAATACGACCACGACCACCCTGATCAGGGCGGGCAGACCTCGCTGTGGAATCTGCATCGACTGTGCTGGCAGCACCACCAGATGAAGACCGCAGGACGGATCGACCCCGAACGAGACCCGGCCGACGACCCCGGACAGGGTGACGGCACCACCACTGCCGGGGCGTTGGAGACGACATGGATGATCGACCGGGAGATCCGTGCGCGCGCCCGAGAGGACACCGACCTCCTGACCCCGCACACCGTCATGGCGATGCAGCGCGCCTCGCAAGCACACCAGCGCGTCCACGATGAGGCGGTCCGCCTCCATGCTGAGGAGAAGGCCCGCCCCCGCGCGGAGAGGGCTGCGGAGCAGCGCGCCGCAGCCTTCGCGACGGCACACCCCGGCCGAGGAGGGCGCCGGATCATCCCACCCGGCGCCACCCGCGACGAGACCGAACCGCCGTTCTGATCCGACCCCGGGGCCAGCTCGAAGGGCGAGAGCGCCACGCTCGCAGAGAACTCCTGGCGGACCTGACATCGATGTGAGGGACCCCCTCGCACTGCGCCCCGCGGTACGAGCAGGGGTCTCACAGGGGTGGCATGTCCCTCCCCGTGCCCACCTCAGACGAGAGAGATCTCCCGACCCGCCGCTGCCGACTCGTAGATCGCCTCCAGGATGCGCACGATCTCGACCCCGTGCCACGCCGGGGCGATCGACTCCGCACGGCCCAGCGAAGCATCCACGAAGTTCTGGATCTCGTTGGCGAAGCCAGTGCCGAGCTCGAAGGTGCGGGAGGCGATCTGCGGCTCGATGTTCACCACCGAGTCATGCATCTCGGTAGCGATATGGAGCGCGGGCTCGAGCACCGCGCCGCCCTTCTCGCCGTATACCGAGACATCGATCGAGTCCTTGGTGGCATGCAGCGAGTACGAGCAGTCCAGCAGCAACGAGGCGCCGTTCTCGAAACGGATCACCGCATTGGCGAGATCCTCGACGGTGTTCCTGCTGGGGTCGTAGTCCGCGACCTTGTAGCGGGGCATCGTGGTGACGTTCCCGCGGCTGCCCAGCTTGTCGTAGGTGTTGCCGCTGACCGAGACCACCTTGGGGCTGCCCATCAGGTACCAGCAGAGGTCGAGCACATGGATGCCGATGTCCAGCAGCGGGCCGCCGCCGGAGATCTCCTTGTCCGCGAACCAGCCTCCGGGATTGCCCACCCGGCGAATGCAGCTGGCCTTGGCGTAGTAGATCTCTCCCAGCTCCTCCGCGTCGATGAACGACTTCAGCACCTGGCAGTTCGGGGAATGGCGGCGCACGAAGCCGACCTGCACCACCCGGTCGCTCGCCTCGACCGCCTGCTGGATCTGCTCGGCCTCCGCGAGGGTGCGGGCGATCGGCTTCTCCACCAGCACATGCTTACCCGCCTCGATGGCGGCGATCGCCCAGGAGGCGTGCGAGTTGTTCCAGGTGCAGATGGAGACGCCGTCGATCTCGGGGTCGGCGAGCAGCTCCTGCGGATCGGCGTACGCACGTCGGGCGCCGAACTCATCGGCCACGGACTGCGCCCGCTCGAGATTCATGTCAGCGACCGCGATCAGCTCGACATCGGGATTCTTCGAATACGCGGTGAGGTGGCACTGGGCGATGCTGCCGGCGCCGATGACGCCGACTCGGAACTTTGACATGGAGATCTCTTTCGTGACAGGTGGGCTGGACAGCACAGGGGTCGGGCAGTGGGTGCAGGTGGTCAGGCGAACAGGCTCTTGGCGTAGGCGATCCCGCGCTCGCAGCCGAGCAGGCAGTCCTCCCAGCCCTCGAACTCGATCGCGGCGAAGCCCGCGAAGTCGGACTCCTCGATCGCTCGGGCGACCGCGCGCAGGTCGACGTCGCCGTTGCCGACCACCGCTCCTCGCAGGTGCTTCCCGCCGCGGCTGCGGAACCAGCCGGCGCCTGGAGCGGCGTCGGCCGGGCGGAGATAGAAGTCCTTGAAGTGCACGACCATCGCGTACGGGAGGTTCTGGGCGACCGAGACCTCGGGCATCTCGTCCACGCACACGAAGTTGCCGACGTCCAAGGTGGTCAGGAAGTTCGGCTCGTCGACCGCGTGGATGATCCGACGCACCCGCTCCGCGGACTGCACGAAGAAGCCGTGGTTCTCGAGGCTGGTGGTGATGCCCTTCGTCGCGGCGTACTGGGCGATCTGCTTGCAGGCGGCGACGATCGTGGGTAGGACCTGCTCGAACAGGGGTGTGTCGTCACCCTCGTGACCGGTGTGGGGCACCACGTCATGGCGCATCCGGGTGATCCCGAGCAGCTCGGCGAGATCCACATACTTCTTCACCCGCTCGATCTGCGCCTCCAGGATGGAGGGATCGTCGGAGGAGAGGTCCGCGCCGACGGCGAGGTTGGTCAGCGGCACCCCGGCAGCCTCTGCGGCGGCTCGGATCTGTGCCACGTACGCGGGGTCGGAGGCGATGTTCGGAATCGGCGAGCTCGGATCGTCGCCGAGGACGGCGAGCTCGAGATGCTCGCCCTCGCTCGCGGCGACCCACTCGATGACCTGCGGGAGTGTCATCTCTCCGGTGGAGAGCTTGGAGTGGAAGCTGTAGGAGCTGAAGCCGAAGGTGATGTCGGAGGTCATGCGGATCCTTCGCAGTCGAGGGAGGGCGGGGGAGGTCGGGCTCTGGTCGAGTCAGGTCGAGTCGGGGCGAGGCGGGTCAGGCGCGGGCGTCCAGCAGGCGGGGCCAGGGCGCGGGAACGTCGGGGATCCCGAAGATCTGAGCGGAGCCATGGGAGAAGGCGAGGCCGAGGGCGCCCACCAGGGCGCCGTCGGTGGTCAGCCGCGCGGCGACCACTTCGGTGGGCTGCCCGGTCATCAGCAGCTCGTCCAGCGCGCGTCGCAGCGGGTCGAGCAGGGTGTCGCCGGCGCGGGAGAGGCCGCCTCCGATGACCACCCGTGCGGGGTCGAGCGTCAGCAGCACGGTGGCGAGGCGTGGCGCGATCTGGGTGCAGAACTCCTGGATCTCACGCTGTGCGGCGGCGTCACCATGGGCGGCCCGGTCCAGCAGGGGTTCGGCCTCGTCGCCGGTGGACCATCGCAGGCGCCCACGCTGCGAGCTCTCTGTCCAGCGCATTCCCCGCTGGCTGCCGAGCTCACCGGCGAGTCGGTGTGCGCCCTGCAGGATCCGCCCCTCGAGGATCGCCGCGACCGAGATCCGGTTGCCGAGCTGCACGAACAGCATGCTGTCCGTCTCCGCGCCGAGGTGATGTTCGGCGAATGCCGCGAGCTTGATGTCGTTCTCCACCGCCACCGGGCAGCCGAGACGCCGCCCGAGCTCTCCGGAGAGATCCAGGCCCACGAGGTCGGGCGCGGCGAGGCTCTGGGTGATCCGACCGTCGGGGCCGAGGATGCCCGGGGCGGCGATGCCGAGGGCACCGGGCATGTGCCCGGTCTCGCGAACCGCTCGTTCGAGTGCGTCGAACGGATCGGGGTCGTTCAGAGGGACGACGGCGCGAGTGAGGACCTGACCGGCGGCGTCGGCGACCAGGCAGCGCACCGTGCGAGCGCCGATGTCCAGGGCCGCGATGGTCGAGACCGAAGGTTCGAAGGAGAAGTGACGAGCTGGGCGCCCCGCCGCGCCCGAGGCGGCGACCGGGGCGGGGATGGCGGCACCGGCGGCCCCGAGGTCCTGCAGCACGGCATCGACGGTGGGGCGGGAGAGCCCGGTGGCGGCGGCGAGCTCGGCGACGGTGAGCGCGCGGCCCGCCTCCCGCAGGACGAGCAGGCAGTCGCGGGCATTGGATCGGCGCACTGCTGAGGCTGTGGTCATCGAACGGTCCGCCCTCGTGATCGCTTGTCCGGGGACGGTTTGGTAACCCGGTTGCACAATGTGCTCCCAGTGTGACGGCTCCGGGGAGCGGGCGTCAACCTCCGGCGGTGGTCGAGCGGGTGGGAGGATCGAGGGATGGAAATCCCCCTGGAGCAGTCCTATGCCGCCGCGGTCCCCGAGCTCTCGGTCCCCTGGCGCGCAGAGGCGCCCCCTCACCCCGAGCTGGTGTGGTTGAACGAGGAGCTGGCGCGCGAGCTCGGATACTCCCCGGCCTGGCTGCGCGGGGAGGAGGGCCTCTCGCTGCTCACCGGGCAGATCGACGGCACCACGGCGCAGGCCTATGCCGGGCACCAGTTCGGCAGCCCGAACCCCCAGCTGGGAGATGGCCGGGCGGTGCTGCTCGGCGACCTCGTGGACACCGGGGGCCACCGCCGCGACCTGCATCTCAAAGGCGCCGGACGCACCCCCTTCGCACGTGGCGGCGATGGGAAGGCGCCGCTGGGCCCGATGCTCCGCGAGGCCGTCATCGGTGAATGGCTCCACGCCCTCGGGATCCCCACCACCCGGGCGCTCGCAGTCCTCAGCACCGGGGAGCAGATCGCGCCGCGACAAGGGGTGACGCCGGAGCCGGGCGCGCTGCTGGTGCGGGTCGCCGCCAGCCATCTGCGCGTGGGGACCTTCGAGTACGCCACCTGGCACCTGGATCCCGAGGCGCGGGAACGCCTCGTGGAATACACGATCCAGCGGCACCATCCCCAGGCCGACGGGCCGCTCGGACTGCTCGAGGCGGTCGTTCGATCGCAGGCGGAGCTGGTGGCGCAGTGGATGCTGGCCGGCTTCGTGCATGGAGTGATGAACACCGACAACATGGCGCTCTCCGGCGAGGGCATCGACTACGGGCCCTGCGCCGTGCTCGATGTCCACCGCCGCGGCGCCGTGTTCAGCTCGATCGACCGTGGCGGCCGCTACGCCTACGGGAACCAGCCTGGGATCGCGCTGTGGAACCTCTCCCGTTTCGCCGAGACCCTGGTGCCGCTGCTCGACGCGGATCCGAACCAGGCGATCGAACAGGCCACCGCGGTGCTCGAGCGGTATGAGGGGTGGTACCTGGAGGCCCATGGGCGCGGACTCGCGGCGAAGCTCGGGATTCCGCGGGGCGAGCAGACCGAGCAGGCTGGAGTGGGAACCGCGGAGGTGGAGGAGCTCGGTGCAGCGCTGTTCGACCTGCTCGAGGAGCAGGAGGTGGACCACACGGGGTTCTTCCGGGCGCTCGGCGAGGGCTCCGCAGCAGCCCTGTTCAAGGATCCGGCGCCGTTCGAGCGCTGGGATGCGCGCCTGCGCGGCCTGCGGGGCGACGGACCGCCGGCCGAGACCGCCCGCAGGAACATGGCCCACGTGAATCCCGCGATCGTCCCTAGGAACGTGCACCTCGACGCCGCCCTGCGCGCCGCGCACCTCGGGGATGTTCAGCCGGTGCGGACGATGCTGGACGCGGTCGGCCGCCCGTTCGAGCGACGGGCGGAGCACGCGCATCTCGAGGAGGCCGGTGACGGCGGAGAGCACTTCCTGACGTTCTGCGGGACCTGAACCCGCCCGCCCCGGTTCCCGCGCGTCCGATCGGTCGGGGCCGCCGGGAGGGCCGGTGATACGGTCGCCTCACCGACCCCCCGACGTGAGGAGACGCCATGAACAGCACCCTCGAAGGACGCAAGATCCTGCTGTTGACCAGCAATTTCGGTACGGAGACCGACGAGATCACAAAGCCGCTCGCGACGCTTCGCGAGGCGGGTGCGACCGTCACCGTCGCCGCTCCGGAGACCGGCGTGGTCACGACCCTGGAGCGCGATCGCGAGCCCGGCCCGGAGGTTCCGGTCGACGCGACCCACGACTCCGTGAAGGCCGCCGATTTCGACGCCCTGGTGCTGCCCGGCGGCACCCTGAACGCCGACTCGCTGCGCGCAGACGAGACCGCACAGTTCCTGGTGCGCTCCTTCGCCGCCGACGGCAAGCCGATCGCAGCGATCTGCCACGCGCCGTGGCTGCTCGTCGAGACAGGCCTGGCCGACGGTCGCGAGCTCACCTCCGTCCCCACCATCCGCACCGACCTCACCAACGCGGGCGGGAAGTGGACCGATGAGGAGGTGGTGATCGACGACTCCGCCGGCTCCCGCCTCATCACCTCACGCACCCCCGATGACCTCGCCGCCTTCAACGCGGCGATCATCAACTCCCTCAGCTGACCCGCCTCCAGGAGGAAGCCATGACACAGCCGCAGAATCCGCAGAATCCCGCCGAGGATCCTGAGCTCGACCAGATCGCCGCGACCAGCGAGGACGAATATGCGCGCGGAGCCGACGAGGGGCCCGGTGAGGTGAGCATCGACGACGCACTGGAGACCGACCGGGTCCTCGCCGAGGGGCCGGAGTCCCGCAACGCCGACGGCTACGGCTTCGACGCCGACCGCGACCGCGGAGGCGATGACTCGACCGCCGCTGAACAGGGCAACCGGGATGAGGACCGCATGGAGGCCGAGACCGCTGAGCAGGAGCTGCCCGAGCTCTGAGGCTCCGGCCGTCGAAGCTCAGCGGGTCGAGGCTCAGTGGGTCGAGGCTCAGGCGGCCAGCGCCGCGAGGATCCTCTCGTCGACCGCATGCCGCGCCCGCAGGTGCTCACCGACGTCATAGGAGAACGACGAGTAGGTGAGGGTGCCGCCCTCGTCGATCAGGGCCTTCGCGCTGGGCCGGTCGGTGAGCTCTGCGAGCCAGGTCAGCGCCCGATGATCGGCCATGGCCTGCGCAAAAACGCGGTGCCGGAGGGAGAGCCAGGGGCTGCCGTCGGGCCCGGGGTAGACCGCGAAGGCATCGCCGCCGAAGAAGGGTCCGCCGGCACAGGTGTCCTCGAAGGGGTCGATCGGGCGCAGCGAGAACTGCGTCCACCAGAAGTTGTACCCCCAGTGCAGGAAGCCGGGGGCGTCGAAGGCGAAGAGCTGCCGGCCCAGCACCCGGTTGCGCACCGACGGCAGCGAGATGAACCGGTTGGCGACGTCCCGGCCCTGGGAGACGCAGTAGTACACCCAGGGGCGCCTGCCTGCCTCGAGGAACGGGCCCGCGTGGTTCGTGGCGACGATCGGAGTGTCCACGACGCCCTGTTCGGCGAAGACCAGGGAGCTGAGCGCGTCGACCACCTGGGCGCCCTCAAGCAGATCTGCGACCTGGCCCTTCGCCGCCCGGTAGGACCCCAGCTGATTCTGGTGCGGCTCATCAGAGATGTGCCACAGGACCTGCCCGTCCCAGTGCTCCTCGAGATGGGCGCGCAGGGCAGGGATCATCGCCTCCAGCAGCCGACGGTAGTCAGGGGAAGTGGCCGAGACATGCCAGCCGAAGCGATGCTCGAGGCCTGAGGCCGTCTCCACCTGGATCGCGGGGGTGTGCTGGGCACCCCACTGCGTGAACAGGTGCGCGATCTCGATGCCGGTGAAGCCCAGCTCCCGGCAGATCCCCAGCCAGCGGTCCAGCCGGGAGAAGTCGAACGCATAGGAGCCGTCCAGTTCACGGATCCCGATCAGCTGCACGAACGGCCGGGTGTGGCCCTCGGCGGTGTCCAGCGGTGGGGTCCAGGTGGGGGTGAGCACCGAGTTCACGTCCATCGCCCGCGCGGAGGCGAGGAAGGCCTCGATCAGCTCCCAGTGGCGCTCGGAGAACACCTCGACGTCGTAGTAGGTGGAGAGGCTGTCGGCGTGGAACCAGTGGGTGTTGGTGATCGACAGCGGGGGCAGGCGGTAAGGGTGGAGGCGCAACTGCGCGGTGTGCTCGGCGAGGACCTGCTCCCCTGTCTCCCCGCAGAGGGTGATCGTGAGGGCGTGGTCGCCGGCGTCGGCCTCCTCCGTGGCGAGGACGTCGATCCACAGCGACTCCCAGCGGCCGGGGGTCACGTGGACGGAGTCATCGCGGAGTGGCTCGAGCAGGTCCGGGTACTCGCCCGGGGCGGTGACCAGGTAGTGCTCGTCGGCGTTCTCCGGAGCAGGGGAGGAGACGGGGACGCGTCGCACAGCGTGCACCTGGGCACGGTCGGCGAGCGGGCCGGCGAGCCGGACCCGGACTGTGCCGAGGGAGTCCTCCTCGAGCCGGAGCGCCACCTGCACGGACAGCACCTCCCCGAGGAAGCCGGAGGCGTGGGCGCCGCCGATCAGCTCGGCGGGGCGCGGCGCGGTCTCGCCGAGCACCTTCTCCAGGGAATCGGTCAGGACGGACTGCACGGGTACTCCTCATCGAGCGCGGGGATGCGGCCGCCCACCATCCTCACATGCCGACCTCACCCGTCGGAAGGTCTGTCGTCGTCCTTCTCAGAAACCCATTCCAACAGGTCTCCCGGCTGGCATTGGAGCACCTCGCACATCGCTTCCAGGGTGCTGAAGCGCACCGCCTTGGCGCGGCCGTTCTTCAGCACCGCGACATTCGCCGGCGAGATCCCGACGCGCTCCGCGAATTCGCCCACGGAGAGCTTGCGCCGGGCGAGCTCGACATCGATCCGCACCACGATCGGCATCAGATCACCGCCTCCATCTCCTCGCGCAGCATCGTGGCGTGGACCAGCAGCGTGCGCATCACGCCCATCAGCAGTGCCATCCCGACCCCGGCGATCGCCCCCAGCACCAGCAGCAGCATCCAGGCGGGGGGACCGCCGACGGTGAAGGACTGGTAGCCGAGCGTTCCCACGCACACCGCGCTCGCGGCGAGGAAGGCCCCGATGATTCCGTCCACCCAGCGCAGGGAGCCGGCGGCGAAGACCTCACCGCGACGGGTGATGCCGAGCAGGCGCAGCGTGCACACGAGCGCTACCTCGACGCACGCCAGGCCGGCGATCGACAGCAGCAGGATCGGCCAGCGCATGAACGCTTCGGCCGGCAGCTCGGCGGCGAGCACGCCGGAGAGCCAGGGGAGGACCACAAGCTGCAGGATCGCGGTGAGCAGCAGTGCGATGCCCAGCAGTATGCGCAGCAGATCAACGCTCAGACGAGAGAACATGCATCGAGTATCACCGCGTATCTATCGAAAGTCAATCGATGTCAGCGTCTGCGATTAATCCATTGCGGTCGCCGGCGGGACGTCCTACGGTGGTCGGACACTCGAGAGGAGGTGATCCGAGAAGTGATTTCTTCTAGGACCTGTGAGGTGGCTCGCCGCTGAGGCGACCGTTCATCCGGACGCGCAGCGAATACCACCGAGCTGCCGGGACCCCCAGGGGTCGGATCTCGTCCATCCGACCAGCGCACCGCGCGACCTGGGGGTCTTCCCCTGCCCGCTGGCCTGCCGTCCTCTCCGCTGGCCCGCCGCCGTGCCCATTAGCCTGCTGTCATGACGAATGCACCCCAGTACGCGCCGATCGAACTGATCGCGACCCGGATCGACGAGGATGCCGCGCTGCGCTCGACCGGCGCTGGCACCGACACCGACACCGGCGCCGACAGCCTCGTCGAGCCGCCGATCGTGCTGCTGCTCCACGGCCTGGGCAGCCACGAGGGCGACCTCGCGGGACTGGTGCCCTACCTCCCGCCGCACTTCACCTACGTCTCCCTGCGGGGCATCTACTCCTATGTGCAGGGCTACGCCTGGTTCGAGATGCCGGTGGATCCGGAGCGCCCGGAGTCGCTGCAGACCTCCGCCGCAGCGGTCGAGGCGTGGATCGCCGCGCAGAGCGCACCCGTCGTCGGCGCGATCGGCTTCTCCCAGGGCGGAGCGCTCGCGCTGCAGCTGCTACGTCGCGATGCGAAGGCGCTGGGCTTCGTGGTGAACCTCTCCGGTTTCCCGTTCCCCGCCGCGATGCCCGGCGATGCCGCGCTCGCTGAGGCCGCGCCGCCCGCGCTGTGGGGCCACGGCGGTATGGATCCGCACTTCGACGCCGAGCGGGAGGAGCAGGTCCGGACGTTCATGAGCGCACACACCCGCCTCGAGGAGGAGCGTCGGCCGTACCTCGCGCACGCCGTGGACGAGATCGAGCTGCGGGCGATCGCCGCATTCCTGCAGCGGCGGGCCGACGAGCATCGGGACGAGCATCGGACCGAGCGCTGAGTGGCCCCGCACACCTGCCCCCACTCTCAGGAATCGGGTTGTAGCATTCCGTCATCCCCCTTCGAGAGCCGGAGCGGGGCATGAGGAGCACCAGGAGATCATGAGCGCCGCCAGCGACGCCCCGAGTGACAGTCCCAGGCCTTCGGGCCTGAGTACAGATGCATCATCCGGGGGGATCCGTCCATGGACCTGATCGGTCCCCTCATATCCTTGGCGGTCGGCCTCGTGCTGATCGCCGCCTGCGGCGGATTCGTCGCCGCCGAGTTCTCCCTGATCACCGCGAACCGCAATGAAGTGGAAGCGGCCGCCGCCTCCGGCGACAAGCGCGCCAGCGGTGTCCTGCAGGGGATGAAGACTCTCTCCACGCAGCTCTCGGGAGCACAGCTCGGGATCACCGTCACCAACCTCGGCATCGGCTTCCTCGCCGAACCCGCTATCGCCGCCCTGATCGGTCCCCTGCTGGTGGATGCGGGTCTGAGAGCGGTCGCTGCGCGGTCCATCTCCGTGATCATCGCGCTGGTGCTCGCCACCGGCGTCACCATGATCTTCGGCGAGCTGGTGCCCAAGAACCTCGCGATCGCGGAACCGCTGCGCACCGCGCGCTATGTGGTCGGCTTCCAGCGGCTGTTCACGACGATCTTCCGCCTCCCGATCCGTCTCTTCAACGGCAACGCCAACGCCGTGGTGCGTGCACTCGGCGTCGAGCCGCAGGAGGAACTCAGCTCTGCTCGCAGCGCTGATGAGCTCTCCGTGCTGGTCAAGCGCTCGGCCGACGAAGGCGCCCTTGCCGAGGAGACCGCCTCCCTGGTCCAGCGCACCCTCGCCTTCGGTGACCGTCGCGCCCACGACGCGATGGTCCCGCGCGGCCGGATGGACTCCCTGGAGGCAGACCATTCAGTCGCGGACCTGCTCGAGCTGGCCCGTCTCACCGGCCACTCGCGCTTCCCGGTGCTCGACGACGAGAACGAGGTGATCGGCGTCGCCCATATCCGGCACGGCCTCGCCATCCCCTTCGACGAGCGGCCCGGCACCAGGGTCGACTCCGTGATGGGCACCGCGACCTTCGTCCCGGACACGGTTCCGCTGGACGACCTGATGGACACCCTGCGTGCCGGTGGTCTGCAGATGGCGGTCGTGGTCGACGAGTTCGGCGACCATGCCGGGCTGATCACCCTCGAGGACCTGGTCGAGGAGATCGTCGGCGAGGTCCGCGATGAGCATGACGAGGAGATGGACGACACCCCGGAGGCCGACGGCTCCTGGGACCTCGACGCGCGCATGCGGCCCGACGAGGCCACCGACAGGCTCGGGGTCACCGTGCCCGAGCACGAGGACTACGACACCCTCGGCGGACTGATCACGATGGAGCTGGGCCGGCTCGCAGAGGTGGGGGACGAGGTCCTCGTGGACACCGACCCCGCCCCTGGAGAGGACCCTGCCCGGCTGCGGATCGAGGTCACCGAGGTGGATGGCCGCCGCATCGAGACCGTGCACGTCAAGGTCGAGCCCGCCGCGACTGAGGACGACGGCGAGCGGGACGACGAGAAGCACCAGAAGCACGAGAAGGAGGAGCGCCGATGAGCACCACGACCGGACTCGCCCTGACCCTGTTCCTGCTGATCTTCAACGCCTTCTTCGTGGGGGCCGAGTTCGCGCTGATCTCCGCTCGCCGCTCGATCATCGAACCCAAGGCACTCGAGGGGAAGTGGGCCGCGAAGGTCACCATCTCCGCGATGGAGCAGGTCTCGCTGATGATGGCCGGCGCGCAGATGGGCATCACCGTGTGCTCCCTCGCGCTCGGCGCGATCAGCGAACCGGCGATCGCCCATCTGCTCGAGGTGCCCTTCGAGGCCATCGGCGTGCCGAGCGCGCTGGTGCACCCGATCTCCTTCGTGATCGCGCTGTCGCTGATCACCTACCTCCACGTCGTCTTCGGCGAGATGGTGCCCAAGAACATCGCCCTGGCCGGGCCCGAGCGGATGGCGCTGATCCTGGCGCCGATGCTGATGGGCATCGTCACCCTGATCAAGCCCGTGCTGTGGCTGCTGAACTCCTGCGGCAACCTCGTGCTGCGCATGCTTGGAGTAACACCGAAGGCTGAGGTGACCAGCGTCTTCACCCGCAACGAGGTGGCGGCGATGGTCAGTGAATCCCGTGAGGGCGGTCTGCTCGAGCACAACGACGAGGCGCTCCTGCTGGGAGCGCTCCGCTTCGAGGCCCGCAGCGTCGCCAACCTGGTGATCCCGCTGGACCAGGTCTCGAGCCTGCCCCAGGGGGTCACCGCGGCGGAGGCCGAGGCCGCCGCCGTCGAGGGGTACTCCCGGTTCCCGGTGAAGGCGGCCGACGGCATGCTGATCGGCTACGTCCACATCAAGGACCTGCTGGACTCCGTGCAGGAGCAGCGCGAGCACCCGATCCCCGCCGAGCGCATCCGCACCCTGCCCGTGATCAGGTCCGACGAGCCGTTGCGACAGGCGCTCACCGCGATGCAGGATTCGGGGGCCCACCTGGGCGCCGCCACCGATGAGGCCGGTACCGTGATCGGCATCGTCACCCTCGAGGACATGCTCGAGGAGCTGGTGGGCCAGATCCGCGACGACTCGCGCATCGCCGCCTGAACCGCCCCCTCGGCCGACGGGGCACGATAGGGGGATGACGAACATCCCCGGCCCGCCGGAGAACCTCTGGACCGCCGCCGTGCGGCAGAACCCCGATCACGCACGGGGCTATGCCGAGCGGTGGCGGCGGATCGAGGCGTCCGGTAAGGACATCTACGGCGAGGCGCGACTGGTCGACGCCATGGCCCCGCGGGGCGCCCGCATCCTCGACGCCGGCTGCGGCACCGGCAGGCTCGGCGGGCACCTCGCCCGGGCCGGCCACCAGGTGGTGGGCGTGGACCTCGATCCCCAGCTGATCGAGGTGGCCCGGGAGGATCACCCCGGGGTGCGCTGGGAAGCAGGGAACCTCGCGGCCCTCGACCTGCGCTCGACGGACGGCGAACGGCTGCTCTTCGATCTGCAGCTCTGCGCCGGCAACGTGCTCAGCTTCCTCGCGGGCCAGGAGCGCAGGCCTGCCCTGGCCCGCCTCGCCGAGCATCTCGCTCCCGAGGGGCGGCTGGTCGTGGGCTTCGGACTCGATCGCGGAGACGATCTCGGTGACTTCGAGGCCGATGCCGCCTCCGGAGGGCTGCGCCTCGTGCAGCGCTTCTCCACCTGGGACCTCCGCCCCGCGGCACCCGGCTTCCTGGTGGGCGTGCTGACCTCCGCCTGACCCCTGATCCTTCTCGAGGAGCCTTCGTGCCCATCTCGCTGCGCCGCCGCCGGTGGGCGCTCTACGCGCTGTTCCTGCTGCCCGGCCTGAGCATGTCCGCCTGGGTCACCCGCACCCCCGCCGTGCGCGATCTGCTGGACGCCTCGACCGCCCAGATGGGTCTGGTGCTGTTCGGGCTCTCCGTCGGGTCGATGGTCGGGATCCTCTCCTCCGGCCCGCTGGTGATGCGGCTGGGGACCCGTCCGGTGGTCGCTGCCGGCGCCGTGCTGGTCGTGGTGGCGATGCCCACCATCGCCCTCGGCGCCGCGAGCGGCATGCCGCTGGCGACGGCTCTGGGCCTGGCCCTGTTCGGGGCGGGGATGGGCGGCGGCGAGGTCGCCATGAACATCGAGGGCGCCGACGTCGAGAGGCTCGGCGGCCGGCCCTTCCTGCCCGCGCTGCACGGATGCTTCAGCCTCGGCACCGTGATCGGGGCGAGCCTGGGCATCCTCGCCAATGCGGCGGCGTTCTCGGTGGTCGCCCACCTGGTGCTGACCGCCGTGGCGGGCGCGGGACTCCTGACGTGGGCACTGCGCGCGGTCCCCTCCGGGGTCGGGCTGGTCACCGCGCAGGAGCGCGTCGAGCAGGCCGCGGCCCCGCGCCCGGCGCTGTGGAAGGACACCCGCCTGCTGCTCATCGGCGGGATCGTGCTCGCGATGGCGCTCGCCGAGGGCACCGCCAACGACTGGCTGCCGCTGATCATGGTCGACGGGCACGGCTTCGGGCCCACGATGGGCTCGATCGTGTTCGCGCTCTTCGCCGCCGCCATGACCATCGGCCGCTTCTGCGGCGGGCCGATCGTGGCCCGGGCGGGACGCGCCCGGGTGCTCATGGTCAGCGCCCTGTTCGCCGCGGTGGGCCTCGCGCTGATCTCCTTCGTGGACAGTCAGCCGGTCGCCGTCGCCGCCGTGGTGCTGTGGGGCCTCGGCGCCTCGCTCGGCTTCCCGCTCGCCCTCTCCGCCGCCGGGGACTCCGGCCCGAACCCCGCCGGCCGCGTGGCCCTGGCCTCGACGATCGGCTACCTCGCCTTCCTGGTGGGCCCGCCCACCCTCGGCCTGCTCGGCGAGGAGGTCGGACTGCGCGGCGCCCTGGTGGTGCCGCTCGCGGTGGTGCTGGTGGCCGTGGCCCTCAGCCCGGCGTCGGCCCCGCGGGTGCGTGCAGCGGAGGCGCCGCAGCCCCGGCAGAGCGCGGGGACGCTCGAGGGCTGACGCCGCCCGAGCCGAGGCTGGAGCGGCGCTTCGGGATCTGGGAGCCGCGTCCCCTCCGAGAACTTCCTGGTGGGAATCCTGACGCACGGCTGACCGCTCCGGCAGGATGACGACATGAACAGCCGCACATCGTCGCACGGCGAATCCTCCTCCCTCGCCGACTCCCGGTGGCGGGTGCTGCCGCTCGGGCCATTGCCTGCTCTCGCCCGGCATGCGGCCGCAGCGGTGCCGCAGGGACTGATCGGTCTGCTCTGCCTGCTCGGCATCGCGATCCTCGGCGGGCTGATCAGTGAGGAGCTGCTGCCCGAGACCGCTGCGGGGACCACCATCGACCTGGTCGGTCGGGCCTCCGCCGGCGGGGTGATGATCCTCGGGGCGGCCGGGCTGCTCCTGTGGGGGCTGCTCGATGCTCTGGACGGCCCTTTGACCGCCCGGGCGCTCGCAGCGCGCAGGCGGGAGGGCACCCCGGCCACCTCCGTCCCCTATCCCCAACAGTGGGGGAGTGCCCAGGCGACGGGCGGCGGGCTGTACCGGGTCTTTGCGATCGTGCTGCTGAGCGGTCTGGGGCTCTGCTACCTGATCGTCGTATTCGTGGTGCTGGGAGAACCCGACGCGAGCGGGGCGGCGATCCTCGCCGGGGGAGCTCTGGTGCTCGGGGCGATCGCCGCAGGCATCCCTCTGACCGGGACCTGGCTGCGAGGCATCCAGCAGCGGCACGCCGCGCCGCTCGCGGAGCACTGGACCCAGGCGCATCGCATCGTCGCGGCCGGGCGGGAGATGACCGAGGAGGAGTTCGCGCCGGCCTCGCGCACCCTTCCCGGAGCCCGGGCCCACGCCGTGGGCCGGGCCCTGCTGTCGGTCCTCGCCGCCGCGGCCGGGATCGGGCTGCTCGGGCTGCAGCTGATGTTCGCCGTCGCCTACCCGGACGCCGAGCGCGAGCCCGGAGGGCGCGCAGGAGATCGTGCGGAGCTGGAGCCCGCCGCGGAGCGCATGGTGGACCTCATCGTGCTCGGGGTCGGCATCGCCGCGGCCGTGGTGCTGCTCTGCGTCGTGCTCGTCGCGCTCTGCGAGATCGTGGCGCGCTGGCAGGAGCACGGCGCGCTGCGGCGTGCGCTCGCGGACCCGCAGGCGGGACTGCCGCCGCTCGCTGCCCTCCGCAGCTACCTGGCGGGCGGGCAGCTCCCGGTGCTGAAGCTGGGGCACGTCGTCGCCGGGGCGTCCGCCGGCCTGGGCTTCGCCCTCTGGTTCGTGGACCTCGTGGCGGGCCTGCCGGACTGGGACACCTACGCCGATGCGGGGCCGCAGCTGCGGGCGGTCGGACCACTGGGCCCCTGGATCGTGCTCGGAGCGCTGGCGGTCATGGCCCTCGGGATCGTGCTCGGCGCAGTGCTCGAGGCCCGCGACCGGGTGCTGCGCGATGAGCTGGTCCAACGCTGGCCCGTAGGGCCCGCGGCGCCGGAGGCGAGCGCAGACTGACGCCCCTGCGCGATTGGGCTCGGGTGAGCGTGCACGTCGGCGCACTCACGCATCGCTGACGTGAGTCACGCCATCTTCCGGGGCTAAAGTGCCCCGCCCTCGGCCTCCCGGTTACGGTGAGCCCAGCACATCGTCGTGT
>NZ_JBQSXR010000031.1:0-33062 GCF_052378395.1 Brachybacterium sp. AOP29-B2-41
GCTTTTCCTTCGCCGCGGCGGCGGCCGCCTTCTTCAGCTTGATCGAGAAGGCGTACGAGTCGGCCTTGAATCGGTTGCCGCCGGGGACCTCAGCAGAGCTCCGCATCTTAAAATAGTTCTAAAGCAGGCGATGGCTCTGGCCGGTGTCATCCGCGACCACATTGAACTCGTTGTCCTTGATGAACGCGGGATCCTGCGTCGCTCCGTAGAAGGAGGAGAGGAGAACAGTCTTGCCGCTTCCAGATTCTCCGAACACGGCGATGTGCTGTTCCAGGTCGCGTTTCTTAGTCATTCACCGAGCATAAGGGTGGCTGCAGACCGACCATGACAGGAACGGGAAGCGGCGTGCGGAGATGCAGAATCGATAGCGCGGAGAGTCTCGACCATGTCGGCCAGCATCACCTCGCGCCGCCGCGCCCCTCCGCCTTCTCGGCGTCCTCGCCCATCTCTTCGATGTAGGCGGCGAAGATCTCCGAGCGCAGCTTCTCGACGCTCTTCTTGAGCGTCGTGCGGTCCTTGCGGGTCGCGCCCGGAGCCTTCAGGAGCTGTGCTGCTTTCTCGCAGCTGTCGAGGCGCTTCGCCCAGTCCTTGGCCTTGCGCGCCTCCTCCGCGTCATCCGCGGACTCTGCGAGGTAGTCGACCTGCTCTCGCAGCACTGCGACGGTCTCGAGCACGCCGTCGGGCTTGCTGGTGGAGGTGCGTTGCAGCTTCGCCGCCTGTTCCTTGATCCCCTCCCAGACCTCGGGATGCGCGGAGAGCCAGCGCGCTCCGGCTGCCAGCAGCGGGATCGCCCAGCGGGCAGCGTTCACCGCGGCGCTCCTCTTCGATGAGCTGAGGATCAGGTTCTTTCCGGCCATGACCACACACTCTCACGGACCCGGCCTCTTGGAAGGGCGCTCGCCCTGTTCCGGCGCTCAGCCGGCCCGGCCCTCACACCACCAGCGGCCCGATCTGCTCCCACATCGGCGCGCTCATCTGCTCGCTGAACGTGCGGGTGAGGTGGTGGCTGTCGCGGAACACCACGGTGCTGCCGATCACCGTGGGGCAGGTCTCGGCGTTGCAGAAGTAGCGGGTGAAGTCCACGCGGTGCGTCTCGTCCCCGGCTTCCGCGATCGCGGAGTCCTCGGCACGCACCAGGTTCTCCCGGAAGCCGTCCTTGCGGGGTACTGCGCACGCCGGCGCCTCCTCGAGATGCTTCGAGAGGCACGCATCCGGGCTGCGGCGCTGGTAGGGGACATCGCTCAGCACTGCCACCTGGGGGCCGTCGATTTTCTCGAGCGTGGCGGTCAGCCCGTCGTGCCACTGCGTGGCCGGGTCGGTGCCGGTGGTGTCCAAGAGCCGGCCGGGGTTGTTGAACATCGCCAGCAGCACCAGGTCGGGCTGTTCCTCGTCGATTCGCTCCAGCACGCCGTGGCGCCACTGCGCGCAGGAGACGTAGGATCCGCCCTGATATTTCTGCGGTGTCTCCAGGGGGAGGCAGGAGTCCTTGCTGTTGGTGTCCAGGCGGATCTTCCCCTGCGCGGCGAGCTGTTCGAGCGCCGGATACCAGCTGGCGGCGTGGGAGTCGCCCACCAGGAACACCAGTGGCGCCTCGGGGTTCTCCCCGACCTGGCAGCCGTCGGGGTTCGCGTCGGCGTGGTCGTTGTGGCAGCCCGAGTCGTAGACGGGCGGATTGTCGCCCGCCACGTCGTCGAGGCTGGGCGAGAGGTTGGCGGGCACGAACTCGGTGCCCGCAGGATCCAGCGCCTGCTCCTCGGGGGATGCCGTCCGCTCGCTGGACAGCGGCTGCTGCTGGACCGCCAGCGCCACCCCGCCAGAGGCCGCCACCACTGCCAGCGAGGCACCCACCGCCACCAGCCCGGTCAGCCGCGGCGTCCGCTCACGCAGCACGCTCCAGCCGATCACGGGACGCTCCACGAAGCGGTGCAGCAGCCATGCCAGCGGCACCGCCGCCGCCCCGAGCGCCAGGCGCTGCTCAAGCGGCAAGGTGGCATCGGAGAAGGTCACCACCTGAGGGATCACCTGCAGCGGCCAGTGCACTAGATACAGCGAATAGGAGATCGCGCCCAGGAACTGCATCGGCCGGAGCCCCAGCAGGCGATTCGCGTGCAGGCGGCCCGGTGCGGCGCCGCCGATGATCAACGCCGCCGTGGCGAGCACGGGCAGTGCAGCGGCTGCGCCGGGGAACGCGGTCGCCGCATCGAAGGTGAGCACCACGGCCGCGAGACCCGCCAGGCCCGCCCACGCGAGCCAGCCGGTGCGTGGATCGCGCAGCCACCGCGCCCCGGAGCGCAGCGCGAAGGCGACCAGCGCGCCCACCCCGAGCTCCCACGCCCGCGTGGGCAGCGAGAAGAAGGTCCACGGCTGGGAGACGTCCATCAGCACCACGCAGGCCAGGAACGACAGCGCGGTGGCCGCCGCGGCGAGGACCATCAGACGGCGCTCGCTGCGGCGGCACAGCCAGAACCCGGCCGCCAGCAGCAGGGGCCAGAACAGGTAGAACTGCTCCTCGATGCCGAGCGACCAGTAGTGCTGGAACACCGACGGCGTGGTCCCGGCGAGATAGTCCGTGCCCTCCTGCGCGAAATGGAGGTTCGGTACATACAGTGCGGTCGCCGCCGCGTCCCGCAGCACCTCCTGCATCAGCAGCGGCGACATCCAGATCCACGCCGCCAGGACCGTCAGCAGCACGACCAGCAGCGCCGCCGGCAGGATCCGTCGGGCGCGCTTGGCGTAGAAGGCACCGAAGCGGATCCGGCCCTCCCGCGCGAGGGACTCCAGCAGGTGCGTGGTGATCAGGAAGCCCGAGATCACGAAGAACACGTCCACGCCCACGAACCCGCCCGAGAGCGCCGAGACTCCCGAGTGGTAGAGCAGCACCAGCATCACCGCGATCGCGCGGAGGCCCTGGATGTCGGGGCGGAAGCCGGGCTTCTGGATAGGGGCAGCGGGCGGGGCGGAGGCGGCGTGCGGGGTGCTCGCAGCAGGGGCGGTCACGGATCTCCTCAGGTGGACAGCACTGAAGAGGGTAACGAAACGGTCACGGGGATGCAGTCAGGCGCTGGCGCTCGGTGATCTATCCCCGGATCAGTGCCCGGGGTAGCGGATCTCGGCGCGGTGGACCCGATCGCAGGCCTCTGTGAGCACGCCCAGCAGGTCGCCCACCGCCTGCACCGGGACCGTGGCGGCGGCCACCGTGGTCACCGTCCCGATCATGCTGATCGCCCTGTTCACCCAGCGCTTCATCGTCTCCGGCCTCGCCGCCCGTGCCACGAAGGGCTGACCTGCCCCGCCGCTCACCGCCCGTGCGCGACGGCCGGGATCTGGGTGGCGAGCTTGCCGCCGGAGATGTCCAGCAGAGCGCCGGTGAGGTAGGAGGCCTGGTCGCTGGCCAGGAAGATCAGCAGATTCGCGACGTCATCCGGGCTCTCCCAGCGGCGCAGCGAGAGGGTGTCCAGCAGGCGGTCCTGTGCCTCGGCGGGCATCTCGGCGAAGCCGTTCATGGCGGTGGGGACCATGCCGGGGGCGTAGGCGTTCACGGTGATGTCCCAGGGCCCCAGCTCCGAGGCGAGCACCCGGGTCAGCTGCACCACGGCGGACTTCGACGCCGCGTAGGCGGCGCTGCCGACGCTGGGGACGATCGCGGCGAAGGATGCGGCGTTGATGATCCGGCCGCTCCCGGCGCGCTTCATGTGCTCGGCCACGGCCTGGCTCATGAGGAACACCCCGCCCACGTTCACGTCGAAGCAGGTCCGCCACTGCTCCCATTCGAGCTCCGCCACTGTCCCCAGCATGTTGATGCCCGCGTTGTTGACCAGCACATCGATGCTGCCGTGACGGCGCGCGACCTCGTCCACGGCGGTGCGGACGGAGTCCGGGTCCGTCACGTTGCACACCACCTGCTCGACCGGATGCGCGGAGGCATGTTCGTCGCCTTCTGGTGACGGGACCTCCGGGAAGGCGAGGTCGAAGGCGGTCACGCGGGCCCCTTCGGCGGCGAAGCGCTGCGCGATCACTGCGCCGATGCCCCGGGCCGCGCCCGTCACGATCACTGTCTTGTCCCGCAGGTCCAGTTCCATCGCCTGTCCTCTCCTCGCCGCACTGCCGTCGGCTGTGACGGCAGGTTCTGAAAAAGCATACTATTGCGGCGCAGGTCTCGTAACGTCAGCGAAAGGACCCCATGACCACCTCCACCCCCCGCGCCGTCTGGATCACCGGCGGTGGCAGCGGCATGGGTCGCGCGAGCGCGCTTGCCGCCGCGGCCGACGGCTGGGCGGTCGCCCTCAGCGGCCGCCGACGCGACGCGCTCGAGTCCGTCGCCGGCGAGATCACCGCTGCGGGCGGAACCGCGCTCGTCGTCCCCCTGGACGTGCAGGACCGAGCCGCGATCACCGCCGCCGCCGAAATCGTCACCATGCACTTCGGGCGGCTCGATGCACTCGTGCTCGCCGCCGGGCTGAACACTCCGCAGCGCCGCTGGGACGACCAGGAGCTGGGCGAGTTCGAGGCCATCGTCGCCACCAATCTGACCGCGGTCGCCGCCACCCTCGACGCCGCCCTGCCCGCCCTGCGTGAGAGCCGCGGTGTGGTCGTCGCGATCTCCTCCTACGCCGGCTGGACGTTCCAGCCGGGCGCGGGAGTGGCCTACTCGGCCAGCAAGACAGCCGTCTCCTCCCTGCTCCGCTCGCTCAATCAGCAGGAAGCGATCCATGGGGTGCGCGCCTGCCACCTGTGTCCCGGCGATGTCGCCACCGACTTCCTCCAGCAGCGCCCCGAAGTGCCGGACGCCGCCGCGCGGGCCGTCATGCTCACCCCGGAAGACATCGCCCGCTCGGTGCAGTTCGTGCTCGAGGCACCCTCCCATGTGCGGATCGATGAGCTGGTCATCTCACCCGTCTCCTCGGCATGACCGCCCGCGTCACCGCGTTCGAGAGGGCCCTGGACCAGCTGGGCCGGGAGATTGTGGACGGTGAGCTGCCTGCCGGGCACGCCGATACCGTCGACGGCCTCGTCGTGCGCACAGGTGCCTCCCGATCCGTGGTGCGAGAGGTGACCCGCGTGCTCACCTCCCTCGGCATGCTCTCCGCCGGCCGACGCGTCGGATTGCGAGTGCTCGCCCCGGAGCACTGGGACACCCTCGATGCGCAGGTGGTGCGCTGGCGGCTCGTCGGCCCCGACGCCGCCGCACAGCTCACGGAACTGCGCGCCCTGCGCCTCGCGATCGAACCCGCCGCCGCTGCCGACGCCGCCCGCGCGGTGGGGGAGCGGCCTGTCGCGGCACTCGCCGGGCGGGAGGCGCTGACTGCTCTCGAGCAGGCTGCTGCCGTGATGCAGGCCGCCGCCTCGGCTTCGGACCCCGCTGAGTTCCTCGCGGCCGACCGTGCCCTGCACACCGCCGTGCTCAGCCTCTCCGGCAACGCCATGTTCATCCGCCTCGGTGCCGTGATCGAGGAAGGGCTGCGTGACCGTGCCCTGCGCGAACGCGCTGGCCTGCCACCGGAAGCGCACGATCTCGCGCTGCACCTCGAGGTCGCCCGCGCTGTCGCCGCCGGGGAGCCAGCCGCCGCCGAGGCCGCGATGCGGGAGATCATCGAGCGAACCCACCCGTGACGCGAGTGCTCCACGCGCAGCAGGGGGCCTCCTCGGGGCGGCGCAGGGCGTGGACGCGAGGAGTGGAGCGGCCCTCACACCAGGTCGCGGGGGATCCTCCGCTCCCAGTTCTGCGAGTACACCCGCGGGTCACCGCGCTCTGCGTCCAGTTCGAAGGCGTCCAACTGGGCGTCGATCACGAACTCGGTGGGGGTGGAGGTGAGGATCGTGCGGGTGGTGATCTCCGCGCCCCAGTCCTCCCGCTCCACCCGGCGCACCGTGCGGGTCTCGCCGCGCACCGAGTTCACGTCGTTCCAGCGGAAGCTGTACCACTCGGTCGTGGCCCGGCGGATCCTGCTGCCTGTCTCCTCGATCACGAACTCGCCCTGGTCATTGGCGATCTCGAGCACGGACTCGTTCGTCGCCAGATCACGGGTGACCCGCCAGTGGTGCTCGCCGGGGGAGACGTCGGTGACCTCGAGCGGCTCCGCGGCCTCGGGCTCGCCGAACTCCCGCAGATGCGCATCCGCGTCACGGGCCGGTCGCACCGGCAGGCGCAGGCTGCTGGACCCGGTGCTCAGCATCACCGTCGCCGCTTCCGGCGCCGGCCAGATCAGCGGCCAGTAGGAGGTGGAGATCGACAGCCGCAGCCGGTGCCCGGCGGGGAAGGACTGGGCGATGCCGTTCAGCGGCACCTCCACCCGGTATGTCTTTCCCGGCTCGAGGGGCTGCGGCTCGGCGCTGCCGTCACGGTGGGTCAGGTTCAGCACGCCGTAGGTCACGCGGGTCGCCTCTCCGGCCGTGTTCACGTCCGAGAGCCGCACCGCCAGCTGCGCGACCGGCTGGTCCGCGCTGACCTCGAGCACGCACGTCGGCCGGCCGAAGATCTCCAGCTGCTCGGCCAGGTCAGGGGTCTCGAAGAACAGGGCGCCGCCGTCCTCCTCCCGCTGGTCGAAGGGCAGATCCGGCACCGCGGCGTAGGAGGCCCATTTCCCGGCGAACATCCCCACGCTCAGCGGGGACTGCACGGAGACCTCCCGGTCCGGTTCGTCGGCCGTGCCTTCTTCGAGATGGTGGCCGCGCAGCACGTACTCGCGCTCGGTGATCCGCGGGGAGGGCCACTGGTCCTCGGCGATCCAGCGCCCCGGACGATCCTCGTAGGACGCGGCGGGGGAGACGCTGTCCTGCATCCAGGCCCGCACCATCGGCTCATCCATCACGCCGGTGTCGGTGCCCTTGAGCCAGTGATCCCACCAGCGCACCACCTCCTGCAGGAACCCGATCGCCGGGCCCGGTACTCCGATATGCGGGTACTTGTGGCCCCACGGACCGATCAGGCCCTTGCGCGGCACCTCGAGGTTCTCCATCAGGCGGAAGATCGCATTGGTGTACCCGTCGGCCCAGCCGCCCACGGCCATCACCGGGACCTGCACCTGGCTGTAGTCCTCGCAGACGGACGCGGGCTTCCAATAGTCATCCCGCCGCTGATGCGTCAGCCAGGTCTCCAGCCACAGCCCGCTTCCCTCGAGCCGCTCATGCCACATCTCGCGCCAGCGCTCGCCGACGATCTGCGGATCCGGCGGGAGGGAGTTGAAGGCGAACATCACCGTGGCCTCGGAGAGGTTGTCCGCCAGCAGCGCTCCGCCCATGTAGTGCATGTTGTCGACATAGAGGTCATCCGTGGCGGACGCGCTGATGATCGCCTTGAGCGCCGGGGGCCGACGGGCCGCGAGCTGCAGGCTGTTGAACCCGCCCCAGGAGATGCCCATCATCCCCACGTTGCCATCGCACCATGGCTGCTCGGCGAGCCAGGCGATGACGTCCTCGGCGTCCTCGTGCTCCTGGGGGCGGTACTCATCGACCATCACCCCGTCGCTGTCGCCGCTGCCGCGCAGATCCACCCGCGCGCACACATAGCCGTGGCCGGCGATATAGGGATGGTTCAGGTCATCGCGGGCGCGGCTCGAGTCCCGCTTGCGGTACGGGATGTACTCCAGCACGGCGGGCACGGGACGCTGCTCCGCGTCCACCGGCAGCCAGAGCCGGGCCGCGAGCCGGGCGCCGTCCCGCATCGGGATGAACACGTTCTCGATCACGCGGATCTCGTAGGGGAACTCGGTGACGGTCCTCATCGGTGGTCGCCTCCTGGTCGTCCTTGAGGGGGTGTGTGCAGCGGTGTGTGGTCAGTCGTCGGCTGGCGCCGGCGCGAACTCGAAGGGCAGCTCGGCGGTGATCGCCGCGTAGTCCGCTAGCAGCTGCTCGGTGCTGTCTGCGCCGAGGTAGAGCTTGCCCAGCACGAACCGGTAGCTGTCCTGACCCGGCAGCTCCGAGAGCCGGTCGCCCTCGGCGACGGTCAGGGTGAGCACGGTGCCGGGGAAGCGGCGCTCGATCTCCGCCTTGTCCTGCGCGGTGGGGATGCGGGTGACGATCGCGTCCTCGTCGTGGAAGATCATCGCCTGCGAGGCGACCGCGAAGTCACCCTCACGATGCGGCATCCGCGGCGGACGGCCGAGTGCGATGTCGATCGCGACCTCGTGGTTCGAGCTGCCGTCCACCTTCGCGAACAGGTCGCTGTGGGACTGGGAGATGCGGGTGTTGATCTCGATCAGCCACAGCTGGTCGTTCGCCTCGTCCCACATGAACTCGGAGTTGAAGCAGGCGTTGTCGTACCCGACCTGGCGCAGGTACCGCTCGGTGAGATCGATCATCCGTTGCTGCACGCGCTCAGGCACGGTGCTGGCCGGGTAGTCGAGGCGGGCGAAGCTGGTGCCGTCCGCGTCCTTGTGCATGTCGAACACGCCATGGACGCTGTACTCCCCGCGGAACATCGTGCCCTCCGGAGCGGCCTGGATGCCCTCCACGAACTGCTCCGCCAGGCAGCTGTTGCCACCGGCGCCGGCGAGCTCGGCCGACACCTCCACCTGCTGGAGCACCTCGTCGAACGCATCGCCGATCTCCCCGATGTGCTCGCGGATCTCCGCCAGCGCCTTGTCGAACTGCTCCTCGTTCTCCACCTTGAAGCCAAGAGCGGAGGAGTGCGCCTTGACCGGCTTGACCCAGAACGGGAAGTCAAGATCGATGCTCGCCAGCGCGTTCTGCGCGAACGGGTCGAAGACGGCGAAGCCCGGCACGCACTCCGGCACCGACTTCTTCTGCTCGATGCGGCTCCATCCTTTGTGCTCGCTCTTCAGCAGGCTGGTCAGCGAGGGCGCGGGTAGGTCGTGCTCGGCGGCGAGCATCGTGCTCATCACGCTGACCGGGAAGTCCCAGTGGGCGATGATCGCGTCGATGCTGCCGTCGAAGGCATCGAGCTCGGCGCGGGCGTCGCGCATCAGCTGCTCGAAGTTCAGATCCGTGGTGTTCACCAGGGTCTCGTAGTCCAGGACCCCGTGGAAGGTGTAGTCCTCGGCGTGACGCACCGTCTCGAGCTCTTGGCGCTGCACGTCCGTCAGTCCCAGGACGAAGATGTTCTTCGGGCTCATACGTGTGTGTCCTCCGTGTGCCGGTACGCTCGCCTCGCGGCGAGCCGGATCCCTCGAGCGTTGCACGAGAGGTGCGCCAGGGCGCAAGCTCCGGGCCGATCGGTCGGGTCGATCGGTCGGGCGGACGAAGTGCGGGCCCGTCCGAAGGATCGGACGGGCCCGCACGGTCAGGCAGTGCTGCGACTCAGAGCGTCGCGTCGTAGCGCTGCAGGAAAGCCGCCATGGCATCCCGCTTCACAGGATCGAGCGGACGGTAGGTGCCGTTGCTCCATCCGGTGGAGATGCCGGTGGACTTCATCCAGCACATCTCCTTGGAGAACTGCATGCCGCGGGCCACATCGGTGAAGCACTTCCCGCTCGGCTGGGTGTACGCGGGCTCGCCCGCGAACCGGTAGAGGAACGCCGCCATCGCGTCACGGGCGATGGGCTGTACCGGCCGGAACTGGTGCGTTCCGTCGGGCATCTTCCACCCTTCGGTGATGCCTTCTTGAGAGGCCCAGATGATTGCCTCATAATGCGGCTGGCCGGGCTTCACATCCGTGAACGGCGACTTTGCCGGGAGCGTCACCGCCGGAGAGCCGGCCTGACGGTAGAGGAACGCCGCCATCGCGTCACGGCTCACGCTCGTCAGCGGGCGGTACTCCGCCCCTCGCGGCGTCGGCCACCCGGTGGAGATCCCTTCCCGAGCCATCCACGTCATCGCAGCGAAATGCTCCATCCCGGGGGTGACGTCCACGAAGGGCGAGATCTCGGGATACGTGACCCGCCAGGTCTTCTTCAGCGGCGTGTAGAACGTCCGCTCGGCGACGACCTTGAAGGAGACGGTCACGGTCCCGGTGACCGTATAGGTCCCGCCCTGCGAGATCACACCGCCGTTCAGCGTGTACTGGACGCGGGGATCCGTCGGGATCTGCACCGTGTGCCCGGCGAGGTCGAACACCGGCTCGCGGAGCCGGTACCCGTACAGGGGAACGAACGTCGCCGAGACCCCTGAGACGCCCACATGCGCATACCCGGCCTGGTCATACACGGAGACGCCCAGCCGGTCCACGCCGTCTGCCAGCGCGTGCGTCCCGGCGGAGACCGGGGTCCACGGGTCCAGCGCGGTGTTCAGCCCGGTGATGTCAGGGATCGTGAACGTCCGTCGCTCCACGTCGACCGTGGGAGAGAGGGATGCGACGACGACGGGGTCGTTGAACGTGTTCGCGGGCTCGAAGCGGATGTTCCACGAGTGGATGCCCGTCAGCGAGTGGCCCGGCGCCGGATACGCGCGGATGATCTCCAAGGTCGATGCCCGGTGCACGCCGGGAGCGAGCGGATTCGCGGCCTGGTCGGCGTATTGGAGCCCGGGCAGGTCGGGGATGGTGAAGGTCGAGACCTCGATGTCGAAGGCCGGTTCGGGAGCGGTGACCGGGACGAAGTCCTCGGCCTGGCTGCTCTCCTGGGAGGAGGGGCTGCCTGATCCGGGGCCATCTGCAGTCGCGGCAGCGGCGCCGCTGAGGAGGAACGGAACGCTGAGCGCGAACGCTGCGATCCGGCGGAGGGTGGTGGACACGTATCACCTCGATGTGCGGGCGTGGGCAAGGGGATCGGGCGAGCTGGAGGCGCTCATCATAGGGCGCGGACACCCTCTGAGAACACGTTTCGGCGTACCTCTCCGAGCGTGCTCGATCCCGCATCGAGCAGAGGGGATGAGAGCCCGCGGCGCAGTGACGGCCGCTCAGGCGATCGGAGTACGGAACCGCGCCTTGTACGCCTCGAAGTCCCACGCCACCTGCTCGTGGTCCCCGTCCAGGAAGGCCGTCGCGGCCTTGCGTCCCTTCCGGTAGAGCATCTCCCGCTCCTCGTCGGAGAGGTCGAAATGGGTGGGGCGTACCGCGGCGGTGTCGATGAAGATCGTGCGGGCCACGGAGTGCGAGGAGTCGATGTGCATCCGGTCGTAGAAGCCGGTGACGGTGTCCACCACGGCCTTGCCGAAGCTGAGCGGTCCGCGGATCTGGTTCTGCACCCCGAAACCGCCTCGGGCTTGGCGGAGAGCTTGATGCCGAAGGTGGGCCAGCGCGGAACCTCACCCTCAGGGCGGTCGAACACCGAGACCGGGAAGTTCGAGAGCAGCCCGCCGTCCACCAGCACCGCCGGCTTCCCGAAGGCGTTCTTCCACCGCACCGGGCGGAAGAACAGCGGGATCGACGTCGAGGCGCGCACAGCGTCCACCACCCGCAGCGTGTCCGGAGTGGAGCCGACGTCCACCGCCTCCAGCGGCAGGTACCGCAGCCGCCCGGCCGAGAGGTCCGAGACGGTCACCACGAGGCGGTAGGCATGCGCGCCCACCAGCTCCATTCCGGCCTCGGGATCCTGGTAGCGCAGATCCGCGAAGGTGCCGGTACGGCCCGGATCCCCGTACATGGTCAGCTGCTCGGTGAGCCATTCACGCAGGTAGGCGCCGCGATGGATCCCGTTGTGCAGCAGGATGCCCAGCCCCTTGCCGGGCAGGGTGCGGGTCCACCACGGGCCGTCCTCGAAACGGCGGTAGTCCGTCTCCCGCAGCACCTTCACCATCGTGGTCGCCGGGATCCCGGCGGTCGCGAGTGCTCCGGCGATCGACCCGGCCGATGATCCCGCCACCCGGTTCACCCGGTACCCGCGCTCCTCGAGCACCTCGATCGCGCCGGCCAGGGCGATGCCCTTGACCCCGCCGCCCTCGAGCACCAGGTCCACCCGCCGGGTGCCGTCGGCCGGTGTTCTGCCGACAGGGGAGGAGGCGGCGGGCTGCGAGGAGGTCATAGCGGCCAGCGTAGGGGAGCGGGCTGACGCGGCCCCACCCGTCCTGCACCTCGCGGCTGCTGCTCCGCGAGGCTCCTATTCCGCGACGCTCCTACTCCTCGAGGCGGTAGACGTTGATCTCCCCTGCGAGATAGATGCGGTCGTTCCCCCCGAGCGCCGCGTACCGCACGTCGCTGTCGACGACCACGTCGGCCGTTGCTGCCACCGGGTCGATGCGCAGCAGAGCATTGCCGCCGGCTGCGTAGAGGCATCCCTCGCTCGTGCGGGAGAACAGGGAGGTCAGCAGCCCCCAGTTGTTCCCGAAGGGCAGCCCGGTGGCGATGCGATGCACCACCGCGCCGGTCGTGGGGTCGACGGCGAACACCGTGCCCTCTCCGGCCAGCCCCCACAGCAGACCGTCGGGACCGAAGGCGATCTCCGGGATCACCTTCGCCCCCGGCACCACCTCCTCTGCACTGACCAGAGCCGCTGCCGCGACATCCCAGATGAACAGCTGCGCGGTGTCCTGCGCCGGGGTGGTGGACAGCCCACCGTGGATGGAGGTGCCGCCGTAGACCAGGCCGTCGCTGTGGGCGAGGGTGACGATGCTCTGCTGCGGCACCACATCCCGATGGAACTCGAGATCCCCGGTGGCGGGGTCCAGGATCGTCAGCGCCCCGCCGAGCTGCCCGTAGTCCGGCACGCTGCCCAGCGCGATCCGATCACCCACGGACGTAACCCCGAAGATCCGATCCTGGTAGTTCGGAGCGCCTCGACCCAGCATGAGGATCTGGTCGAAAGCGGACCAGTCCCAGGCGGCCGACGGGTCACCGATATGGGCCACGGCGCCCGGATACGAGCTGATCACCAGCTGCTGGCCGTGGGCGACGATCGTGTCCGCCTGCTTCGGGCCGCGCAGGCGCTCGATCTCCTCCGTCTCGGGGTCGATGCGCCCAATCACGCCGCTGCTGAGGTAGGCGCCCATGTACACCGCGCCGTCGGGCCCGGTGCCGATGCTGTGGGCTCCGGCCGGGCTCGCGAGCACGTCGGCGATCACCGAGCTGCCCTGCTTCCTGCGGGTCGAGTAGGTCCACAGCACGCCGTCCGTGTTCAGGCCGACGACCGTGTACGGCGACAGCCCCGGCAGCTCTTCGGAGGAGGCGATGCCGTAGGTGCCCACCGCCTCGGAGAGCTCTTCACGCAGTGCGGAGTCCTCGAAGCCCACCGACAGGGTGCGGCGCATCCGCAGGTCATAACCCATCAGCACGTCGCCCTGCAGGTAGTAGACCCGGTTCAGGCGTGCAACCGCCGTGGGCGCGGTGTCGAAGGTGCCCTCGACGATCTCCTCGAGCCAGGTCTCCGTCAGCTGGTCGTAGACCGCCATGTCGTACGTTCCGCGAGGTGAGAGTCGCACGAAGACGAGGTCCCCGCGCTGCGCGATCCCGGTGAACCAGTCCGTCCCCTCCATGACGTGGGCCGGCGGCTGCATCTCGGTGCGCTCACCGCTGGCGATGTCGATCCGGAACAGGTGCGGGACAGGGCCGGTGCCCACCCAGACCTCGCCGTCCACCACGCCGAGTCCGAAGACGTATGCGGCATCCTCGGTCTGGGTGCCGTAATCCTCGATCTCCCCGGTGGCGGGGTCGTAGGCCAGCACCCGTGCGTTCGGGTACGTGCCCATGTACAGCCGACCGTCGGGCCCGAACGAGCCGTCGTACAGCACGCTCTGCCCGGAAATGCCTTCCGCGATCAGGGTGACCTCGAACGAGACGGGGTCCAAGGAGAACAGCCCGCCCTTCATCGGGGAGCGGCAGGTGAAGTAGATGAGCCCGTCGGGGCCGGGAGTGACGAACCCGCCGAGCTCCGCACCGGGAATCTCGGTGCCGAAGATCCGCTCGCCCGTCAGCACATCCAGCACGGAGAGGGTCGCCGGGTCGCCGTTGGACAGGGCATAGGCCACGGAGCGGCCGTCCTGCAGCTGCCCGAACGCCACGGAGCGGACGTTCACCGAGGCCAGCGCGGGGCCCAGATCGATGAGAGAGGCAGCGGCAGGTCGGACCGGGTCGGCCAGTGCCGGAGCCCCCAGAGCGGAGGCCACCGGCAGGGCAGCGAGCGCGGCGATTCCTCCTCCCAGGAGGTGGCGGCGGGTGGGGCGGTGCTGCGGATCGGACATCATCGTCTCCTCGTCACGGGGCCAGCGGGTAGGCACTGCAACCGCTTGCGGACCCCAGTGTTGTCGCGGCGGCGCCCGGTGTCAACGGACGGACGGACGTGGATGATGGTCGCCACCGGATAGATCCCCGGTGGGGGAGGGGGTCGACGCCCTCAGCCGCGAAGAGTGGTCCGGAGCCTCTCGCAGTGCTCTGTGAGCGAAGCGTGGATCGCCTCCAGGTGGGCATGGTCGATGTCCGCACCGGCGACTTCCCGCGTCGCCATGTCGAACGCTGTCGGCATACCCTCGGCGAGGAGCTCGGCGGCGGCGAGGACGTACTCCTGGCTCACCCCGAGCTGTGCAGCGAACTTCAGCAGATGCCGACGCGTGACGCCATGGATCGATGAAGCTCCACCGATGGGCATCGCCATCGCAGGCCACGGAGTCTCTTGTCCGAATCCGGTCGCGACGTCGTACAGCGGTGCGAGTGCTGTGTCGTCGGCCGAAAGAAAGACCGAGTAGTTCTTGGCGTGCGCATCCGGGGCACCCAGCGCCCAGTTCGCGAGCACCGCCCGGACGAAGCTCTCGACATCCTCCTCGGGTGCGCCGCCCCGCCGAAGAGCGGTGACGACATCGAGGGCTGTGACCGAGTACTTGTCGGCGGGGAGCGTCGAGGTGGCCTGGCACAGGTCCTCCTGGTGAACGCGCACCAAGCGCCCATCGACCCGGCGCCGATCGAAGCGTTCGATGACGATCGCCGGTTCGCCATCGAAGAGCCGAAACTCAGACCTGGCCACAGGCAGGCCGAGCAGAGAGAGCGTACGCAGGCAGAGGTGCTCGACGAGTGCTTGTGAGCGGAGAGCCGTGATCCCGGGTTTGAGGATGTGTGTCGTCGGCTCGGCACCATGCGCTTCGTGCCACCGCCCGTTCTCGAGCCGGAGTGCGAGCTTCGACTGCGCCCCACCCAGCGACCAGTGCTCTCCCTCGGCGACCCAGGTTGCGCCAGAATTCGTGCGGAGGTCACGGAGTCGTGACCCGATCCGCTCGTCGTCGACAGGGATGAGGGAGCCCGGCTCGGGATCCTCCAGCTGTGCTTCGTCGAGGAACTGCACTGCGCCGGGGCAGTCCCGACCGATCGCCGATAGCAGTGCGAACGCGCTGCGCGGTGAGACACCGAATCTGCGCGCGGTGGCACGGCGGACGGCGTCTCCCTCAGGAAGCAGACCTTCAAGATAGGCAAGGGCTCTGCGTGGAGGTATCGGTGTGGTGCTCGGCGCGAAGGCCAGCGACAGTCTCGGCATCCCCGCGCTCGGTGGCGCGGTCAGCCGTAGCGCTCCACCATGGTCCTCGTCCAGGTGGCCGATGATCACTCCGTTGCTGACCATGAACAGCCGCTTCATCATGAGTCCTCGTCCTCATCGGCGGTGCCTCGCACTGCGGAGGAGTCAGATGTCGGCGTCGCAGCCAGGGCGACCTGGGTGAGTTGAGCGGCGAGCTCGGGATCCATGCCGGCCTTGAGCAGCCGGGCGGCGCGCTGCCCGTGCTCCACGACCACGGGGAGTGCAGGCGCCTCCCGCATCTGCTCGATAGCGTCGCGGGTGGCGCGCTCTGTGATCGACGTGGCGGGTTCCGGTGCGTCAGGTGTGACGGTGCGGGATGCTGCGCCGACGTTGAGCGGGAGGTCCAGGGCGGCGAGCACCGCGAGGACCTTCTCCAGCTCGGCTCGCGGCCGACGACCCTGCTCTACGCCGATCAGCCACTCCCGGGAGACTTCGGCAGCACGCGCGAGCTCGGCCTGTGTGAGCGCCCGCGCCCTGCGCGCGTCGCGGAGGGCTGCACCGAGATCTTGCGGGGTCCTGACGCGCCGACTGTTCATGAGTGTGATGGTACGTCCACTTCTGCGGGATGTCTACGATCTATCACTTTCTTCAATGTGTACGCTCGTCGACATTGTGTCCTGTGCGCGTCGCACAGGATGGTGGTTGTCACGGAGAGATCCCCCCGCTGCCCGCCCACCGACGGCCTCAGTCGCTCACAAGCGGCGGGAGACGAGGATGTGCTCGGGGCTCTGTGCTGTCACTGCGCCTCGGGACCAGTCGCCGAAGCGGCGCTCGAGATCGAATCCAGCCTGCTCGAGGCTGGTTTCAAGGGTCGCGAGAGGGCGGAACGCCAGCGTCTCCGGGGCGCTGTAGCTCTTGGTGCCAGCCCGCTCGGTGACCCCACGGTGGGTCTCGATGATGCCGGCAGCTGGATCTCCCTGCACGTCGAGCATCTCGATCCAGCTGGTGAACGTCCCTCCAGCGGGGTGGGGGTAGGTGCCACGGGTGAATTCCGGGATCCAGCGCTCCCAGGCGCGAGCACCGGGGTTGCGGCTCTCGAAGGCAAGGCGGCCACCGGGACGCAGGGCGCGATGCACGTGCGCGAGCAGCTCGCGCCAGGAGTCATCAGTGAGGAAGTACTGCGCGACGTGTCCGGTCATGATCGCCAGGTCCGCGGCCCCCTCAGGTGCGGCGTCGGCGTATCCGTGAATCCAGGTGACCTGTTCACCGCCCGGGCGGTGACGCGCGATGTCGAGCATCGCGAGGGCAGGGTCGACGCCGGTGACGCCATGTCCTGCTGCGGCAAGCTCGACGCCCAGGGCGCCGGTGCCAGCGCCGATGTCCAGCACGGAAAGTCCCGGGCCGTCGGGGGAGAGCTCGCGGGCCAGCTCGAGGTAGAAGTCGAAGTCCTGCCGCCCAGCGTTCTCTTCATCGTAGGTGCGCGCGGCCTCTGGACTCTCGTACGGATTCCGGGACATGACGGCGGACCCTAGCCGACCCGCCCGACGGGAATCCAGAGGATTTCCAGCAGAACCCGCTCTGACGCGATGCCTGGCACCGCGGCGCACCCCGGTGGATGATGGTCACCATCGGATAGATCCACGCTGCCCGCCCACCGCCGCGCCAGCAGCCGAGCTTCTTGACGCACCTCGCCCACTATCCAGGGCAGGTGTCGAGGAGTGGATCCTCAGAAGGAGCACCCCGTGACCAGGAATGACACCTCCGCCCACCAGCCCGTGATCGTCGGCGGGGCTCGCACCCCGTTCACCCGGTTGCTCTCGCAGCAGGCCGCGCTGACCGCGGTCGATCTCGGCGCCCACGCCATCCGCCATGCGATCGAGCGCTCCGGCGTCGACGCCGCGGTGATCGACACCGTGATCATGGGGCAGGTCATCCAGGCGGGCCAGGGGCAGAATCCGGCTCGCCAGTCCGCGCTCGGAGCGGGCCTGGCGTGGGACATCCCGGCCGTGACCCTCAACAAGGTGTGCCTCTCGGGGCTGACCGCCGTGATCGACGCCGCCCGCCTGATCCGTACCGGCGAGGCCACGGCGGTGGTCGCCGGTGGTCAGGAGTCGATGAGCAACGGACCGCACCTGCTGATGGGCGCCCGCAAGGGATACAAGTACGGCCCGACCACCGTGCAGGACTCCGTCGCGCACGACGGGCTCACCGATGCGCTCAGCCAGGAGGCGATGGGCGACCTCACCGAACGCGGCAATCCCGAGCGCGGCATCTCCCGCCGCGACCAGGACGAGATCGCCGCCGCCTCCCACCAGCGCGCTGCCGCCGCGGCAGGCGTCGGGATCCACGCCGAGGAGATCGCGCCCGTCGAGGTGCCCCAGCGCAAGGGCGACCCGCTGCTCATCGACCGTGACGAGGGCGTCCGGCCCGACACTACGGTCGAGACCCTGGCCGGTCTCCGCCCCGCCTTCGCGAAGGACGGCACCATCACCGCCGGCAACTCCTCGCCGCTGTCCGACGGCGCGGCCGCGCTCGTGATCACCTCCCGCGCCTACGCCGAGGAGCACGGCCTCACGATCCTCGCCGCGATCGGGGCCCCCGGCCAGGTCGCGGGTCCCGAGGACTCCTCACTGCACTCGCAGCCCTCGAACGCTCTGCGCGCGGCACTGGCCCGCGACGGGCTGCAGGTGCAGGACCTGGACCTGATCGAGATCAACGAGGCGTTCGGCGCGGTCGTCGTCCAGGCGCTGACCGACCTCGACTACCCCCTCGAGAAGACCAACATCCACGGGGGAGCGATCGCGCTCGGCCACCCGATCGGTGCCTCGGGGGCGCGCCTCGCCCTGACCGCAGCCCTCGAGCTGGTCCGCCGCGGTGGCGGACGCGCCGGTGTGAGCCTCTGCGGCGGCGGCGGGCAGGGAGAAGCACTGCTGCTGAGCGCGTGAGGCGAGGACGGAACGCCCTCTGGACAGCACGGCGCACTCCGGACAGCACAGCGCCCTCTGGACAGCACTTTGCGCTGAGGACCTATGTGAGCACTTCACATAGGTCCTCAGCGCATAAGCGGTGGCGCCTGCGGCGGCGATGGCTCGCTGCGGCGGCGCCGGGCGGCCTCAGAGCGTGCGGGCCAGCGGGTCGAAGTCAGCGGGGACCGCCGGGATCTCGGACACCGAGGAGTTCAGAGTGACGAACTCACCGCTCGCCGCCGATTCCTCGGCCGAGAGCATGATGTCCAGGACGTGGTAGCCCACCTCGCCGGTGGCGATGTGCGGGCGACCGCCGTGGATCGAGCGGACCATGTCCAGCAGGCCCAGGCCGCGACCGGTGGTCGGGCCCTCCTGCGGGATCTCGATCCACTCCTGCTCCGGCGGCTTTTCGCCGAAGCTGTCGAAGCGGCGCACATAGGCGATGCGGCCCTCGAAGGTGTTCGGATCGGGCACCACCAGCGAGCCCTCGGTGCCATGGATCTCGACGATGCCCTGACGGGCCAGCGGCGAGTCGAAGCTCAGCAGCGAGGTGCCGGACTGGCCGCCCTCGAACTGGGTGAGCACCGAGATCGTGGACGGCACCTCGACCGGGAAGGTGGTTCCGGCGTTCTCGCCCACCAGGATCGAGCGCTCCTCGGCGGCCTTCAGGCCCACCGCGGCGACCTTCTCGACGGTCCCGAACAGGCTCACCAGGGTGGTGAAGTAGTACGGACCCATGTCCAGGAGTGGGCCGGCCCCCTGAGCGAACAGGAATCCGGGGTTCGGGTGGAACACCTCAGGGCCCTGGTACTGCATGGAGGTCTGCGCGAACAGCGGCCGACCGATCACGCCGTCGAGGATCGCGCGCTTGGCGGTCTGCACGCCGGCGCCGAGCACGGTGTCCGGTGCGCAGCCCACTCGCAGCCCGGCCTCGTCGGCCTGCTTCAGCAGCGCGGCGGTGGACTCGCGGTCCATGCCCAGCGGCTTCTCGGTCCACACGTGCTTGCCCGCGGCGATCGCGGCGGAGGAGATCTCGACGTGGGTCGCGGGCAGGGTCAGGTTCACGACGACCTGCACGCCCGGGTGGTCCAGCACGTCCTGGGCGGTGCCGGACGCGGGCACGTTGTGCTTCGCGGCCTGGGCGGCGGCGCGCTCGGTGTTGATGTCGCCGAGGATCAGCACCTCGACGTCGGGGAAGGAGTTCAGGTTCTCCAGGTAGGTGTCGGAGATGACGCCGACGCCGATGAAGCCGACGCCCACGGGGCCAGCGAAGGGGGTGGGGGTGCTCATGCGGCGAGTCCTCCGTCGATCAGGAAGCGGTAGCTGTTCTCGATGTCCTCGAAGACGTCGCCCGGGGCGTTGTCGTACTCGATGACGGCGTACTTGACGCCCGTCGCTGCCTTCATGGCCTCGACGGTGGGGACCTCTCCCTCACCGGCGTGGCGCTGGTCCAGGCTGGTGGAGGCGAACTTCGGGGCGCCCGGAGCGAAGGGGTTGGACTCGGGCTTGATGCCGTCCTTGACGTGGATCGCCACGAGGCGGTCGCCGAGCTCCTTGACCAGTGCCACGACGTCCTGACCGCCGACGAGGGCCCAGTAGAGGTCCAGCTCGATCGCGACCGACGGATCCACCAGCGACAGGAAGCGCTGGTAGGCGGTCTGGCCGTCGAAGTCCGCGAGGAACTCCTGGGCGTGGTTGTGGTAGCCGACGGTGAGGCCGAACTCCTTCGCCTTCTCTGAGGCGGCGTTGAGGCGCTCGGCGATGTCCTTCACGCCGTCCTCGGTGAGCCAGCGCTCGGTGGGGACCATCGGGTCGATGACGGTCTTCATGCCGATCTCGGCTGCAGCCTCGAAGACGACCTCGTTGGCCGGGGTGGGGATGGAGCCGTCCGGGGTCCACAGCTCATCGGAGAGCAGCGGGGCGTGCCCGGTGGGGGACGAGAGGCCGGAAGCGTCCAGCGCAGCGCGGATCTCCTTCGGACGGCGCACGAAGTCGAAGGCCTCGACGTTCTTCAGGCCGATCTTCGCGAGCTTGTCGAGGGAGCCGTTCATGTCGGCGGAGAACTCCGCGGCCAGCGTGTACAGCTGGACGGAGGCGAGAGGCAGTGCCACGTCGAACCTGCTTTCGTACGTCGTTGTCAGAGAGTGCGCCGCGTCACCGAAGGCGCATGGCGGCCAGAATAACAGCAAACCCACCAGTTGGAGGTTTTTCCTGCAGAGCAGTTCGAGTCATGGGTACATTGGCCTCATGAGCACCGAGGATGCACCGGCCGAGGCCGCGGAGAAGGGGCCGGCAGCCGCCGCTGTCGAGCCGGGCCCGTCGGCCGCCGCGCCGCCCCGCGTCGGTCGCGCGGGCTCCTACTCCAAGGGCATCGCCCGCCGCCAGGAGATCCTCGACCGCGCCATCGAGGTGTTCCGCCGACGCGGCGCCGACGGCACCTCCCTGCGCCGCATCGCCGAGGCCATCGGCATCTCCCATGGCGCGCTGCTGCACTACTTCTCCTCCCGCGAGGAGCTGCTGGTCGCCGTCTACGAGCACGCCGAGTATCGGCGCGACCTCGAGCGCGGCGACCAGAGCCATGTGCGCTCGGTCGACGTGATGGCGAACGCGGCGCTTGCGAACCTCGAGGTCCCGGGCCTGGTGCAGCTCTACTCCACGCTCGTGGCGACCTCGCTCGAAGCAGAGGCTGGCCCAGCCAAGGAGTACTTCACCACCCGGTTCGAGCAGGTGCGCACCGACCTCGAGCAGCGCCTGCGCGACGATCAGGCCACCGGACTGGTGCGGGGCGACGTGGACCCCGCCCGCACCGCCGCGCTGATCGTCGCCGCGAGCGATGGCCTGCAGATCCAGTGGCTGCTCGAGCCGTCGATCGAACTGCAGGAGACCCTCGAGACGTTCGCGGTGCTGCTGGCGCCGTGAACTGCTGCGCGAGGTAGGGCCCCTGCCCGCCCTCGCTCTCGTCCAGTTGCCGCGCCACCAAGTGTAGACATTTCGTCTACAATCGATGCATGGCTGCCTCCGAGACCACCACCGTCAGAGTTCGTCGGCCCGATTCCGAGCGCCTCCAGGTTCTCGCCAAGTCCCGCGGCACGTCGGTCATCGATATCGTCCACGTCGCGATCGACGCGCTCGAGAAGCAGGAGTTCCTGCAGGGACTCACCGCCGATTATGCGCGACTGCGTGAGAATCCCGAGCGATGGGAGAAGTACGTGGCGGAGCGGCAGGAGTGGGACGCGCTGTCGTGATCTGGCGGGGAGAGGTCTACGACGTCGACCTCGGCCGGCCCATCGGCCACGAGTCGGCGTTCCGACGACCGGCCGTCGTGGTGTCGGTGGACATCCTGAACAACGGTCCCGGCGGACTTGTCATGGTTGTGCCGATCACCTCTGCTGCCTACGGGCTGCGCAGTCACGTAGAAGTGGAGCCTGGAGGTAGCGGTCTGGGGCACACCTCGCACGCTCGGTGCGACCAGCTGAGGACGGTCTCGACGGAGCGGCTCGTGACTCGACGGGGAATGCTGGGTCCCGAGGAGCTGAGCACGATCGACCGGGCCCTTCGCTTCGTCCTCGACCTCTGACGTCCCCCGCTCGAGGCTGGACCCCTGACGGTGCGAGCGTCGCAGCGGGGACGGTTTCGTGAGCCCACGGAGCTCAGCGCACGCGCGGTACGGGCACGGGGCGCATCGGTGGCGAGCTGGCGGTGTCGAAGTCCCTGCTCGCCATCGCGCGCTCGCTGCGGGTGAGCAGATCCAGGACGTCGAGGGACATGTAGGCGCGCTGGGCACGACCGATCGAGATCGCCTCCAAAATCCCGTACTCCGTGAGCTGGGCAAGGGCGTTCTGGGCGGCGGTCGTCGTCACTCCGTGCACGCGCGTCACAGTGGAGGTGGTGAGAACGGGGGTGCCCGGCAGCGAGTCGAGGATCGTGGACAGCGCCGAGTTCCGCCGAGTCGCCCGGACCTTGCCCTCCCGGCGCCGAGCCTCCGAGATGATGCGCGACCATTCCTCGCGCAGCTCTGCCAGGCGCCGCTCGAGGCCTGCGGCCTGCTCCGCAGCAATTCTCACGGCATTCGCGAAAGTGCTCACCCAGGTCTCGATCGCTGCGAAGATCTGTGGCGACTCCGGTCCTCCCTCGACACGGAACGAATCCAGGCCATCGATGTATTCCTCATGAAGGGTCGCCAGCACCAGGCTCACCGGAAGGATCGCTTCTGCGGTGAGGCCCCGGCGGGTGAGCACCGTGTGGATCAGGGCTCGACCGACGCGGCCGTTGCCATCGGGGAACGGGTGGATCATCTCGAACTGGGCGTGCGCGAGTGCCGCTTGGATGATCGGTGAGTGAGTGGCACCGGCCATGTATCGGACCAGGTCCTCCAGCAGGGCGGGGACCTCATCGGGCGGCGGAGGCACGTGTGCGGCCTCGAGCGGGTGGTAGCGCGAGCCGCCGATCCAGTTCTGCGTTGCCCGCACTCCCTGGAGCTCGGTCGGTGCCGGGATGAGCGATGCCTGCAGGGCGCCCAGATCTGCGACGGTGATGACCTCCTTCTCGGAGAGGGCGTCGGAAGCGTCGCGCACGATCGTCATGTTCCGCGCCACCTGCTGAGCGGTGTCGGAGAGCCCGCGGACATCCTCCTCGAGGGCGAGCTCGGCGAGAGCGACGTTCCTCGGGCTGGGTGCGATCCCCTCGATATAGGAGGACGCAATCGCTTCGGAGCGCAGCAGGAACCGGGAGACGAGGCCCAGATCCTGATATGTGCCGCGGTTCAGTGCGCGCACGGCGCGTTCGGCGGCGGCGACCTCGGCATCGACCTCAGGTCCGATCGCCAGCCTCATCCCGGTGAGGGCGGAGGGCGTGTAGGTCTGGTATTCCCCCGAGCGTCGATCTGCACGGGGGACGCCGGAGTCATAGGGGTTCTCCCAGTACTGCGAGGTGAAGTGCCCCATGCATAGCCCCTAACGTGGTGATCGTGGCCCGATGATCCAACTTTAGTGCTTAAAGTTGGATGGAACGAGTGGGCCGCCCACCTTACGCACTACAGAGAGAGGCGCGGCCCCTCGACGCGGCACCACGTAACCTGGTCCGGGCGACGAGCGCTGGAACGCCTTCGAACGATCCCCGATCGCCGGTGCCCGCCCCTGTACGAGGAAAGCAGAGTCCACTGAACCTGTCGGTCCCGCGTCGCTTCGGCCCCCTGCGCGACAAGCACTCCCGCCCCTACCTGGTCACCGCCGGACTCTCGATGATGGGCGACAACATCGAGCACGTCATCACCTACTGGGTGCTGTGGCAGGTGTTCGAATCGCCCTGGCTGGTGGGCTTCCAGGTGATCAGCCACTGGCTGCCCTTCCTGATGTTCTCCGTCCTCTTCGGTGGCCTCGCGGAGAAGTACGACTGCCGACGCATCATCCAGATCGCCCAGGGGCTGTTCGCGTTCGTCTCGCTGGCCTGGGGGCTGCTGTTCCTCACGGGCACCCTGGAGATGTGGAGTGCCTGCGTGCTGCTGGTGCTGCACGGCTGCGCCGGCGCGCTGTGGGGCCCTGCCGAGCAGCTGATGCTCCATGACTTCGCCGAGCCGCGCGAGCTGGCCAGCGCCGTGCGGCTGAACGCCACCTTCAAGAGCCTCGGGGTGCTCGCCGGGCCGGTGGTCGGCTCGGTGCTGATGCTGCTGCTCGGGCCGACGTTCGGGATCCTCGCCAACATCGTGTTCTACCTGCCGATGACGCTGCTGATGCTCCGCACCCCCTTCACCGGGCACTCCCGCAGCGGGATCGTGCACCGCGAGCGGATCTCGATCCTCGACACCCCGCGCGTGCTGCGCACCGTGGGCAACGACAAGGTGCTGGTGGGCATGATCGCCCTGGCCGGACTGATCGCGGTGTGCGTCGGCTCCTCGCTCCAGGTGTCGATGCCGAACTTCGCCGACACTCTGGGCGCCGGCGACGAGGGCGGGCTCGGCTACGGCGCGCTGCTGTTCGCCAACGGGATCGGGGGAGTCGTGGGCGGCTTCCTGCTCGAGGCCACCGGGATCCTCAAGGTCGACGTGCGCGGCGCCGTCATCGCTGCGGTGATGTTCGGACTGACCTCCCTGATCGTCGCGACCACCACCCACTACGCGGTGGCGGTGATCGCGCTCGTGATCGGCGGGGTCGCAAACCTCGCCGCCACCGCGATCGGTCAGGCGCTCGTGCAGCTGCGCGCCCCCGAGGACCAGCGCGGACGCGTCGTGGGGGTCTACTCGATGATCGGCAGCGGCATGCGCACCGGCAACGGCATCTCCCTCGCCTGGCTCGGAGCGCTGCTCGGGGTGAGCGGCGCGGTGGCCGTGGGCGGGATCGCCCTGGTGCTCGGCGCGCTGCTGATCGGTGCGCTGGTCGCGATGCAGACCAGGCGGGGCCTCAGCGCCTGAGGCCGGTCGCGTCGGGTCATGCGGGTCAGGCCCTGCGCTGTCGGGCAAGACGCGTCAGGCCCTGCGTGTCGGGCCATGCCGGTCGGGCCAGGCTCTCAGCCGGCGTTCCTGATTCGACCGCTCAGCCGTTGCGGCGGCGGTGATACCAGAGCAGGCCAGCACCAACGGCCAGCAGGAGCGCTGCAAGCGCCGCGGGACCTGCGGCCGACGCGCCGGTCTCGGCCAGCTCATCGCCGCCGCCGTCGGACGCCGTGCTGCCGTCCGTAGCGTCGCCGTTCCCGGACGTGCCGCTGCCGGTGCTGCTCCCGTTGCCCGTGCCGCCATCGCCGACGGTGCCATCAGCATTCGGGGTCCCGGCCTCGGCGGGCGAGATTCCCACCTGGCCGTTCGAGACCCCGTGCGCGAACAGCGAGGCCACCAGCACCGCGAGGGAGGCCGCCTCCTGCTGCTCCGCGGTGTGCTCAGGGGCTGCCGCCGGGAAATCGTTGGTCGCCGGGCCGGGGGAGGCCGCGGCGGGGGAGGTGGGCTTCTGCTCGGACGCGGTGGGGCCTGCGTCGGCCGTCGGCGCCGGATCGTCGCCCGCGCTGGGGGACGGCTTCGTCGATGTGGTCGGCGAGGGGTCCGGGCGTGCCGAGGCGGACCGGCTCGGCGAGGCAGGAGAGCCATCCTCGTCCGGAGCAGTCGTGGGATCTTCCGTCGGCGTCGGCGTCGGCGTGGGCGTCGGCTCGGGATCCGGGGTCGGTTCCGGCGTCGGCTCAGGAGTGGGCGTCGGTGTCGGCGTCGGCTCGGGGGTGGGTGTCGGCTTCGGGTCTGGAGTGGGCTCGGGATCCGGTGTCGGCTCGGGGTCCGGCGTGGGCTCAGGATCAGGAGTCGGCTCCGGATCCGGCTTCTCGGTCACCGTGAACGATCCGGTTGCCTGCTGGACCACGGGCCTGCTGACATCGATGCTGACCGCGTAGTCACCAGACTCCGTGGGCTTCAGCGCCGCCGAGACCGAACCATCGGTCCCTACTGTCACCTCAGTATCCAGCTGTGCCTGAGTTTCCATATGAACGATCGTGACCTTGGCCGTCGAGCGAGGCGAGAAGCAGGTTCCGGAGACATACACGTCGGCTCCCTCCGTGATGTCGGAGGCCGAAGCGCTCGGATTCACTCCCTCGCATGCCGCCCCGCCCTGCATCGGGGCCATCTCTTCCGGTGCCGCCTGAGCCATCGCGGGGCCCGCGATGCACGCGGCGACGAGGAGGAGTCCCGCACCGCCACGGAGGGCGGTCCGGTCACTACGGACGATCATCGGAACTCCTCAGAAGACATTTGGAACCAGTCATACTGTAGGAGGCGACGCCGCCGCGTGGGTCCCGAGGAGTTCATCTCGGGGCAAACTTTTCATGAACACCTGTCACGGTGGTCACTCGGAGGAGCACGACATGACCCAGGACGACGTCGCCGTCGAGGCCCCCCATGACCCGTGGCATCCGCAGAACCGGGCCCGCGAGCTGGGTGTCGGACTCACCCAGGAGCAGGCGCGCGAGATCGCCACCGAGGCCGAATCGGTGATCCGCGAGATCGCGACCATCGTCGAGGGCAAGGACGAGGTGGCCCGGATCGCCGTGCTGGTGCTGCTGGCCGGCGGTCACCTGCTGATCGAGGACATCCCGGGCGTGGGCAAGACGATGCTCGCCAAGTCCCTGGCCGCAGCGCTCGGCGCCGAGCGTCACCGCATCCAGTTCACCCCCGACCTGCTGCCCGGGGATGTCACCGGCGCGAGCGTGTTCAACCAGGCCACCAGCGAGTTCGAGTTCCGCCCCGGGGCGGTGTTCACCCAGATCCTGCTGGCCGACGAGATCAACCGCGCCTCCCCGAAGACTCAGTCCGCGCTGCTCGAGGCGATGGAGGAGCGGCAGGTCAGCGTCGACGGCACCACCTACCCTCTGGCCGAGCCGTTCATGGTGGTCGCCACCGCCAACCCCGTGGAGATGGAGGGCACCTACCGGCTGCCCGAGGCGCAGCGCGACCGCTTCCTGGCCCAGACCACCATGGGCTACCCGGTGGCATCGGCCGAGGTGCGGATGCTCGCCGCCCAAGCCGGACCGGTGCGCGACGGGGACCACGACCTGGTCGATGCCGTCACCGAGCGCACCAGGCCGGAACAGATCGCCGCCCACGTACGTGCGGTCCGCAGCGTCTACGCCTCCCCGGTGATCCTGGAGTACGTCGTGCGGCTGGCTGAGGCCACCCGCTCCCACCCGCAGGTCACCCTCGGCGCGTCCCCGCGCGCGGCCGTGCACCTGGTCCGCGCCGCGAAGGCGAACGCCGTGCTCGCCCGGCGCACCTTCGTCACCCCGGAGGACATCGCCGCAGTGATCATGCCCGTCTGGCGCCACCGCATGCACCTCACCCCCCAGGCCCTCTCCCGTGGGGCCAGCGCCGGGGAGCTGGTCGACCAGGTGCTGCGCAGCACCCCGCAGGCGTGAATCCGCGCCCCGGCACCCGCTTCCGCCCCACCGGGCGCGGCATCGTCGTGCTCGTGGGCTGCGGGGCGCTGTGGGTGCTGGGCGACCTGGCCCGGGTGACGCCCCTGCGCCAGCTCGCCGCCGCCCTGCTGCTGATGCTGGTGATCGGCGCGATCGGGATCGCGGTGAGCAGCGTGGGCCTGCGCCCCACTCGCCGCCTGGTGGACGACGCCGTCCCCGTCGGCTCCGTCGCCCGGGTGATGCTCGAGCTCGAGGGGACCGCCTGGATCACCGTGGTCCCGCTGGGCCGCGGCATCGCCCGCGAGCACCTGCCCGAGGAGCTCGGCGGCCAGGGAGACCTGCCGCTGAACAGGCAGATGCCGCACGTGCTGCGCGTCGGCCGCCGTGGCGCCCACGAGCTCGGCCCCTACTCCCTGATCGTGCGGGACGTGCTGGGGCTGTTCCACCTGCGCCGCACCGTCGATGACGGCCTGGCGCTGACCGGGCTGCCGGTGGTCTCCGAGATGGCCCCGGCTGCCGAACGCGCCACCGGCATCACCCGCGAGGGCGCATTCAGCGCCGCCCCCGCCCCGGGTGTCGGCGAGATCGGACCCATCGCCCGCCCCTACGCCAGCGGCGACGACATCCGCCGCATCCACTGGCGCGCGAGCGCCCGCACCGGCCAGCTGATGACCCGTGAGGACGAACCCGCCGCCGGCCACAGCGCCGTGATCGTGCTGGATACCAGCCGCCGCGAGAACCCCTCCGGCCAGGTCGAGGACGCGCTCGTCTCCCACGCCGCGACCGTGCTGGACGCGCTGGGCCTGAACGGCTGGGAGGTGCGGATCGTGGACGCCTCCGGGGACGAGATCACCCGCAGCGGCCGCCGCCGCGGCATCCCCGGCCCCTCGCCGCTGGGCAGCGAAGCGGACGCCGTCGAGCAGCGCGCCTCCCTTCTCGCCCTCGCGGAGGTGGACTTCGACGACGACGCCTCCGGCGGTATCGGCCAGGATCACGCCGCCGGCCACACCGCGCTCGCGATCGCCCTGGGGCCCGATGACGGCGAACCCTTCTCGGGCCTGGACCTGGACCGCTTCGCAGGCCGCTCCACCCACCGCACCGCGATCGCGCTGCGCCCCGCCCTCGAGGACGACGGAGACGAGGCGCCGCACCCGCCTCCGGCCCGCCGCATCGGCCCGGCCGACGGCGAGGACTTCGGCCACGCCCATGAGCAGCACGTCCGCGAGCTGCAGACGATCCGCGCCCGGCACACCCCCACCCAGTCCCAGTTCGGGGCCTGGACCCTGGTGCGGGGCACCACCGCCGACACCCTCGATGACCTGCTGACCACCGCCGAGGAGGAAGCGCCGTGAGCCCCCTGATGGGCCGGCCCACCCTCGAAGGCCTCCACCTGATCGGCCGCGCCCTGCTGCTGCAGGTCGCACTGCTGCTCGCCGCCGCCCCCGTCTCCCAGCTGCTGGCAGGCTCCTCCTGGCTGCTGCTGACCCTCACCGCCAGCGCCCCGGTGATCCTCGGCGGGATCGTGCTGCGACGCCTGCTGCGCCCCCCGATGCTGGTGCCCGTGGCCCAGCTGGGGCTGATCGTGGTGCTGGTGGGGGTGGTCGAGATCGCCCAGGGCCTCACCCGCTGGCAGGACGGCCCCCTCCAGGTGCTCCGCGACCAGGGCGAGATCTTCAGCCGCGGAGTCAACGAACTGGTCACCGGCATGGCCCCGCTGACCCTCGGCGCGCCCGGCACCGTGCTCGTGGTGGCGGTGATCGCGCTGGTGACGCTGCTGCTGGACCTGATGTACCTGGACCTGGGATGGCACACCCCCACCGGTCTGCTGCTGATGGGCGCGATCCTGGTGCCCGCACTCCAGCAGCCCTCCGGTGGTCCCTGGTGGCATGTCACCGCCCCCGTCCTCGCCGGTGGCGCCATCCTCGCCACCCGCACCGTCCACGCAGATCCGAGCTACATCCGCGGGGATCGTCGGCCGCAGGCGGGCCCCGCCGCCCACCCCGGCCGCACCCTCGCCGTGACCGTGCTCTGCGTGGCGCTGGTGGCGGGGCTCAGCCCGCTGCTGGCCCCTGCGCTGCCGCAGCTGGCGCCCGCACGGATCGCCCTGAACATGGACCTGCTGCAGCGCTGGCAGGACCCCGACGCCCCGGCGCTCGGCGCGGTGATGATCGACGACGACGTCTCCGTGCGCCGCTCGCTCCTCCAGCAGGAGGACACCGAGGTGCTGCGCTACACCACCACCGCCGAGGATCCTTCCTACCTGCGCCTGCGCGCCCTGAACCGCTTCGACGGCGAGACGTTCCGCGGCGACGTCGAGGGGGAGGGGCTGGTGCTCGGTCGCGCCGCCTTCAGCGACTCCCGCGATGACGGAGTGGCTGTGCACGGCAGCGCCGACGACTTCATCGACACCACCATCGACATCACCAGCTTCGCCGGTGATCGCCTCCCCGTGCCGGACAACGTGCGCGAGATCCAGGCCTCAGACCGGGACCTGAACCGGGCGATGATCCTCCAGCCCTCCCACGGAGAGGTCGCCCTGAACCATGTCTCCGCAGGGTTGATCGGGGAGCGTTACAGCGTCGCCTCCGAGCAGCGCAGCTCGACCGCCGAGCAGCTGCGTGCCGTGGATCCCGCCGTGTTCGAGCAGCCCTTCGAGGTGGGCTACACCTCCCAGGACGAGGTGCCCGAGGTCGCCACCGAGCTCGCCACCACCGTCGCCGCCAGCGCGGGCGCCGAGAACGGCTTCGACACCGCCGTCGCCTATCAGGACTACTTCCGCAACTCCTTCGCCTACTCGCTCACGGTCAACTCCGCCCCGGGCGAGGACCCGCTGGAGTCCTTCCTCACCGACCGCATCGGATACTGCGAGCAGTTCGCCGCGGCGTTCGCACTGATGATGACCTCACAGGGCTACCCCGCCCGCGTGGTCATCGGCTTCACCGCCGGAGAGCAGGACGGCGACGAATGGAGGGTCAGCGCGAAGAACGCCCACGCCTGGCCCGAGGTGTGGTTCGGCCCCGAGCACGGCTGGGTGCGCTTCGAGCCGACCCCGGCCGCTGCGGCGAACGGCGTGAACCCGCCCGGTGTCACCGACGCGAGCACCCCGCAGGACGCCCCCGATTCCGCACCCGAGGACCCGGAGGAGTCGGATCAGCCCACCGAGGAGACGCCCAGCAGCGAGGAGGGCACCACCGACGAGCAGACCACCGAGGACACCTCCGCCGCGGAGACGTCCGACGGCGGCGGCGCGGGCCCCTCCGAGGAGACCGTGGAGCGCCTCGGCGGAGGCGTGATGGGCATCCTCGGGATCGGCACGCTGCTGGCCGCGGCCGCTGCGGCAGCAGTGATCCTGATCCGACGCCGCCGAATGCAGGCCCGTGACGAGCGCTGGGCAGCGCTGCTGGGACGGGGCAGCGGCGCGGGGCGAGGCGGCCCTGGCGGAGGCGGTACTGGTGGTGACGGCGCTGGTGGTGACGGCGCTGGGGGAGACGGTGCTGGCGGAGTCGCGAACGCCTCGGCCCTGGCCGCCGAGCGGATGCATCGCCGCGCCGGAGAGCTGGCCTGGTCGGAGCTGACCCGCGAGCTGGCCGTGCGGGAGACTGCGATCCGCTGGCTCAGCATCACCGGAGCCTGGGGACGGCCGCCCCTCCGGATCCGGCTCGACCCCGCACTGCCGCCTGCCCGTGCCCTCACGGACCTGCTCGACCAGATCGGCGCCGGTACGCTCGACGTCACCGCCGAGCAGCGCGCCGCCGCCGCCCGCATCGCCGCCGCCTACACCGACGCGACTTACGCCGCGCCCCTGCCGGACGAGCCCACCCCAGCGCCCGCCTCAGCGCCCGCCCCGGGCCCCGCCTCAGCGCCCGCCCCGGGCTCGGAGAGTTCTTCCACGCCCTCGCCCGCGCCCGCGTCGGCGCAGAGTGAGCGGCCTCGACATCCGCTGCGCAACGACTCGGACCAGGTCATCGAGCTCATCCGCAACGCCCGGTGACGGCCTTCCCCCGGTGACCGGCCCCGGTGGCGCGGCGTCCCTGTAACCCGACAGGCATGTGCGCTCTGCTTTCCAGAGGTGGAAGGAGAGCGCACATGTCTTGCGAGTCCGCCAGATGGCGCACGCTCAGCCCTTCACCGCGCCCTCCGAGAGGCCGGAGATGAAGTGGCGCTGGTTGAGCAGGAACACCAGCAACACCGGGACGGTGACGATGATCGTCGCGGCCATCAACGGGGCGTACTGGATGTTGCCGCTCTGGCTGAAGCCGGTCAGGGCCAGCTGCACTGTCTGGCTCTTGGGGGACGAGGAGACCACCAGCGGCCAGAGCAGGTCGTCCCACACCCCGGTGAACGAGAAGATCGCGACCACCGCGATGATCGGCTTGGACAGAGGCATGAAGATCGACCAGAAGATCCGCAGCTCGCCCGCACCGTCGATGCGTGCCGCCTCGGACAGCTCCGGGCTCATCCCCTTGTAGAACTGGCGCACCAGGAAGATGCTCATGGTCCCCACTAGGTAGGGGATCGCGATGCCGCCGAGAGAGTCGACCAGCCCGCTGCCGCCGCGGCCCAGAATGTCGTTTCCGCCCATGAGGGGGAAGTTCGAGACCATCAGGAACAGCGGGATAAGGGTGACCGCGACCGGGATCGCGGCGGTGGCGATCACCACGTAGAACAGCACATTGCTGCCGCGGAAGGGCAGGTGGGCGAAGGCGTATCCGGCAGCGACCGTGATCAGGCAGTTGGTCAGCACCGACAGCAGCGCCACCAGCGTCGAGTTCAGGAAGGCCCGGCTCAGGTTGCCGACGGTGAGCGCGGTGACGAAGTTGTCGAGCGTCGGCGAGTCGGGCCACAGCTTCACATCCCGGAAGGCGGCCTCCGCAGGGGTGAACGCAAGGCTCACCATCCAGAGGAACGGGAAGAGCACCAGCGCCGTGGCGATGAGGAGCAAGAGTAAGTTCAGGATCCGAGTCCGGCCGGTCCGGGTGACCCGGAATCGCCGAGGTCGGAGTGTGGAAGCAGTGCTCATCGTGCCTTCAGTGCTCATCGTTCCCTCCCGGCGCGCAGCGCGATCAGTGTGAGTCCTGCGATGAACGCGAACAGCACGAAGGCCATGGCCGAGGCGGAGCCCATGCTGCTGTAGTCGAAGGCCTCGGTGTAGATCAGATAGTTCACGGTGGTGGTGGAGTCCAACGGCCCGCCAGAAGTCAGCACGAAGATCTCCGCGAAGCTCTGGGACAGGAAGATGATGTCCATCGCCACCACGTAGACGAGCATCGGGCGCAGCCCCGGCAGGGTGACATAGCGGAACTGCTGCCAGCGGCTTGAGCCGTCGATGCTCGCGGCCTCATAAAGCTCCTTCGGGATGGTCTGCAGCCCAGCCAGCAGCAGCACCATGTTGGAGCCGAGCGCCTTCCAGATCCGCATCACGGAGACCCCGTTCAGGGCCGTCTCCGGATCGTTCAGCCATCGCTGCGGCCCCATCCCGATCACCTCGAGAAGGTCGTTGAACAGGCCGTTCTGCGAGTACATCCACAGCCAGATCATGCTCACGGCGGTGAGCGAGACGATGTGGGGGATGTAGAGGGCTGTGCGGAAAAGGCCCACGCCGCGAAACGGACGGTTCGCCAGCAGCGCGAGGACGAGGGCGATCGCCACCGTGAAGGGCAGGACCTGCAGGGTGTAGCGCAGGGTCACCCACAGGGCGTTGAGGAAGTCTGCATCCTTCAGCAGCCCCAGGTAGTTATCGAGCCCGATGAAGGTGGGGGCTCCGCGTTGCAGCGGGCTGTACCTGGTGAAGCTGAGCAGGAATCCGTAGACCACCGGGATCAGCTGGAAGACGATCACGTACAGGACCGCCGGAGCGACCAGGATCATCCCGGCGCGTGCCCGGGCTCGCTGCAGGGGCCGACGACGGCGGGGCGCCCCCGCGGCGCCGTCGGCTCGTGCGCCCGGACCC
>NZ_JBQSXR010000032.1:0-29902 GCF_052378395.1 Brachybacterium sp. AOP29-B2-41
GGGCGCAGGAGTGGCACGCAGGCCTACTCCAGTCCTCCATGTTCATGGCCTGGGTTAGGCGCTTCACGGGACGGCTAGAGTCCCGATACTCCTTGGCGCCCGGGCTGGTTTACTTCCCGATCCCGTTCCCGATTCCGAGTGACACGCAGCGGGACAAGTTGACCGCCGCGATCGAAGAGGTCTTTGCTGAGCGCGACGCCCACCCAGACGCCACACTTGCTGACCTCTACGAGCCGACCGGCATGCCCACCGGACTGCTCAAAGCACACAAGCAGCTCGACCGCGTCGTCGACCGGCTCTTCGGAGCAAAGAGCCCGCTCGAGTCCGACGCCGAGCGGATGAAGATCCTCGAGGCGCGGTACGTCGAGCTCGCCTCGCAGTGAGCAAGCTGCACTCTCAGTGAGCGGCGACGTACACTTCGCGGACCGTGTTCGGCCCGCAGCTGCGGTCGGCGATGATCTAGCGGTTCTCCTTGATCCACTCCCGGATTTTCGCGTTGCCCGTTTGTAGGCCGACTGTGCAGGTGCTCACCGCGAAAGTATCGTCACGTCCTGGGTGTCCGTTGCAATTGCCACGCCGTCCTTCACGATCCAAGCCTGCACCCAGTGATCTCCAGCGAAGTCAGAAGATTCTTCAATGCTCTCTCCTTCCTTTCGGATCTCGCCACGAAAGAGGTCGCGGCTAGCAGCCTCAAGGCCCGCGTTGCGAACTTTCCAATAAACGTCGTAGGGTGGCTCGACGGTGCACTGTTCAATCGTGAATCTGAGACGACGTCCGAGGGGTACGTGGTTACCATGGGCGGCCATCGGCCGAAAGCGACCCCTTCCATTCGCCCTGGGAGCAAACCGGCCTATCACGCGCATACGCATGGACGGGTCTATCCGAATGGGAACGCCAAGGTCCCTGTCGAGACGCTGCTCTCCGGGCGCCTCCAGCTTCTCGTAAGTGCGAATATCCAGAGGCGCTGCCTCAGCTATCAGAGCGGACTCGGCCTTCCTCACGCCGCCGAAATCGTCACCGAATAGCTTTTTCCATTCTTCAACACTAGTCGGAGCATTCGCATCATACGCTAGACGCGCCTTCCGGGCCCATGTATTCACCTGGCTCTGCAGGTTGGAGAAGCCCGATTCGGTCAGCCGATCAGCGAGGTTCTGGCCGATGCGGTCGTCCACCCAAGGGCGACTGTACATTGGTCCGATGTAGTCGTTTAGAGACTCGAGCAAGGATAAGAAGGTCGAGCTGACATTCCCGTAGTCGTCGACGCCGGCGAAACTGTGTACCTGCTCGGTGAGTAGAGCGGCGAGCACCACTGATGGAACTTCAATCGAACTCCGGTCCCGCAGGTACTTGACGAGTCGGACCGCACGGATGAGATGTCCATTAGTTGTCCGTGCGCTCTCTTCTATCCACTCGGTGAACGCGACGGGGTCCTGCCGGAGAAACTCGTTCCTTGTCCGGTGGGTGATGTACGTCAATCCGTCAGCGCGCTCAACGAAAGGGACCACGTCGATGTGAAAATCGTTGGCGTACTCGATAGTTACACAACGCTTGCCGAGCACTGTTTTGTTGGCGTAGCGAGGAGACGCATCAAGAGCCTTCTTTAGCTCGCTGGTGTACTTCTTTGGTTCCCAATCCGGCTGCTCGACCATGGGAAGCAGAACGTCTGCGTCGAAGTCGTTGCCGCTGGCGGGCCGGATGATGGTCTTGTGTGCGAACGACCCTTGCGGGATAAGGCTGTCCTCGAGGAGCTTCGTAAGCTCCGGAGCGTCGGAGAGGTAGTTGTCCAGCGACGTGACTCGGCTGCGGAGCCGGTCTACGCGCGTGCTATTTAGGTTCACGTGATCCTTGAGGAACGCATTGAACTCTCTGATTCGGGCTGTCATCCGGCCACCTCCATGACGGGCTCGTAGGTGGCGTTGGTGGTGAGTTGATAAAGGGTGAAGTCGGGGTGGGCCGAGCGCATGCGGTGGCGACCGAGCTCAATCGCCGCCGTTGCCGGAGCGGCCGCGAAGATGTGAAGGCGTCTTGCATGGGGCCATTGTGATTCGATCTTCGCCAGCGCCTTCCTCCAGGTTTTTGTGAACTCGCGGAGGGTGGCGCGAGAATCGATTATGTCGGGCCCGGTCGTTCCTCCTGCGGCGCCGATTCGCACAGTGGGTAGGCCAGCGAGGTCGCGCGGGATTCGATCCTCCAGGATGCGCGCCGAAAGGTCGATGCACATAATGACGTCCTCGATGCCCTCGCGGTCATCGTGGGTTTCGGTCGCCGCGATGGAGAACACCTCCCCATCTGGTGCATCGTCTGGCCAGCACCATGCGTCTGCACTGTCGGCCCGATGCCTCTGGAATAACACCACCTCGACCTTATCGTCCAGGCGAGAGCCCAGATAGGTTAGTATCGGAACGGGTGCGAGTGCAAATACAGTGATAACCGAGGTGTCCTCGGCCGCGATAGCTTCGTAGACCCTGTCGAGCAGTCTATCGATCTCTATCTTTGCGGCTTCCCATGCCCATTTATGCGACTCGTCTTGAGTGAGTTTGATGTCGAACATCCCGTTTCGAGAGTCCGCGCCCATTCCTGTCAGCCCACTGGCGAGAAGGGCGTCGGAAACTTGTTCAGGCGAAGCAACAGTGGAAGTGCCGCGGATAGATGTGCAAACTCTTAGCACGCTCGCCTTGCGCAGGGTCGGGAACTTGGTGACTTCGCGGACCCGACGCTCGTGTTCAACCTTCTTCTTCTGGAGAAATTGGACGGTGTACTTGTGTCGGAGCCCCGGGGAGTCGATCGCTTTATGGCAGTCGTAACAGAGGAGCAGGAGGTTCTCCTCGAGCGCTCGCTCCTCCGCTGTTAGGGCGGAATCTCCGCGGGGAGAGTTGGGACCGGAGGTGGCTCCAACGTTGTGTGCGATCTGGCCGACGGGGATCTTGTGCCAGAAAGATCCCTCGTCGATCAGCCACTTTGAGCAGAGGACGCATCGTGCAGCTGCGCGCCCCCAGACACGCTCTCTGACGCTGTCCGTGACCGTCGATCTTCTCAACTCTGTGTCTCTTTTTTCTGCCATCCGCGCTTCGCTCCCTCGGCCGCTCTGGCTTCTGAGGATAGAGAAGCCCTCGGACATAGTGGTCTTGGAACTGGGGGTGCTTTGCTCTCACCGAGCATCCGTGAGTGTCAGATCGGCCGCGGATCCCGAGGGCGCCTCTACAGCAGTGGGTGCTGAACACGGGAGGGGTCAGGGGTGCAGGGGCTAGTGCGCATAGTAGAAGTTATGCGATCTTCCTGGTCGGTTGCAGTTCAGCGGGTTTTTGAGGGTCTCTTCGCACCATGGGAGGGGAGGCTGGCTGGGATGGGTCAGGCGTCCTCGTCGGTGAGGCCTTCCAGGGCGTTGTGGGCGGCGTGCTCGCGTAGGTGGTCGGCGGTGTAGGGGATGGTGAAGCGGACTTGTCCGTGGCCAGCGGCTTCGATGATGCCGTCGCGGATGAGCCGTCGGCGGTACTCGCCGGCGTATTGGGCGCTCACGCCCATGCGCTCAGCGATCTTCCCGGTGCGGGATGGGCCGTTGTCTTGGGCCATGGCGAGCAGGTATGTGCGATCAACGCTCGATAGCGGCCGCAGGGCGGGGGTATGGACGTGTCGGCCGAGGCGCCGTTGGGCGGCTGTGATCCCGGCGGTCACGTCCTCGGGAGTCACGGTGTCGGCGGTCTGGTGGGCTTTGAGGGCGTGGTAGCCCACCAGCTGGATCATGAACGGGTATCCGTCGACGGCGTCAGCTGCGACGTCGAGGGCTTGAATGTCGATCTCGCGGCCACTATCGGCGATCGTTCCCGCGAGGGCGGCTCGAACATCAGCGCGGCTCACGCGGCCGATGGGGTGGTGCTCTGCGCGGCGCAGGAACGTCGCCCCGGGATGGTCGAGGAGTTCCTCGATGGGAGTGGAGAGCCCCGCGGCCGCGAAAGCGAGCAGTCGTTCCTCTCGACGGCCGTACTGGATGATCTCGCCTAGCTTGCGGAGATCTTCGATATCGGTGGCCTGGACCTCGTCGATCGTGATCACGAGGCCTCGACCGGAGGGCTGGAGGGCATCGGTGAGCTCGGTGATCTGGGAGCGGAGGGTGGACTCAGCGGGGTAGCGCTCGGTCCAGGACGCACCGCCTCCGAGGGGACCGATGGTGCCACTCGCGGACTCGAGCTGCGACGGCAACTTGTCGGAGTGCTTCTGGAGCAGGCGCGGGAGGTGGTCTCGGGTGAGGCGCTCGAGGAGCCCGTTGCTGGAGCTCTCGGTGATGACCAGCCAGCCTGCGGTCTCAGCGGCTCGCCGGTATGAGTCGAGCAGCACGGTCTTTCCCATCCCTCGCTGCCCGGACAGGAGGATCGTCAGACCGGCGGGATCGAGGAGCCCGTCGAAGGTGTCCTCGAATTCGTCGAGCAGCTGATCGCGGCCTACCAGGAGGTGGGGGTAGGTGCCGAACGATGGCCTGAACAAGTTTCGCAACATCCAAAGAGTATAAAGGAATACGCTCGAATGCAAAGGGATCAAAAGGCTGCCGGGTCGTGGCAACACTAGTCTCGCGCGCCGGTCAGACGCCACCCTGGTGGCGACGCGGCATTGACTGCGTCGGCGCATCGTTCTCGAACCATGGGTCGCTCGGCGTTTTCATGGCCGCGATTCTGGCTCTGACGTTCCGACGCGTTGCACGAAGGCGTGCACCGATAGGTAGGTTGTCGACCCTTCCGGGACAGTACGCCGAGCACGGTCCTGACGCCCCGCTGGCCGTGAGGGGTCCTAATGCTCCGGGCGGCCTCGCGCTGCCGGGAGTCGGCAGATTTTGTCGCAATCCGAATGGTGGTTCGCCCCGAACTGGCAGGTCGATGGTCGGCGACCAGGGTGGTGGAGTTTCGCCGCCGCCCTTATGACACCTGCTCGAATCTATGAGCGCTGCCCGGAGGATCCATGATCATCAGCGAGTTCACTGACCGCGATGGTGACGCGCTCACGATTACCACGAACGCCGAGGGCGCATGGATCACCTGCACCAGCGCCCGGGATGAAGTGACGGTCGGCCCGTTTCCGTTCATAACCCTGGGGGCGGCCCTCGCCGAGGTTGGCCTCACAAGCACCGAGTTGCACGCACCCACGCCTGTGGGGCCGTAATGGCGGCGACACCCGTAGACGTTGTCGGGGGAGTGCGGGGGCGCGATCCGTGCACCCCATGAAGGGGAACCTGACCCTGCGGCTCACCTCCACCCGCCATGCTGCGCATACTCCGAGTGGTGGGGTCGGTACGGTGGGAGGACGGGTCGCTCGAGTGGCGCTGGTTAGTGATCGTCCGTGATCATCCACCGTTACCTTTCTCTGCAGGGGTACCTCTGGCAGGTTGAGACGCCGAACGACTACGGAGGGTCGCCAACGGCAACGGTCGTTAGGGCGATTCAGCACCGATGTGTGAATAGCTCGCGCTGGGGACCGCGGGGACGTCCTCGGCAGCAGGTGCCCGAGATGCGTCCTCGGATAGGACGGCGCGGAGGATCAGTGTGAACGCCTCGTCATCCTCGCGGAGGATCGCGGCTATGTCGGGCCTGCGGTCGGCGGTGGGGTACTGGGTGTAGTACTCATGCACTGCGGCGAAGAACCTGTCTTTCGCCTCCGGCGCCACCTCGGGGGAGTTTGCCTCGAGCCAGATTTCTGCCTCGAGGCGCTCACTCGGCGTGCTCACTAGGTGTCCTCTCGCTGTGGTCGGCCTATCCTGCGTACCCCTATTTGGCCAGATGGGACGTCATTGAGTGTATGAGAGGCGTTGCGGTTGGCTCCGCGTCCGACGGGCCGAGCACTACGCGCGGCGATCAGGAGAGCCGGACCCCGAGTCACCCCCCCATCGCTCCGAGAACTGCGAAACAGCGGTAGGCGCCCCTGTTGCTGCACCCACGGCGCCTCCCCATGCGCTTATTCCTCCTGGGGTGGGTTAGGAACCCTCGGCGCGGCCTTTTCGCCAGTAGCCCATGAATGCGACCTGGCGGCGGTCAATCCCGATGTCCTGGACAAGGTAGCGCCGGATATCTTTGACGGCGGCGGCTTCACCAGCGATCCAGGCGTAGAACGGGCGCTCACCCTGGGGAGTGTCGGTCCCGCTGTTGCGGGCTGCGCCGCTCAGGGCCCGAGGGACGTCCCACAGGATGGTCGCGTCGATATCGATGTCGTCGAGGTCAACTGCCTGGGCGTCGCTATCGGGAGCGGGCTGGACGGTCTCGCGGACGGCTGCGCGCATGAGGTCACCGTGGTCGCGTTCACCTCGAACGAGCCAGGTCACCTCCATGCCGGCGGGGACGTCGAGCGTGAGGATGTCTCCGGCGTGCGGGACTTCGAGGATCACGTGTCCGGTGAGGGTTTCTGCGGCGAATGGGGGCTGGGTGAGGGACTCGAGGATCGAGGCGATGGCCGGGACGGCGGTCTCGTCACCGGCGAGCAGGAGGTGACGGGCCGTGCCGGGATCGAACTCGATGCCACCTCGACCTCGGGGCACATCTCGAGCGGGTCCGATCACGTGCAGGCGGCTACCGATCTCCGCTGCGGTGGCCCAGTTGCTCGCAGGACCCCCATCGCTGGCTTCGCTGGTGTGCAGGACCATGTCGACGATCAGTTCACGCTCGGCGTCGCGCCACTCCCGCACGGTGTAGGTGCGCATGGATCCACGCACGTCCTCGTCGAGCTGTAGCCACGCCTGGTACCAGGACAGCGAAGGATCCTCGTGGTTGGCGAGGAACGAGGGGAGATCGAACGTTGGGGCGCCGTCGCCGGGCGGGATGATCAATTTGAAGCGGAGGTCTTGGGGGTGATGTTCGATGCCAAAGCCCTCCATCCCGGCGCCACTGAGCGTGACTCGGCGGAAGGAGTGACTGAGGTCCTCGATCGCGGTGACCTCGGCCTCGAACGCGGTAGCCGTCGGGCGTGGCATGGGGTGCTCCTGAACGTCGGGGCAGGTCGGGACGGGTGCCATCACGTGAGTGGAGGCCGACCTGTGTTACTTAGGTTAGCCTATCCTTGCACTAGCCATGGTGTGGTCGCAGCGCACTTGCGCGGGCTCCACTTTGTCCTACGTGTCCTCTCGCTGGTTCATCAGCGAGGTGGCCCCATCCCGATCGAAAGAGTCCGATGCAGCGTCGTCGCTTCCTCACCCTGTCCAGCCTCTCGGGCCTGAGCGTGCTCGGTCTCGCCGCGTGTTCGGGGTCCGAGTCCGCCAGTGAACAGGACCCCGGCCCTGGTGGTGAGCAGGCTTTCTCCTTTACTCCCGCGAACTACGACGGGGTCACGATTTCGTTGGACCAGGCCCCGGTGAGGATCGTCGCGGACATCTACTCCGCGGCGGCGCTGCAGCCGTACGGCATCGAGCCGGTCGGGGTTTTCGGGTTCGGCGCCACAGGGTCGGGCAAAGGGGACCTGGATCTTGATGCGCTGAATGTCCTGGGGCTCGAGGGTGAGCTCAGCCTTGAGAAGCTCGCTGCTGCAGCGCCTGACCTCATCATCGGGGTCGGGAACCAGGAGGGAACGGGGTGGACCTGGTGGGAGGACGAGGTGAGGGACCAGGCCACCGAGGTCGCGCCGTTCCTGCCCATTCGCATGGGTGGAACTCCGCCGGAGATGATCCAAGAATACCGTGCCCTGGCCCAGGCGCTGGGGGCCGACAGCGACGGAAGCGAGATCGCGACGGCCGAAGAGGACTTCAATGCCGCTCGTGAGCGGCTCCGGACGGTCACCGGACAGAAGCCGGACCTGACAGTCCTGGCGTTCAACACCACCGGAGACGTCATCTACACCAGCACCACCCTTGGCGTGCTGAACATGCTCGCTGAGGATGGCGTGGCGCTCGTGGGCCCCGAGGCCCCGGAGGAGTCCTCCTGGGCCGAGGTGAGTTGGGAGAGCATCGCGGACTACCCCGCCGATGTGATCCTTCAGGCCGAGACGTCGGTCGGGTACGAGGAGAACCCGCTGTGGCTGTCCCTGCCCGCCGTCGAGGCCGACCAGATCGGAACCTGGGACGACAAGCGGGCCTACACCTACGTCGCGCAGACCGCGTGGCTGAACGAGCTCGCGGCCGTCCTGGAGGACTCCGAGCGCATCATCCCGTGACGTCCCCACGGGCCTCTCGCCACCCCGCGGCCACCCACCCAACACCCCCCGCCGATGCCACGCAGCAGCTCGAGGTGGTCTCACGGCCACCCGTGATCCGGGCGATCGCCCCTCCCGCCCTCGGCGCTCTCACTGTCGTCGCGGTGATGGCAAGCCTCGTGGTGGGGGACCGCTCGATCTCACCCGGGACAGTCGTGGACGCGCTCCTATCCACGGACATGTCCGTGATCGATCATCAGGTGGTGTGGGGCTCCCGGGTTCCACGCACGGTTGCCGGGGTCGCGGTGGGGGCCGCGATCGCGGTTGCCGGAGCCCTCGTCCAGGCCCTCACACGTAACCCACTGGCCGATCCCGGCATCCTCGGGGTCAACGCCGGAGCCGCGGTAGCGGTTGCTGCCGGCGTGTCCCTGCTCGGTATCGGCGGGATGCAGGGCCAGTTGTGGTGCGCCGTGATCGGGGCGTTCATCGCGACGGTGGCTGTCCTTGCCATCGGGGCGGCCGGCCGCGGGGGCGCCGACCCCATCCGACTGACCCTGGCCGGCGTGGCTTTCGCCGCGGTCATGACGGGCCTGACCACGGCGATCACGCTGTTGGATGTCCGAGCGTTCGATGCGATGCGCACCTGGAGCGCCGGCTCCCTCGCCGTGCGGGGTATAGGGCCGACGCTGCAGGCCCTCCCGTTCGTCGCGATCGGGTTGCTTGCCGCCGCCGCCGCAGCGCGCTACCTCAGCTCCATCGCCCTGGGAGATGATCTCGCCACCACGCTCGGCGTCCCGCTCTTGCGGGCGCGCCTCTTGGGGATCCTGGGCATCACCACGGCCTGCGGTGCTGCCACGGCGATCGCCGGTCCCATCGGATTCGTCGGCCTCATGGTGCCTCACATCATCCGGTGGATCGTGGGCCCCCACCAGGGGTGGATCCTCGGACTCTCGGCACTGGCCGGCCCCTGCCTAATCCTCGGCGCCGATGTCCTCGCGCGCGTAGCGACCCCCGGTGGCATGCCCGTCGGAGTCGTCACCGCGTTCCTCGGCGCGCCCGTGCTGATCGCCATGGTCCGTACCCGGGCGGTGTCAGGCCTATGACCACACCGACAACCCACGCAACCACCACGAGGACACCGAAGGCACGGGGGCCCCGGGTGATCCCCGTCCCCACCCGCCTCGGGGGTGTCCTGCACCTGACGGTTCGCAAGGCGATTGTCACGCTCGTGATTCTCCTGGCGGCTGCCCTCGTGCTCGTCGTATCCGTCGGGACCGGTGAGGTCCCCATCCCCGCCGGCCGCGTCATCGGCGCGCTCCTGGGGACTGGGGACGCCGGCGACATCCTGGTCGTCCGGCAGTGGCGGCTACCGCGAGCACTGGTCGCTGTCCTGCTCGGGGCATCCCTCGGTATCGGCGGCGCGATCTTCCAGTCCCTCACCCGCAACCCGCTGGGAAGCCCGGACATCATCGGGTTCGGCACCGGCTCCTACACGGGCGCGCTGGTCGTCATCCTGTTCCTCGGCGGGTCCTCGCTGGGCACCGCCGGCGGCGCTCTCCTCGGTGGGATCCTCACCGCTTTCGCGGTCTACCTGCTGGCCCGCACCCGGGGAACGGGTGCCCGAGCCGGGCTCCCCGGGTTCCGTCTGATCATCGTCGGTATCGGTGTCTCCGCGATGCTCTCAGCGGTCAACACCTGGATCATCCTGCGCGCGGAGGTGGAGGACGCCATGCGCGTCGCGATCTGGGGAGCAGGATCCCTCAACGGTCTGTCCTGGAGCCACGTCCGCCTCTCCGCCGTGGCCGTCCTCCTCATCGCAGTCTTCGCCACGGTGCTCTCCGAGCGGATGCATTTGCTGGAGATGGGGGATGACCTCTCGACCTCGCTGGGCATCCGGACCGAGACCACTCGCATCCTGCTCATCGTCGTGGGGATCTCCGCCGTCGCGGTCGTCGCCTCGGTCGCAGGCCCGATCTCGTTCGTGGCGTTGGCGGCCCCCCAGATCGCTCGGCGCCTGACCCACGACAGTGGCGTCGCCATCGGCCCCGCTGCCCTTGTCGGAGCGTTCCTCCTGCTGGGCAGCGACTACATTGCCCAACGCATCCACCCCCAGACACCATTACCCGTCGGCGTCGTCACGGTATCGCTCGGCGGGGCCTACCTCGTCTGGCTCCTCATCCACGAAGGACGGAAGGGACGGTCATGACCACACGCCTCCAGGTCGACCACGCCACCATCGGCTACGGCGACCGCAGCGTTATTCAGGACCTCGACATCTCCGTCACCGACGGCTCGTTCACCGTCATCATCGGCCCCAACGCCTGTGGCAAATCCACTCTGCTGCGGTCGATGGCCCGCCTCCTAAAACCCACAGCAGGCATCGTCAGCCTCGATGGCAAGAACCTTGAGGACATGTCTTCCCGCGCGATCGCGCGCATCCTCGGCCTTCTGCCGCAGAGCGCGATCGCCCCGGACGGCATCCGCGTCCGAGACCTCGTCGCTCGTGGTCGCTTCCCCCACCGAGGGTTCCTGGCCCGTAACACCCCCCACGACCTCGAGGTCATCGACCAGGCGCTCGAGGCGACCGGCACGACAGACCTCGCCTACCGCCTCGTGGACGAACTGTCCGGGGGACAACGCCAACGCGTGTGGATCGCGATGGTCCTCGCCCAGGAGACCGACCTCCTCCTCCTAGACGAACCCACTACCTTCCTCGACATCGCTCACCAGATCGCCGTCCTGAACCTGTGCTCAAAGCTCCACCGCGGTGGAAGCACCGTCGTCGCGGTCCTCCACGACCTCAACCACGCCTGCCGCTACGCCTCCCACATCGTCGCGATGCGCGATGGCCGCATCGTGGCCCGCGGAGCACCGAAAGACATCATCGACGCCGACCTGGTCAGGGACGTCTTCGACCTTCCCGCCATGGTCATCGATGACCCCGTCACGGGCACCCCACTGGTCATCCCCACCGCTACATAGGCGGGGGAGCACGCTACTCGGGGCTCAGAAGCGATCGGGGACGATTGCGCTCAGTGCGCATAATCAAGATTATGCGCACTAGGCGGGGTGTCGCCGTGGCGGTGCGCCGGTTGCGGCCTAGCGTGGTGGGATGAGCGAGCTCTTCGTCGATGCGGCCCGGGACTGGATCGCGGAACGCCGCGCTGTCGGACGCACCATCAGTGCCGAGACGGCCAAGGCCTACCGCGGGGATATCGCTTCGTGGCAGCGCTACCTGGAGGCCCAAACGGGTGCCCCTGTCAGGGTGCGGGGCCTCACGAGTCCCGTCATCAAGGCCGCGCTGGCCGAGATGAACAACGCTGGCCTCGCGCCGGCTAGCCGCCGGCGCTTGGTGACAACGCTGCGCGGGCTATGCCGGTACCTCGTCCTCGAGTCCCGGCTGCCCACCGACCCTACGGCCGCGATCCAGGCGCCCCGCGCCCCCGCGCGTCTGCCCGTGGCGTTCACCGACGGCCAGATTTCCGCCCTCCTGGAGGCAGCGAAGACGGAAGACCCGCAGGCGCGCCCAGCAGCGCCGCTGCTGGACGTGGCGATCGTGCTGATCCTCGCAGCTGGCGGACTTCGTGCCAGCGAAGCCGCCGGCCTGCGGGCCCTCGATTACCGCCCCGGTGATGAGCCCTCGCTCCGTGTCGTCGGCAAAGGGCGCAAGGCCCGTACCGTGCCGCTGGATCCTGGCGTCGCTGCGCAGATCGACACCTACCTGCCCTGGCGCGCCGAGCGGCTACTCGAGCAGAGCGACCCGTCTCCCCTGCTCATCCGGCCAGATGGCCGAGCGCTGACTCGCGACACGATCTCCTACCGCGTCAACCGCCTCTACGTCCGGGCCGGTATCGCCAAGCCCGAGGGCGAAGCAGCTCACGCTCTGCGCCACACCTACGCCGTCTCCATGGTGGACGTCGGTGTCCCGATCTCCGAGGTGCAACAGCTGCTGGGTCACGAAAGCATCGCCACCACAGGCATCTACCTCAAAGCCTCAGCCGCCCACCTCAGAGCTGCCTCCGCCGCGCCCTCAGCCGCCCGCCTGCTTGCCAGCAAGATGGCATGACAGCTCCGCAGCAGAGGAGTCTTCTGTACGCGGCGAAGGAGGCCAGCGGTGGTGTCGCTGGCCTCCTTCGTTGCGTCCCCGGGTCAGTGCGCCGCGGCGTATGCCTCGCGGATCTCTTTCGGGATACGCCCCCGTTCGCTGACCTTGTAGCCATTTTCGTTCGCCCAGGCGCGAATTTTGCCAGCGTCGCTTGAAGAGATCCCACTCTGGGTGCCACTGATACGCCGACCACCGACACGGCGGGCTTTATTGGCCCACTCGCCGAGCTGATCGCGCATCCGCTGGGCGTTGTCATCGTTGAGGTCGATCTCGTACGCGACGCCATCAAGACCGAAGCTCACCGTGCCGGTGGCGTCCGAACCGTCAATATCGTCGGTGAGGATTACCTGAGTCTTCCGCGCCATTCTGGTGCTCCCTGCATAGTTCTGACCTGACGAGCGTGATAGTAGCGAAGAGATCTCCGAGAATCCTGCTGTACCGCCGTAGACTTCCTGTATCGCCCCGACGGATGTTCAGTAATGTGCGGAAGATTCACGCTGGCATTCGGTCTGAGCATTGTCCGTCAGGTGCAACGTGGGCGAGTCTAGGCAGTCGCAGGTTGCCACGTGTAGTGCCCCCTGCGCCTCAGGGGTCCGATTTCAGCGGATCCGGCGTCCGCATCAGATCTCACTGTTTTCACGTCGCTACTGCGATGCTGGCGGTCTCCGCTCGTAGCCGAGGGCAGTGATGCGGTGTGTTGACCTCTAGCTCATGTCTACTCGTGCCGAGCGGTTGCGCTCCGGATGATGGTTCTGGCGAGGTCGAAGGCTACGAAGGCGACGAGGGTGACTCCGAGCAGGGGGAGTGCGAGGCCGAAGACTGCGGCGATCGCGATGAGGATGCCGTAGGCCGCGGTGGTGTCGACCCGGCGCCCGGGAGCGGTAGGAAGCCCGGTACGCGGTGGCTTGGGGCGGCGTCGCCACCACATGCGGTACCCGATGACGATGAGCGTGATGACGGCTCCTGCGATGGCGATGAGCAGGAGCTGGTTGAGCCAGCCGAAGAGGATGCCCATGTGGAAGGAGATGCCGGCTTCGGCGAGCTTCCCGGCGACGGGCCAGTCGGCGAAGCGCACGGTCTCGACGACTGTTCCTGAGGCGGGGTCGATCGCCATGGAGTCCTGCTTCAAGGGCCAGGACCTCTGCACCTGGGAGACCACCCACGCCCCTCCGTCGGTGCTCGGGGTGATCGCCACCGGGTCCGTCAGGCCCTCGGCACGGGCCACGTCGAGCACGCTCTGCGCGGTGGCAGGGACCTCCGCTTCGGCGACCGGGGTGGTGGTCGCCGCCTCGGAGGAGAGGTAGGGCGTTGACCAGCTCAGGCTCTGACGCAGCGCGCTGAAGTTGCCGCCCGCGAACTGGGACCAGGTCAGTCCGGTGGCGGAGAGGAAGAACAGTCCGATCGCGGCCCAGACGCCGATGGTGGCGTGCAGGCTCATGGAGCGCTGGCGCTGCGGTCCTTTCCGCTGGGGAAGGAGGTAGGCGCGGGCGGTGCGGGCGCGGACCTTGCGGGTGACCCAGATGATGAGTCCGCTGAGGGCGAGGACCCAGAGCCAGCTGGCGGCGACCTCGCTGTACCAACGGCCGGCGTCACCGAGATGGAGGTTGCGGTGGAGATCGTCGAACCAGGTCCGCAGCGGCAGCCACTCCCCGAAGGTGTTCAGCACGCCAGTCACCTCCCCGGTGTAGGGGTCGACGAAAGCGGTGAGCTGCCGATCCTCGCGAGCGGAGGGGGAATCAAACGTGACACGAGTGGTGGACTCGGAGTCCTTGGGCGGGCGGATCTGCGTGATCGTGCCGTCGGTGACCTCGCTCTGCGCGGCCTCGATCTGCTGCGCCAGTGGCACCATCTCTGTGCCCGCTGGGGCGCTGGCGTGGAGTTCCTTGTCGTAGACGACCTGTTCGATCTGCGGGGTCAGCGCATAGAGGATGCCGGTCGCGGCGGCGACGAGGAGGAACGGAGCGATGAACAGCCCGACGTAGAAGTGCAGGCGGAGGGTGAGCTCTCGCAGCTCGTCGCGCAGCCGGCGCGGACGGGAGGTGTTGCCTCCGGTGGGGCGGGGCGGGGCTTGGGTGGCCATCAGGTCGGGCCTTTCGCGGTGACGGGGAGGTGGCGTGAGCTGAGCTCACATGAGGGCGAGCATGAGCGCCATGCCTGCGGCCATGAGGAGGTGGCAGGCTGAGTGGGCGCGGTGCGCCGGATCGCGGAGAAGGCGCACGAGCCACCACACGGCGATCACGGCGCTGAGCACGACGGCCCCCCAATTGACTGCCTCCGCCCAGACGGGGGTCGGGGTCATCTCCATCGCCATCTCGTCCCCGGTACCGCCGCCGTGGTGTCCGGCGTGCGCATCGGCAGAACCTTCCATGGCGTGGCCCATCAGCAGCGGCATCGCCAGCAGCATCCAGATCATCGCGGCGTTAAGAATCACGTGGCTGACCACTCCGGCACGCTCACCCACGGCGTGGACAGCGGGTAGGCCGAGCAGCATCACAACGCCAAAGAGCGCGAAGAGGGCGACCTGAATCCAGGTCCCGGCCGTGCCGACTGGTCGCCACACCATCAGCAGCATCGCCAGGCTCATCACGAGGTGGTTCACGTGCACTGCCGTCGCTATCGGCCCATTGTGGGAGGCGTGCACGGACTCGGTGGTCACTGCGGCGGGCGTGCGATGGCTCTGCGCGAGGTGCAGTGCGCAGAGTACGGCCGTTGCGAGGAAGATGGCGGTCAGCACGAAGGACCAGGGAGACTCAATCACGATCCCGAACTCTACACGCCGTAGAAATAATAGGGTGCGGCGAGTCCGCTGGGCTGCGATACCGTGTGGCACGCTGCAGGCGTACAGACAGCAGGAAGCGGTGGGGTCATGGCGGGTGTGAGATCTCGGTCTGCCGGAGCGCTAGAGGCTCTGGTGATGCGCGCCTTGTGGACCGCCGCCGCACCACTTAGTGCCAGCGCGATCCAGGTGACCTTCGATGACCCCGCACCCGCCCAGACCACGGTCCTGACGGTGCTGTCCCGGCTCGAGACGAAAGGGATGGTCACCCGACGAGCCCTCTCCCCCCGGCGGGTCACCTTCGAAGCAGCCGTCAGTAGCGCGCAGGCGCACGCCGCCGACATGGTCGAGGTGCTCGAGGACGCCCAGGACCGCGAGGATGCACTGATGGCCTTCACAAACAACCTCTCCGAGGCCGACCTCGATCTGGTGATGGATGCGATCACCTCACGGCGTTCTCGCCGGGAACGATGATGATCTGGGCGATCGTCGGGCCGTTAGTGACAGGCCTCGCCGCGGTCCCGCTCTCGGCGTGTCTTCTCACTCGTGGGACGTGGCAGATCCGTCGTCCGCGTCGCGCGCTGGCGGCGTGGGCTCTCACCGGCGCACTGGGACTAGTCGTCACGATCGTGGCCGTTCTCGTCGCGTCCGCGCTGTCGCTGTCGACGAGCTCTGCTGGCGCCCCGATCGAGGGGCTGGCCCTGACGCTCATCGCCTGGGCCGGGCTCGGAGGTCTTGGTATCGCGGGGTCCCTTACCCAGCTGCGCCGGGTCGATCTCGGCGAGGAAGATGACGATCGGCCAAGCATCACCGAACTGCTCTCCCGCCGGCGGACAGACTCCTGGCAGATGGGCACCATCACCGTCGTGGAGATCGAGGACCCGCGCTATGTGGCCGTGGCTATACCGGGCACGCCGTCAACGATTTTCGTCTCGCGCGCTGTCCAGCACGCACTGCCGCCCTCCTACCTATCCGCTGTTCTCGCCCATGAGGCAGCGCATCTCAGACAGCACCACACACTACTGAGGAGGCTTGGAGCGTGGCACACGGCGTGCTTGCCCAAACGTTCCGGCCTGCGAAGAGAGCTCGCTTCACGGATCACGCTGCTCACCGAGCTGGCCGCGGATGACGCTGCAGCCTCGAAGGTAGGTCCGGCCCACCTGCGGGCGGCCCTGGCCGCTCTCAACCGCCTCACCCCCTCCCGCGAGCTCGGAGTTCGCGCCGCTCGAGTCAGCGCACTCCACCCACAGCACTGCGCGCCGGACGCCTTGCCGTCTTCGCGCACCCCAAGCGGACATCTGCGCCCCGAGCATCGCTGAGTGGCGCACGGGAGACGTCCGCGACATCGCGACCTGTCGCCCCGAGACCAGTATTCGACATCTTGTAGAGTCGGCGTGGTGAAGCAGAGAGCAGTGGCCTTCGCGCTCGGCGCGCTCCTCGTCGCAATACTTCCTGCGATGGCCGCGAACCTGCTCGGCGGCCCCTCCGTGTACGAGGACATCCACCGAGGGTTCCCCGGAACAGGGACCGCCGTGACTGCCGCCGCGCTGCGCGGTGCCGCAGACCTCGCGGCCGTGACCTCCCTGGGCGCCGTCGTCGCGGTGCTGTTCCTGCATCCGCGCGGGAAGAGCGAGGCAGGCCGGCTGCGATTCGGCCCGGACCTGCGCCTCCTCACTTGGGCGTCGGGCGCCTGGACCGTGCTGGCGGCGGCGAACCTGATCGTCGCTGCACCCGAGTCCAACGGCGTCGAGCTGGGCCGCCTCCTGGAGCCAGGTGCGTTCGGACCGCTCTACACGTTCGGCTACATGCCCCGGGCATGGACCGTGACCCTGTTCGGAGCGCTGGTCCTGTGGCTGTGCTCCTACTGGGGCACGCGCTGGACGACGCTGCTGCCGGGGCTGTGGGCGGGGATCATCGGCGCGCTGGCGCCGGTGGTGGTGGGGCAGATCCTCGTCGGTCCGAACCATGACATCGGCGGGGATGCCGGCGCGCTCCAGACCATCGCGGCAGGAGTCCTCCTCGGACCGGTCCTGGTCACCGCCGCGGTGCGGCTGATCCGCAGCGGGGAAAGGGGCCCTCTCGACGAGGGGCTCGTCCTCCGCGTCGGCCTGGTCGGGGCGGTCGCCGTGCTCGCGGCGGAGCTCGTGGTGACGTGGTTCAAACTTGCCGGGAGCGATCCGTGGGCGAGCGTGACCGGCGTTCTCACCCTGGTGCGTCTTGCTCTTCTGGCAGCGCTCGTTGTCTCTCTCGTGGTGATGCGGCGCAGGGGCTCTCACCGGATGGCGGTCCCGGCCCTGCTGATCACCGTGTGGGTGGCGATCGGTGCGGCGATGACTCGCATTCCGCCACCGCAGTACTTCGTGCCCACGAGCATCCCTGAGGTGTTCATGGGGTTCGAGGTGCCGGATGCGCCGACCTTCGCGACGCTGATGAGCACAGGGAGGCTCAACCTGCTGTTCGCCGTCCTCGCCGTCGTCGGCATCGCGTCCTATCTCGCGATGGTGATCGTCCTGCGCCGCCGGGGCACGAGATGGCCCATCAGCCGCGTACTGCTGTGGTGTGGCGGCTGGCTGGTCGTCCTCGCGGCCACGAGCTCCGGGTTCGGAAAGTACTCCGCCCCCGACTTCGGCGTGCACATGGTGGTGCACATGAGCCTGTCGATGCTCGCTCCGATCCTCCTGGTCCAGGGCGGGGTGATCACGTTGATCCTGCGCACCGCACGCGCGGATCGACGCCGGGCGGGCGTGCACTCATGGGTGACGCAGATCCTGCACTGGCGGCTGCTGCGGACCCTCTACCACCCGGCGGTCGTGTTCGTCATCTTCATCGGCTCCTACTACGGCCTGTACTTCACTCCGCTGTTCGGCACGATGATGCGCTTCCACTGGGCGCACCAGCTGATGAACCTCCACTTCCTGGCCACGGGGTACGCGTACTACAGCCTGATCATCGGTGTGGACCGTCCGCCGCGCCCGCTGCCCCATATCGGGAAGCTCGGCTACACCTTCGCCGCGATGCCCTTCCACGCCTTCTTCGGAGTGGCCATCTACTCCTCGCCCACGCTGTTCGCCCAGACCTACTACGACTACCTCGCACTGCCGTGGGCGAACCTGTGGGAGTCCCAGAAGATGGCCGGCGCGGTGGCCTGGGCGGGTGGGGAGATCCCGCTGATCATCGCGATCGTCGCACTGTGCATCCAATGGGCGCGCCAGGACGACAAGGAGGCCCGTCGCCGGGATCGGCACCTCGACCGCGGCCTGGACACCGAGTTCGACGCCTACAACGACATGCTCAAGAGACTCTCGGACAGGGAGCGCACCCGATGAACCACACCCCCACCGCACAGGCCGCCCCACCAGCCCTCTCCCTGGAGGAGCGGTACACCTTCGACGTCTCCGGGATGACCTGCGCGGCATGCGCGAATCGCATCGAGCGGAAGCTGAACAAGCTCGACGGCGTCAGCGCCACCGTCAACTACGCCACCGAGCGCGCCGTCGTCACGGGCATCACCTCACCGGCGCACGCGATCGATGTCATCCGCGGCGCCGGGTATGACGCCGCCGAGCACGACGACCAGGACGACGAGTGGTCGCGCCGCGCCAACGAGAACCGCATCGTGAGCCTGCGGCGCAGACTCATCACCGCAGCACTGCTCACCGTCCCCCTGATGGACCTCACCATCGCCCTCGCACTCGTCGAGCAATGGCGGTTCCCCGGCTGGGAACTGCTGTGCGTCCTCCTCGCGGTCCCCGTCATCACGTGGGCGGCATGGCCCTTCCACCGGGCTGCCTGGAGGAACCTGCAGAACCGCTCCGTCAGCATGGACACTCTCGTCTCCATCGGCATCCTCACCTCGTTCGGCTGGGCCCTGGTCTCGATGCTCGCGGGCATCGACGCCGCCGACGGCGTGTGGCTCGGCATCGGCGAGGTCCCCGAGGGCGCCAACGCCCTGTACCTCGATGTCGCCGCGGGACTGACGACCTTCCAGCTCGCGGGCCGCTACTTCGAGACCCGCAGCCGGCGCCGCGCCGGCGACGTGCTCGGCGCGCTGTCCGCCCTCGGGGCACGGGAGGCCCGCCGTCGACGTGACGGGGTCGAGACGATGGTGCCGGTCGAGGAGCTCCGCACCGGGGACGTCGTGCTCGTGCGCCCCGGCGAGACGATCGCCGTCGACGGCCGGGTCATCGAGGGCACCGCCTCCCTCGACACCGGTGCGATGACTGGGGAATCCCTGCACCGCACCGTCGGACCGGGCGACGAGGTCATAGGCGGCACCGTCTCCGCGGACGGGATCCTCGCCCTCGAGGCGACCCGGGTCGGTGCCCACACCCAGCTCGCACAGATGGCCGCCATCGCCGAGCAGGCGCAGATCCGCAAGGCCCAGGTCCAGCACCTCGTCGACGCCGTGGTGCGCGTCTTCGTGCCCGTCGTCCTCGTCCTCACCGTGCTCGTCGCGTCTGCCTGGCTCCTCTCCGGGGCAGACCTGCCCACTGCGGTGACCAACGGGATCAGCGTGCTGATCATCGCCTGCCCCTGCGCCCTCGGCCTCGCCACCCCCACCGCGCTGATGGTCGGCGTCGGACGCGGCGCGCTGCTCGGGGTCCTGGTCAAGGGACAAGACGCTCTCGAAGCCAGCGGCAAGGTCACCACCGTCGTCCTGGACAAGACCGGAACCCTCACGCTCGGCGCCCCGCGCGTCATCGACATCCACCCCCACGGAGTCACCGCTGAGCAGCTGATGCGCCTGGCCGCGGGGGTCGAAGCATCCTCCGAGCACGCCGTCGCCGAAGCACTCCGCACCCACGCCGCGACCATGGTCGCCGACATCCCTGCCGCCACTGGGCACATCGTCTCCCCCGGTCACGGGATCAGCGCAACGATCAATGGTGAGAGCATCGCAGTCGGAAGCCCCGCCTTCATGCACGAATTGGGCGCCCACCTCAGCGGGCCGATGGAGGAAGCCGTCAGCGAGGCCGAGCAGGCAGGTCGCTCCACAGCGCTGGTCGCACGAGACGCAGAGGTCATCGGAGTAGTCACCCTCTCCGATGCGGTCAAGGAGGACGCCGCGGAGGCCGTCGCCGCACTGCACGGGCTCGGACTGCGGACGGTGCTGCTCACAGGGGACGCCCCGGCCGCTGCCGAGCGCGTCGCAGGCTCCCTCGGCATCCCGGACGTCCGTGCCGGCGTCCTGCCCACCGAGAAGGTCGCCGTGATCGAACAACTCCAGGACGAGGGACACCGAGTCGCCATGGTCGGCGACGGCATCAACGACGCCCCCGCCCTCGCAGCCGCCGACCTAGGACTCGGAATCGTCACCGGCACCGACGTCGCCCTCAAGACTGCCGACATCATCCTCGTCCGGGATGACCTCTACGCGATCGCCGACGCCATCACCCTCGCCCGCGCCACCAACCGCACCATCCGCACCAACCTCATCTGGGCCTTCGCCTACAACATCGCCGCCATCCCGATCGCCGCGATCGGACTACTCAACCCCCTCATCGCAGCCGCCGCGATGTCCCTCTCCTCCGTCTTCGTCGTCCACAACAGCCTCCGCCTCCAAAACATCCAAACGCTCCGCCCTTCCGCAGGCCCGGCACCTCGGGGGCAAGGAGCTAGGTCGGAGACGACCACGAACGCGCGAGTCGAGATGCATCAATGATGCAATAGATGCAATACTGGAGTGGTGGACATGGGCATCCGTGGAGTGTCTCCGCTTCGACAGCTCCGCAACGTGCGGGCGCTGGATGAGCATCGCTTCGTGTTCGAGGCGATGCTCTCGGGCTGGGCTGATCAGCAGATCAGTCGAGGCCTGACTGAGCGGACGATCGGCGGTCGCGAGCTGGTCGTTAGGAGGTTTGAAGAGTTTGTTGGCCGCTACCCGTGGGAGTGGTCGCCGGGGGACTTGGAGGACTTCACGACCCGGGCGAAGTCTGGGCAGAGTCCGGCGACTCCCTCGACGATCCGGGGGTATCACTCCATCATCCGCCTGTTCTGCGACTACCTCACCGATCCTCGGTACCGGTGGGCGGCGGACTGTGAAGAACGTTTCGGAACCGCGCCACAGCAGATCTGCCACGAGTGGAACACGCTCGCACACCTGGTCGATTACGAAGGCCGCCCACAGCGGCGAGCACTCACCTACGACGAGCTCGAGCAGCTCTTCGCGGTGGCCGACCACCGCGTCGAGACAATCCTTCGGCAGGGTCGAAAGGGTGCCCTCGCCGCGCTGCGTGACTCCCAGATCTTCAAGACCATCTACGCCTACGGACTACGCAGGGCCGAGGCCGTCGGTCTGGATGTAGCTGATCTGCGGCCCAACGGTGCTGCCCCGCGGTTCGGACGCTTCGGGGCGGTCGACGTGCGCTGGGGCAAGGGCTCTCACGGCTCAGGCCCGCGTCGACGTTCGGTGCTCACGCTCCCTGAGCTGGACTGGATCACGGAAGGTTTGGCCCAATGGGTCGACCAGGCCCGGTCCCGGTTCACTGCGGACTTGTCGGGACCGCTGTGGCCGACCGAGCGAGGCACGCGCGTCTCTCTGCGCTACATCGACCTGCGTTTCGCGCAGCTCCGCGACGAAGCGGGGCTGCCGCCGGAGCTCAGTGTCCATGCCCTGCGCCACACGTACGTCACCAACCTCATCGAATGGGGATACGCCGAGAAGTTCGTGCAGGACCAGGTCGGGCACGCCTACGCCTCGACAACCGCCATCTACACGTCCGTCGGTGACGACTTCAAGAACCGCATGATCAACCAAGCCCTCTCCCGGATCTATGGAGGACCCGATGCCGACGACTCCCGACTCTGACATCCCGATCACCTGGAATCTACGCCCGATGATGGCTGCGGCTGGGATGTTCCAGACGACAGATCTGATCGCACCGTTGCGCGCCCAGGGAGTGCAGCTCTCGCGCGAGCAAGTGTTCCGGTTGGTGACGAAGACGCCCGAGAGGCTGAACGTCGAAGTGTTCGCCGCCCTCTGCCGGATCCTCGAGTGCACACCCAACGATCTCATCGAGATCCCGAAGGTCCAGAGCGTGCGTCCTCGCCGAGTTGCTGGCGCTCCAGAGGCCTCCGGGCCTGCGATTGGCGAGCTTCGCCCCATCCCCGCCAAGCTGCACCGCCCGCACGAATGACCCCGCCTGGGAGCACACGTGGTCACCAGGTCGGCTGCGACGAATGTGCTCGCCATGTCGCAGCCCGTTACTCGATTCTCGAGCAGCGAATCTGCAACGCCTGCTACTCAAGACTCCGCCGACATCCCGGATCCTGTCCCGGGTGCGCTCAGGTCAAGGTCCTGGCCTTCTACGACTCGGAGCGACGCATCGTCTGCGCGCCCTGTGCTGGCGAACCTCCGCGGTTCGCGTGCATCACTTGCGGAAGCGAGGAACAGCTCACTGGATCTCAGTGCGGCACCTGTCGACTGGCCGAACGCCTCCGCGAGGTCCTCGCTGACGAGAACGGCGATATCCATCCTGGCCTCGCTAGCCTCTACGGCCACCTCATGGCTGCACGTGACCCGCGCGCGGTGGTGCGATGGCTGCGAAGATCGCCGATCGGAAAGACTCTGCGTGCCATGGCTACTGGCGAGGTGCAGATCAGTCACGACACACTCGACGCCCTCCCACTCTCGCCTCGCGTGCGGTATCTGCGCCACATGCTCATCAGTGCCGAAACCCTCCCCACGATCGACGTCCGGCTCAACGACCTCGAGATACTTGCTGAGCATCTCGTCAACGACCTCCCCTCCCACCACGCGCAGATCATCAACCAGTACTTCCGTTGGCAAGTCCTCCGCCAGACCAGGCAGCGGCGCGCGCAAAAGCCCCTGACCGTCGGCATGTTCAACGCTCGATGGTCCGCGTTGCGCAAGATCGCCTCCTTCCTGGTCTGGCTGGATGATCAGGGAGTTCAGATGGGGACGTTGGACCAGCGCTCCGTAGATCGATTCTTCACCCATCACCGCTCCCAGGGAGCGGTCGCCACCTTCCTCAATTGGGCGATCCGGCAGAAGCTGACCAGACCCCTCATGCCGCCTCATCGCCCGCAAGCTCGGCCCGCCCCCTCTGTCCCGGAGGACACCATCTGGCGGAAAGTCGATGAGCTTCTCGATGACACGTCCATCCCGTCCGCAAGCCGCATCATCGGCTTGCTGGTGCTCGTCTTCGCGCAACGGATCAGCGACTGCGTCCGCCTCCGCCAATCAGACGTCTCAGGTCACGAGAGGACTTTGAGCATCACCTTCGGGCGCACGCCTCTCGCTCTGCCCGAGCCGATCGCCGAACTCCTCCGCCGCTACGTTAGCGAGCTCGAGGAACAACGGACCTTCGTCGGTGGAGGCCCCGATTGGCTCTTCCCTGGAACAACGCCCCATCTCCATGTCAGCGAAGCGATCGTCACGCTCCATCTCGCACCGCACAAAATCGATGCTCGCAGGACGCAGAACGCCCGTATCGATCAGCTCGTCCAGACCGTGCCCGCCAGCGTCGTCGCAGACACCCTCGGGATCAACATTGGAACCGCTATCAGGCACGCCGCCCGCACCGGCTCGAGATGGGGTAACTACCCCGAACTGCGAGCATCTCTCTCGGATGAATAGTGCAGCGGCGAATGATTCCTTCCCCCGGCAATCTGAGTGCGAGTGGCCAGGCGAGCCGTTGCGGCAGACCTGCGGACGGGTTCAGGTCTGTCGCAGCACGGTCTGCGCTGAGTGCTTGCCCCGGGTCGTAGCGATCCGGGGCATGCGCGGTACCGCTTCGCGTCCGACAGGTGAGTCTGCGTGCCTAGAAGTCCCAGTCGTCGTCGCTGGTGTGCTCGGCCTTGCCGATGATGTACGACGATCCGCTTCCGCTGAAGAAGTCGTGGTTCTCGTCGGCGCTGGGGGCGAGGGCGGCGAGGATCTCTGGGCTGACTGACGTCTCCTCGGCGGTGAACCGTGCCGGGTAGCCGAGGTTCATGAGGGATTTGTTCGCGTTGTAGCGCACGAAGGCGGCGACGTCGCCCATCAGGCCGAGGGGTTCGTAGAGCTCGCCTGAGTAGTCGAGCTCAAGGTCGTAGAGCTCTTCGAGCAGGGTGTACGTGAACTCCTTCATCTCGTCGCGGCGGTTGGGGTGAGCCTCGAGGCCGCGCTGGTACTTGTAGCCCGAGTAGTAGCCGTGCACGGCCTTGTCGCGCAGGATGAGTCGGATCATGTCGGCGGTGTTGGTCAGGGTGGCGTGCACGGAGAAGTGCAGCGGCAGGTAGAAGCCGGCGTAGAGCAGAAGGCTGGAGAGCAGGGTGGAGGACACCTTCCGCTTTAACGGGTCGGGCCCGTAGTAGTACTGGAGCACCTTCTTGCATCGCGCTTGAAGCAGGTCGTTTCCGATCGCCCAGCGGTAGGCCTCATCGATCTCTCGGGTACTGGTCAGGGTCGAGAACACCGAGGAGTACGAGCGGGCGTGGACGGACTGCATGAAGGCGATGTTGGTGTAGACGGCTTCCTCGTGCTCTGTGCGGGCGTCCTGGATCTGGCAGATCTCCCCGACGGTGGCCTGCACGGTGTCGAGCATGGTAAGGCCGGTGAAGACTCGCATGGTGAGGGTTCGTTCATGGGGCGCGAGTGCTTGCCAGGCCTGGTGGTCGTTGGACAGGGGCACCTTCTCGGGCAGCCAGAAGTTCGCGGTCAGGCGGTTCCAGATCTCGAGGTCCTTCTCGTCGCTCACGCGGTTCCAGTTGATCGGACGCAGCGGTGCGCTGGGGTCGTGTCGGTATGCCGGAGGGGTGATGGAGCCTTCTACGGCTGTTGTGGCGGTCATGCTGTTCTCCTCTGTTCGTTGTTCTTGTCGTTCGTCGTGGCTGTCCGTTGCCAGAACAGGTCGAGCCCTTCGTTCACGCACTCAATATCGCGCTGGGTGCCCAGGAGTTCGAAGCGATAGAGCTCTGGGACACCGCACTTTCGGGAGATGACTGGGCCGGCGAGGCAGTAGTGCTCGCCGAAGTTGGTGTTGCCTGCGGTGATCACCCCGCGCAGCAGCGCACGGTTGGCGGGATCGTTGAGGAAGGCGATGACCTGCTTCGGCACGGCCCCGGCCTGCTCGCCGCCGCCGTAGGTGGGGACCACCAGAACGAAGGGGCGGCACACGCGGACCATCCCCTCGACACGGGGGCGGAGCGGGATCCGCACCGCAGGCCGCCCCAGCCTCTCCACGAAGCGCAGCGTGTTCTCGGAGACGCTGGAGAAGAACACGAGATCTGCTGACTCCTGTGGCGTCAGGTCACGTGTTCCGAGTCCCGGTGCTGCGCGCTCGATGCCTGCCGTCATCGATCCCTCCTTCGTCGTCGTCCCATCCGACTGACCTCGAACTACTAGATGTTGGGTCTGCACTCCGCGGGGGTGACACATGTAGTGATATCAGTCCTGGCAGCCCTCGACCATACGCCACGCCGGGTTTGTAACTTCGGCATACCGAACCATACGATTTGAGGGTCCGGAAGTGGCCACGCCTGTGGCCGTGAACGAAGAGAGGTCGCCGATGCACATGCGAGGACGATGGAAGGCTGCGCTCGGCGCAGTCGTTGCGAGTGCGGCGCTGGTGCTCACCGGCTGCTCCGCTGGAGCCAGGCCGGATGCTGCCGACGACGGAGAGAAGCCGGTGGTGTTGACGACGTTCACCGTGCTGGAGGACATCGCGGAGAATGTTGCGGGCGACCACCTCGTGGTCGAGTCGATCACGAAGCCTGGCGCGGAGATCCACGGGTACGAGCCGACGCCGGGAGACATCCGGAAGGCCTCGGATGCCGACCTGATCCTGGACAACGGCTTGAACCTGGAGGTGTGGTTCGGCCAGTTCGTCGAGGAAGTCGATGTGCCTCATGTCGTGGTCTCGGAGGGGATCGATCCCATCGACATCGCGGGGGACGCCTACGCGGGCAAGCCCAACCCGCACGCCTGGATGAGCCCGAAGAACGTGCAGGTGTACGTCGACAACATGGTCGCGGCGTTCAGCGATCTCGACCCGGAACACGCTGAGGACTACGAGAGGAACGGGGAGACCTACAAGCAGCAGCTCCAGCAGGTCCAAGATGACCTGACGGGCGAGCTCGAAAGTCTTCCGACCAGCCAGAGAGCGCTGGTGACCTGCGAGGGCGCATTCTCCTACCTCGCCCGAGATGCCGGGCTGACCGAGAAGTACATCTGGCCCGTCAACGCCGAGCAGCAGGCGACCCCGCAGCAGATCACCTCCGCGATCGAGTTCGTCGACGAGAACGAGGTCCCCGCCGTGTTCTGCGAGTCGACGGTCTCCGACGACCCCATGCAGCAGGTTGTGGGTGCTACGAATGCACGCTTCGGAGGAACGCTGTTCGTGGACTCGCTCTCCGAGGAAGGCGGCCCGGTGCCCACGTACCTGGATCTGATCCGCCACGATGCGGACACCATCACTGCGGGACTCACCGGAGAGGACTCATGACGACAGCGGCGATCGATGTCAAAGGTGTCACCGTCCGCTACGGCGATGTACTCGCCCTCGACGACGTATCTGTTGCGGTGCGGGCGGGTGCGGTGACGGGGTTGATCGGAATGAACGGCTCCGGGAAGTCCACCTTGTTCAAGGCGATCACCGGCATGGTCCGGCCTGACGCAGGCAGCGTCCTGCTGAATGGCGCGCAGCCGGCGCCGGCCAGGCGGCGAGGACTCGTCGGCTACGTCCCCCAGAGCGAGGACGTCGACTGGGCTTTCCCCGTCTCTGTCCGAGACGTCGTGATGATGGGAAGGTACGGCCACCAGGGCGCCACGCGCCGAGTTCGGCCCGCTGACCGCATCGCTGTGGACGAAGCCTTGGAGAGGGTGGAGCTCACGGAGTACGCCGATCGACAGATCGGCCAGCTCTCCGGCGGGCAGAAGAAGCGCGCCTTCGTCGCCCGCGGGATCGCCCAGGACGCACGGATCATGCTGCTGGATGAGCCCTTCGCCGGCGTGGACAAGCGCAGCGAAGCCACCATCGTCGATCTTCTCCGCGCACTCGCTGACGACGGCCGTACCGTCCTGGTCTCCACCCACGACCTCCATGCTCTGCCGCAGCTCGCCGACGACGCCGTGCTGCTGCTGCGAACCATCCTCTTCCACGGCCCGGTGAAAGAGGCCCTCACACCCGAGAGGCTCGCTCTCGCCTTCGGCCTGGACGTTCTGCAGCAGGAGGGTGCCGCATGACCCCGCTCGACTGGCTCCTCGAGCCGCTCTCCTACGACTTCATGACCCGTGCGCTCGTCACGACCGTGATCGCTGCCGTGGTGTGCGCACTGCTGTCGTGCTGGCTGGTGCTCATCGGCTGGTCGCTCATGGGGGACGCCGTCTCTCACGCCGTCCTCCCCGGAGTCGTCATTGCCTACATCCTCGGTGTCCCGTTCGCCATCGGCGCGGTCGTCTTCGGGTTCCTGGCGGTCGGCATGATCGGGCTCGTCCGCGGGACGAGCCGCGTGAAGGAGGACGCCGCCATCGGCATCGTCTTCACCACTCTCTTCGCCCTCGGGCTGGTTCTGATCTCGGTCACACCCAGCCAGACCGACCTCAACCACATCATCTTCGGCAACATCCTCGGCGTCTCCCGCGCAGACCTCGTCCAGATCGCGATCCTGGCTACCGTGGCTCTTGTCACCCTGGTGTTCAAACGCCGCGACCTCACGCTCTACGCCTTCGACCCGACACACGCCCACGCGATCGGCCTGTCTCCCCGATTCCTCGGCGCGCTGCTGCTGGGTCTTCTGGCGCTGACCGCAGTTGCCGCTCTCCAGGTCGTGGGAGTGGTGCTCGTCGTCGCGATGCTCATCATTCCCGGAGCGACGGCCTATCTGCTCACCGACCGCTTCGGGCGGATGCTCGTGATCGCGCCGGCCCTCTCGTCACTCTGTTCCGTGGTCGGGATCTACATCAGCTACTGGGTCGACGCCTCACCCGGCGGCCTCGTCGTCCTCACCCAGGGATGCGCCTTCGCACTCGTCTACCTCATCAGTCCCAAGCACGGCCTGCTCAGCAAGAAGGTCGGAGCTCGCCGGTATCGACGCGATACGGCTCGCCGGCGTGAGGATCAGGTAGGCCCCGCAGAGACGTAGAGGGCATCTGTCGCAGAGCGTCCCAGCAACGTTGGCGAGCCCACTTCTCCAGAACGAACTTCCAGCGCATCGGAGAACGGCGCTCCCGCCGCGACCACAAGCGTGGCCCCGACTCCGATGCCCTGGGACTCGAAGAACTGCAACATCGCCGGGTCCGTGTCCGAGATCCGCTCGACCACAAACCTGCCCTCCGCTCCGACGTCGGTGAGACGCCGCGCATCAGGCACGGTCACTGTTCCGTCCGCTGCAGGGATTGGATCACCGTGCGGGTCACGCCGGGGGCGACCCAGAACGTCATCGATCCTCTCCACCATCAAGTCCGAGACGGCGTGCTCGAGCTGCTCGGCCTCCTCGTGGACCTCGTCCCACCGATACCCGAGGGTCTCCACCAGAAACGTCTCGATCAAGCGATGCCGCCGCACCATCACCAGCGCGTACGAACGACCGACCTCCGTCAACTCGACCGAGCCAAACCTCGCGTGAGACAGAAGACCCTGCTCAGTCAGTTTCCGCACCGCATCCGAAGCGGACGACAGGGCAACACCGGTCCGCTGCGCGATGAGCTTCAACGTCACTGGCTCGTCACTCCACTCGGACAACCCCCAGATCGCCTTCAGATAGTTCTGGGCACTCGCAGACAGCTCATCGACGGACATGGCACGACGATAGCCTCGAAGCTTCAACTTAGCTATATAGAACTCGAGGCTTCGGCGCGCCACGGACTCACGTAGTAGGCATCGACCGTGAGGTGCGTCCCGGGCCCGCGCCTCATCCGGCACTGACGCAGAACCCTGAGAACAATGCTCAGCCGAATGAATCTCTCCCCCGGCAATCTAGGCACCCCTGTTGCTGCTCCGCTCATCGGCTAGCTGGTCGATGAGCGGTCAGCGCAAGCGGGCTACTTCGCGATCGCCCCAGTTCTCAGTCTCCTGCTCATCGTGACGGTCCTACTCGCTCGCGACCGCCGACTATCGCCCGTGCCATAAGCGGTCCATCGCGGCACGGAGTAGGGCAACAGAGACGAAGCGACCCCCGAACGGGACCGGTCGGGATCAGCCCCTCTCATGTTGAAACCACTTCTGTGCGACAGCATCTTCTGGATCGATGCCCCGCTGCTGCGCATACACCAGGCACATGCCGATCACGTCCCCAAGCTCCTCGGCAAGAATCTGGCGCTGCTGTGCAGCCTCCAAGCCTCGATCCTTGGACTGGCCCGTCGCGGTGAGATGAGCCTGGGCCAGCTCGCCAACTTCCTCGGTCAGTTTGAGCAGAGCCCACTCGGGTGACCGGTCAATGCCGTGGATACCGGCATATTGGGCGGACATCTTCTCTACGCGAATGGCCATGTCGTTGAGGTGCATCACCCGACTCTATGCGCCGAGAGGCACCCCTCTCGACAGGAGAGAACGCGTGAACCATAAAGGGTGGCGGTCTCAACCGGTCAACGCACCACCCAGTGGTGGAAGCATGCGGATAGATCGGCGAGGAGGCCCGGGCATGGTGTTGAGTCTCGAACAGCAGGACGCGGTATGGGAACGATGGCGCGCGGGCGAGCCGGTCCGGGTTATCGCCCGGGCTGTGTGCTGCAACCGTGAGGCGGTGCGTCGGCTCCTGGCAGTGACCGGCGGGATCCGCCCGGCAGCGCGTTCACGGGCACCGCTGAGACTGTCGCTCACTGAACGAGAGGAAATCTCCCGCGGACTCGCGGCCGGTGATTCCGCGCGCGCTATCGCGACTCGCCTGCGCCGGTCTGCTTCCTCTGTCTCGCGGGAGATCGCCCGTAACGGTGGACCTACGCAGTACCGGGCTGCGGCAGCCGATCGACGAGCGTGGGAGAA
>NZ_JBQSXR010000033.1:0-20115 GCF_052378395.1 Brachybacterium sp. AOP29-B2-41
CGAGTCCTTGCCTCCCGACAGGTTGATGGCGACCCGCTCATGCGTGTCGACCAGCTTCTGCACATCGGCGATCGCTCGGTCGATGCCGTCACGCAACAACGAGTCGTACCCGCCGACTGCAGTGTTCTCGGGACGCGGCACCACTCGGAATCCGTGCCCGCTCACCTCGATCGCGCGATCCGGCGGCAACCATCGCACGCCGTCGATCGGCGTGGAGAAATCGAAGATGCAATCCAGGAAGTCGTGGCGCGCGCTGATGGTCTCAAGTACGTAAGCCCAGTCGGTATCCAACCTGCCACCGGCAGCCCGTACTGCGTGCGCCGTCTTCGCGGCGGACGTTCCGACGAACAGCGACACTGCGTCGAGTGTTTCTGCACGGGATATCGCGAGAGGCTGCATTCCGAACCGATCCGCGAGGATCAGCCTGCGCCCGTCCTGGGCCCGTGCGACGCACCACCACTCTCCGCTCTGAGCGATCACTCCACCCAGCGGTGCTCCTTCGGCGAAGCAGTCCTGGTCCTCGACAGGCTCGAAAGTCGCACCCCATGCCGACTCGATCGTGAAGTCGTCCGCCGCCGGAGCATCTGCCGCCGGCCGTCGCTCCTCGATGTCGGGGAACCGCAGAACGTCAACCTTGGCAATCATCTGTTGCTCCTTCGAGAGACTCCGCGAGCACTCTATCGTGGCTCACATACCGTGCCTGCAGAACCGCGCACTGCAATCCCCGTCACCGCCATTCGCCAGCTTCACCTTTTTGTAACGTGCAACAGCCCCGGACATCCTCAAAAGCTGATAGAAGTACCAATCATGAGTCCCGCATCCACCCGCCGTGTCCCCCTCTCCCTCACGGTGGGTGGCAGCCCACGCGACTGGGACGGAACCGCTGGAAGCGTTCGGATACCGTTCACGTACGGCGTCACGATTCGTCGCTGGAGAGTCCACTTCCAGAACGTGAACCCTCGCGAAGGGCGCCAAGGGCACGGGTCCGTACGCCTGAGCCAGATCGCAATCGGAGAATCCGGAGGCGGCGGCAAATGGGCCAACGCCCCGAGGGTCATCGCCGACCAGCTCCGGGGCATCCCCAAAGTCTCTCAATGGCAGCACACTCCGCTGCTGGCGGGGCGAGAGTACCTCCTGGCATACAGCTGGGTCAGCGACCACCCCACCCGCCGGGTCGTCGGTGGCGGCTGGATTGCCTCACACCCCACAGACAGCAACGCCACTCTCGCACACACCCGGACCCAACCGCTCGACGTCTGGATCGAGGCCGAAGTTCCTGCCAGCACCCCGGTCTTCGCCGTCTTCGGCGATTCTCTTTCCTCAGGGGTAGGGGCAACGATGCCGGTTCAGGATTCCTGGCCATCGATCTACGCCACACGGATCTCCGCTCATCCCATCCACTACACGGCTTCAGGCGACACCATGAAGAGCTGGTCGGACCCGAACCATTTCAAGTGGCGACGCTGGGAGCATCTGACCCGCCCGGATTTTGCGATTCACGCGATGGGGTTCAACGACATCGGCAATGGTGCCGACTCCTGGGAGCTACAGGCTCGTCACCTGGACACTCTGGAGATCGTGCGCGATCGGCTCACTGATCAGGTGATGCTTGCCGCGATCACTCCGAACACTGAGGCCAGCGATGAGCGCCTGGGAGTTCGTCGCTCCTATAATCATTGGCTCGCCGAGAGGAGGGCGCCGTTCATCCAGTTCCATATGGAGGTTTCCCATGATGACAGAATCCTCGATGCGGCTTTCGACGTGGATGGCTCCCATCTCAACACGGAAGGCTACCGCCGCATGGCATCCACCGTCCCGAGCATCCCCTCGACACCCGCTGCTGCGCGCCGCACCGACCAGAAGTCACTCGAGGCCTCGTCGGCGCGTGTCCGGATGGAGCCGATCTCTCTCACGCAGCCGCTAGGCATCCGCACAGAGACCACGACGTCGCGCTCATGCAGGATTCCCTTCGCCGTGCCACGTGGGGTGCGCCGATGGCGGGTGGTCATCCGCAATATCAACTATCGCGCAAACCAGGCGTACAGCGGCCAGGTGAACCTACGGTTCATCGGTTACGGCACCCCTGCTCGCGACGCAGACGGGGCACTCACCTCCAGTTTCACCGCAGCTCCTCGCGTGATCGCACGAGACACCCTCGTCAAGGATCTCTCCGACGGCTGGGCGGGCCCCTGGATCAGTGAGCAACTCAAGCCGGGCGAGGATTACATGTTCGCCCTGGGATATCTGACCAACGGCACTCCAGTGACGCGCAGCATGGGAGCAGGGTGGCTGACCTCATATTCACCCAGCAACGCCGAGCTGGCGGACGACAGCTCCGCGCTTCCGACCAACAGGATCCCGTTCGATATTCGTATCGAAGTGGATTCGAGCACTGCGCCCACCGAGCCCTATACGACGGATGTCGTGATCGGGGATTCCATCAGCGCGGCATCTGATGCCACGTTCCCCATCCTCGAAGCGCCCGCTGCCGTCACAAATCGACTGCGCGACGTATACACGCGTCTGCACACTCACGGCGGCACTGCCCTCAACGAGTGGATCGGCCCAGCATGGGGAAATCCCTACTCCGCCAAGTGGCAGGAAGTGGTCCGGTACGGCACCGCAGATCGAGCACTCCTCGCACTGGGCAACAACGACATCCACGCAAGCGATGATCTTGACTCCCTCCAGACGAACTATCTCGCCCTGGTGCAGCTCGTCAGAGACCGGGTTGCCGAGTCAGTCATCGCCTGCACGGTGACCCCGCGTGCTGCCTGGGTCGGGACGACCCGGGAAGCCACGCGTCAAAAATTCAACAACTGGCTGCGTTCGCTGCCGACCGGAGTCGACGGCGTCGTGGACATGGCCAGGGCAGTCGAGGCTCCAGACGGAGCCGGGCCCCACCCGCAACTCGTTTCCCCCGACGGGATCCACTTCAATTCCCTGGGATCAGCCGCTATGGCAGCAACCTTCTAGACTCTGCCGATCCGCAAGAACGTGCCGTGCACTCAGTGGACCGTCATGCATAGCGCCACATCGCTCGTCAGGTCTCGTCGTGTCAGTGACGGCTGGAGCGAGAGACTCTGGCCACAGGCGGAACAGGCTCTCCCCCTACAGGTCCGCAACCACTTACTAGTCTCGGGTCGGACGATCGAAGAGTTCTCAAGATCAGAAGGGGCCACCAGTGGACGATGAGCGCCGGCAGTGGCCACGCCGTCTCCCCTCTCGCCGTGCTCTCCTGACCGCCGGCGCAGTTGTCGGCGGAGGCACTATCGCTGGCACCGCCGTCTCCCGTATGCAAAGCCAGCGCAGCCAGGACGACTCCTCGACACCGGCGGCCCCTGCACCATCGACCGCCACCGCCACTCCTTGGGCGCCGCGTGACGAGCGCTTCCTGGCAACGCTGCAGGAGTCAAAGGGAGCTTTGTCGATTGCGCGGGAATACCGTGGTGCGTTCCCTTCGCTGAAGGTTCGCGATGTGCTGCCGCTGAACGGGCTCGGTCAGGAGAACGCGCCATGGACGGCCGCTTCCATCATCGGGCCATCACACCAGCTCCAGATCACTCGTTCGCGGGAGTCTTCGCCGCATCTCCTGCTGGACATCCCGTTGGACCCACCTGCAGAGATCTTGTCGATGGCGTGGGACCCGGCGGCACGCACGCTGTATCTCTCGGCGCGCGGAACGCTCTGGGCCTGGAGATACTCGGCACCGAAAACGATCGAACCTCTCGTCGACATCCCCGGGGCGACGGCGCTGTACGAACTCCTGATCGATCCTCACGGACTGATCTGGGGCGGGACGTTCCCCTTGGGTGCGGTCTTCTCAGTCGACCCAGCCACGAAGTCCGCCCACGTCTCCTCACAATTCGCCAGCGACTCCGAGTACGTCAGGCGACTAACGATGGATGCCAAGGGGCAGCTGTGGGCGGGCACTGGCGCCCTCAATCCCAGAATCTTCATGTTCCCCCGCACGGCTACCGCGTCGAGAATCGAGATACCGCTCCCAGAGCCGCTCAAGAGCGGCTTCATCACGGCAATCCGTGCTGGAACATCCAAGGTGCGCGTGACCACGGACGGCCGGCCTGACGTCTTCGAGCTGGATTCGAACTCCCGAACCTGGACTCGCAAGTTCAGAGCCTCTGGCTGGGTCCGTACACCGTCGTCCACCATCCTCCACGACGACACCTACTACATGGTTCAGGGCACGGATTTGATCGCTTACCGCGGCAATGGCACCGCCAAGGTTGCCGAAGTCGCCGCCGACGTTGGCGCGACGCTGCACCTCTGCGATTCGGGACCCCTCCTCTCCGCGGCAACGCCCGACGGATTCTCGCTCTCACCGTTACCGGAGGCTTCGGAACGCGGCGAGCAGCCGGCCGAGGTGAGTCTCGAGCCCGGGCTGTTCAAGGTGCAGAGCATCCTCGCGCCCACGGACTCCACCCTCTACGTCGGCGGGTTCATGGGGACCGGGATCGCCGGGATCGATCCCGATTCGGATGCGCGATGGCAGTCCCCTGATGCCCTCGACATCGTCCATCAGGTCGAGAACATGATCAGCGTCGGAGCTGATCGTCTGTACCTCGGAACTTATAGCTGGGCCGATGTCATCAGCTGCGACACCAGCCGTCGGGACGACGTCTCGAGCTACGAGCGGATCGCCCGGTTCAGCACCAATTACGACCAGTCCCGGCCCTTCGGGCTGGCGACGAACTCGAGCAGCCTGTTCGTCGGGACCGTTCCGAACTACGGGCGTTCCGGGGGAATCCTCGCGAAGATCGACACCCAGTCGAACACTCCCGAGTGGGTGCTTGACGGAGGCGGCAAGGGGTTCGTCGAAGGACACTCGATCGTCGGACTCGTCGCAGATGAGGAACACGTCTACGGAACGACGTCGGTGCGGAATGGATCTGGTCTGGCCGACACGGCCGGACCTGCCCAGATCTTCATGCTGGACATCGCCACCAAGAAGACGATCTGGCAGACATCGCCGATACCGAGCACTGGCGCGCTCTACACGCCGAAGCTCGTTGCCGGCTGGCTCCTCATCGCTGACCTCGAAGGCATCAATATCATCGACCCGCGCACCGGACTGCTCGAAGCGAAGCATCAGATCAGTCCGGTTCTGAACTCCTCACAGCGCCCCGGCTGGAACTCGGCTTCGCTCGAAATCATCGGCAACGGGCGCCAGGTCGCGCACTGCGCTGGGGGGACCGTCACAATCGCGGACTTCATCACGGCTGCGAGCTCACGGGTGGAACCCGGTGGCGAGCAGGACGACAGGCTCGGGCCCAGGATCGCAGCGTCACCTATCGGGCGCCTCTTCGCCGCACGAGGCGCTGACGTTGTCGAGATCGAACTGCAAACATGACACACCCCGCATTGCTCGCGTCACGGTGGGCCGGGTAAGCGCACAGAGGTTCACTGCCCGAAGTCCTCGGGACGCGCACCTCCCGCGAACTTCCACAGGATCGCCTCGATGGTGCGCTTCGCAGCCGCACCGTCTCCATACGGGTTCACCGCATTTGCCATGCCGGCATAGGCCTCCTTGGAGTCCAGGAGAAGAGAGACCTCGTCAACAAGCCTCTGCTTGTGAGTACCGATGAGTTTCACCGTCCCTGCGACCACAGCTTCAGGCCGCTCGGTGTTCTCTCGCATGACGAGCACCGGCTTGCCGAGACTCGGGGCCTCCTCCTGCACACCCCCTGAATCGGTGAGCACCACGTCGGCGAGACTCAGCACCTGGGTGAATTCCGCATAGGCGAGTGGTTCGATGAGGAATACGTTGTCAAGTCCCTCGACAGACGGCGCGATGGCAGCACGCACCTTCGGATTCTTGTGGATCGGGAACACCACGCTGACATCTGGGTACTTCTGCGCCAGCTCGGCTACCGCCTGGCCGATGCCTTCCATGGCAGCTCCGAGGTTTTCGCGCCGGTGTGCCGTCACCAGGAGGACGCGCCCTGCGGTCCCGGATTCATTCGATGCACGGAGTGCTTCGAGCCGGGGGTCCTCGAAGGGAACGCGCAGACTCTCAGTAGCGAACATGAGCGTGTCGATCACGCTGTTACCTGTGACGACAATGTCGTTCTCGCTGACATCTTCACGAGTGAGGTTGCCCTTGCTGGTCGAGGTGGGCGCTAGGTGGAGCGCCGCGACCTGACTCGTCAGCTTCCGGTTCGCCTCTTCCGGGAACGGGGAATTGATATCACCAGAGCGGAGACCGGCCTCGAGGTGGATCACCGGAATCTGTCGGTTGAACGACGCTACGGCCGCGCCCATCACCGTCGAGGTGTCACCCTGCACGATCACGGCGTCGGGCGTTTCCTTCTCGAGGATCTCATCGATTCCGGCGATCACCTTCGCGACGATGGTGTTGAGCGACTGCCCCGCGCTCATGATGTTCATGTCGTGATCGGGCACGATCTCGAACATTGTGTTGACCTGATCGAGCATCTCGCGATGCTGACCCGTCACCACCGTGATGCTCTCCAGCTCGTCGTGAGCCTCGATCGCCTTGATGATCGGGGCGACCTTGATCGCCTCAGGGCGGGTGCCGTAGATGGTCATAATGCGGAGTGTCATGAATGCTCTCCTCGTCGGAATGCAGGGTCAGGGTCAGCAGTCTTGCTTTCGGGTCTTCGTTCGCTGGGGAATACCACGCCCGGGAAGCGCTGGGCACGCATCTGCCGCTCGAAGATCGCGTCGAATGGATCCGGTTCGAGTTCGGGCACGTTGTCCGTCACGACCGGCGACTCATCCTCTGGGAGGGTGAGCACGGAGGCGGCGCGCTGCGCCTCGCCGTGCATGAACGCCTCGCGGAGGATGCCCGTGGCCTCGTCTTCGCGATCGCGCGCCATGCGGTAGGTGAAAGAGCGGTACATAGCGGCGACCTCCTTCGTGTCCCCGTCCATCACGACCCTCCCCTTCTCCATCCAGATCACCCGGGAGCAGACGTTCTCGATCGCACGCGGGGCGTGGTTCACCATGAACACGGTGCCCGCGTTCTCCAATAGTTCGTCCATCTTGGATTTTGAGCGCTTGGAGAACGTCGCATCCCCGGTGGAAAGCGCCTCGTCGACCATGAGGATCTTGGGTTGCGCCATCACGGAGATCGCGAACTTGAGGCGAGACGACATGCCGGAGGAGTACGTTCGCATCGGCAGGTCAACAGCTTCCCCGAGTGCGGAGAGTTCCGCGGCGTGAGGTACCAGCTCCTCCGCCTTCTCCGGGGACATTCCGAGAGCCAGAAACCCGAGCTTGATGTTCTCGGCTCCGGTGAGGTCGCTCATCAGCGCAGCGCTCACGCCCAATAGCTGGGGCCGAGCACTGGTGTAGACCGCTCCAGCTGTCGGCGGCTCCACCCCCGCCAGCATCCGCAGCAAGGTGGACTTCCCCGAGCCGTTCCGGCCGATGATCCCCACGAACTCGCCCTCACGCACCAGCAGGTCCACCCCCCTCACGGCGGAGACAGAGACCATGGAGCGACGTGTGGAAAGTTTGCTGAGCAGACCTGATCGGGGCGCCCGATCAGTGCGTGGGACTTTATAGCGCATCCGCACCCGGTGAGCGACGACCGTCAACGGCGACGCCTCCGGGGCGACCCACAGGGTGTCGTGGTGGTCGTCGTCCTCGGTCGGAGCCGGATTAGCCGAGCTCTCGTCCATAGCTCTCCTCCGCTCGCCAGAAGTAGATGAACCCGATCACCAGTATCCCGACTGCCGACACGATCGAGATCGTCCATGCCCGCAGGTCGGGAACCTGGCCGTCCAGCAGGACCGTGCGCATCATGTCGATGATCTGGTACAGCGGGTTGAGGGTCACGATGCTGAGTGCCGTCTCGTTCTCCACGAACCGTTCGATCGGGAACATGACGCCGGAGCTGTACATCAGGAATCGGCTTACCACCCCGAGCACATTGGCCATGTCTGGAACGTGGAACCCGATCCGCGCTGTGATGAGCATGAGGCCCAGGTTGAGCACCGTCTGGATCAGGAAGATCGGAATGACCAGTACCCAGGAGATTTGCGGGAGGGCGAACGGGGGAATCGCCATGATGGCGAAGCACATCACCATTATCGTGAAGACAGCGGTCATCGTCGCCTGCAGCACGGCTGAGACCGGGATCGATGCCCGCGGGAACGTGAAGGCCTTGATCATCGCCTTGTTGCTGCGCAGCAGGCTCGTTCCGGAGGTGATCGACGTCGCCGTCGAGCGATACAGAAGGATTCCGATGATCAGGAAGGCCGGGTAGTTCTCCATGCCCCGACCAATCTTGAGCACTAGCCCGAAGATGACGAAATAGAACGCCGCGTCGATGAGTGGGCGGAGGAAGAGCCACACGTTCCCCAGATGCATCCGGGAGTTCTGGGTCGAGGCACGGTGCCGCGAGTCGTACCAGATGAAGTGACGCCGCTGCCAGAGCTGCTGGATGTACTCCCCCAGGGATGGGCGTACGCCGATCCGCGCGAGTCCGCTCGGGTCGAGACCCTTTGCCTCGAGCGCGCGTTTCACCTCGGAGGTGCTCTTCACCTCATTCACCACTGCGGTTCTCCTCGGCCTTCTGGTGCAACGCGTTCGTGTACACCTGCTCGTATCGTCTCACCAATGCACTCCAGGTACGTTCTCGGGCCATGCGCTGACCCTCGACAGAGTGACGCACACGAAGTTCCCCGTCGGCCGCTAGACCGGCGATCTCCTCGGCGAGCTGCTCCGCAGAGCCGGCCTTGATGAGAGTCGCGTGGAGGGTACCGTCCCGTCCGGTGACGGTCTCCCGCAGGGCAGGCAGGTCGCTGAGTATCACCGGGCGTCCCAGGGCGAGCGCCTCGATCGGCTTCTGCGGCGTGACGGAGCGGGAGACAGCACGGTCGAGGCGGGTCACGGTCACCACGTCCAGCGACTGGACCCAAAACCGCGCCTCCGCAGCCGGGACCCGCCCGGGCAGGAGCACCCGATCCTGGATCCCGAGCTCTCGAGCGAGCTCCGCGAGCCCTGGGGCGGCGACCCCGTCTCCCACGAGCACCACATGGAGCCGCTCGCGGAGCTCCGGATCGGTCTCAGGGTCGTGCAGCAGCCGGCCGGCGGCATTAAGGACGGTCTCGAAGCCTTCGTAGTCCACCAGAGCACTCACCGCGCCCACCGCGAATGCACCGTCGGGCAGATCGAGGCCCACGTGGCGGCGAGCCTCGTCGACGGAGAGGTGGCCGCTCAGCAGAGTCTCATCGACCCCGTTGGGGACCAAGGTGATGCGATCAGGATCCACTCCGCGCTCAATGAGCTGCTCCGCCATGGTGGCGCTGAGGGTCACCACCGCGGAGGCGGAGGCTGCCAGCTCCCCCTCGCGCGAACGCACCAGGCGCACCTTCTCGGAGGACTCGGCCGCGGCCCGCGCCTGCTCCGTGTGGCGGGCGGCGACCCAGGTCTGCTCCATCAACCCGCGCACCTCCAGCACCCAGGGAATGCCGGTCGCCTCGCTCACGGTCTGAGCCACCAGGGCATTGCGGTAGTCGGTGGTGGCGTGGAGGACATGCGGTCGCAGCTCGTGCACGATCTCCAGTGCGGCAGCGACCTCCTGCTCGAGGCGCAGCTGCGGTGTCGCCCCGAGCGAGGCGGGCAAGGTGCGACGGTACTCGACCCCGTCGATCATGTCGGAGCCCCCGGCAAGCACCTTGCCGATCATGACGGGATAGCCGGTGCGGGTGAGCGCCACGGAGTGCACCCCTCGGTCCGCCAGTGTGCGCAGGATTCGGTGGGTCCGCAGGGAGTACCCGGACTGGGTGTGAGGCAAGGAGTTGGTAATCAGGTGCAGTACCCGCAGGCTCTCGCCCTCGGCACGACAAGGGCTCAGGTCAACCTGCCCTGTAGGGATCGAAAGTCGGTGAGCGGGCCGCAAGAGGTCGAGTTCGCTGCGCAGGCGGTGCGCGTAGGCGGAGGATCCCTGACCGGCGGCCTTGAGGATCCCGACGGCCTCACTCATCTCGCCTCGCGACCAGGCGGACCGCGCACGGGTCGCGGCGGGCGCCTCATCTGAGAGCAGCTCGGGCCGGTCGAGGAGCACCGAGACTTCTCCGTGAAGGGTAGAGCGGGAGTGAGGGTCCGTGGCGAGTCGACGCTGGGCGTCGGCGGTTTCCCCCGCCATGAAGGCCCCGAGCGCCGCGGCGCCGGCAAAGCCAGGCAGGGTCCCGGCGATGGTGCGCAGTAACCTCCCGGCACGTACCCGGGTCGTAACCGGCAGACGACGGCTGACCTGCACCACGAGCAAAGCGGGATCATCCAGCGTATGCTGGACGGCGGACTGGAGCAGGAGGCGCACGTTGAGCGCCACGCGTCGTGTGCTGGGCACAGGTCTCCGCTCGGTCAGGGATCGACCGGTCGGCCGACGCACTCCCGCGATCTTAGCGAGGCCTGAAAGAAGTTTGTCACTCAGCTGCGGGTGGGCGTGACGTTCCCGCATTCCAATGCGGCGGCGATCTGACCACATCCCACCCACCTAGGTGCTCAATCGCTCCGGCGAGCCGCTCTCGCAGTTCGACGAACTGCCGCGTGCGTCGGACCTCCTCGCCGAGCATCCAGACCGCCTCCACGGAAGGGGTGGCTTCCTGGTCCAGCGCCACTCTTCCCGGCCGGACGATCATCACGAGCACTCGGTCGCCAAGGAACACCGCTTCGTCGACGTCATGGGTGATGAAATAAGACCGTACGGCGCTGCTTTTGCTCGATGCACAAGAGATCCGCCTGCACCTGGCCCCCGCGATCCCGTCCAGGGCGGCGAAGGGATCATCCATGAAGGTCACGTCCGTCTCGTTGGCGAGCACCCGCGCAATCACGGCGCGCTGCTGAATGCCGCCGGCCAGCTTCGCATCGGGGAAGTCACCGTGCCCTACCAGGCACGGGTGCCCCCGGGACTTGTAACAGCGCTCCCTCTTGCCCCCACTTGCGCGTCCGTATGCCCAGCGCCACGAGGCGGACAGCAAAGCGGACGCTAGAGGAGATCAAGGGTCGAGAGGCCCCGCGATGACCCTTCGCCACCTAACCAGTGACTCCGACGCCACCACCAGATTGTCATCGCCGTGGGACACCCGAGCATTACGGCTCTGCGTCCGATCCATTCCGCACTCGTCCAAGCCGGAGAACACGCCCAGTTGGTCTCTCCCCGCATCCCAGCAACCGCCGCGCTGATCATTGAGCATGCCGCCGGAAAACCGGGGCACTTAGCGAGTACATCAAGTCAAGCCAGATACTCAATTATCAACGGGTGACCGCCTACAACTTTGCGGGACGCTGCCAACGGACGGATCAGGACGCCGGCCCCCACTCATTCGAAAACTAGACCCAATCTGGTCGCGAGAAGAAGATCGACCAGTCTAGATTTTTCATCGCCGGGAAACTCTGAAGGCACGGAAACGTGGAGCACATCGGCAGAGAGGTCGCCAGCTAAAAGCACGGCAACAGCAAGACGGGCGCGAATCTGCTCAAAGGAAACAGAGGAGGCGGCATCCAATGTGAATGCGTTCGAGCCAAGCAAAATCGAGTCGAGGGAACGCATGCTACCGACCCACTCCGACGTTGGCAGAATGGCAATCGTCGGCTCGTGGCCGAGAACGCCCGATCTAGAAAATTTGACATGCACTCCACGAATCCCGCCGTCAAGTGGCTTCGGATAATATTCGATCGGATTGGGCCGAATCTCAACATGGCCGAGATCTCGCTCGATCGCGGATGCCGTATTTGGCCCAAGCTTGTGTGGAAGTTGCAGATTCCCACTGGCCCAGAATCCGAAAGCCAAGTACGCCGCAATGGCTTCCCGTTCGGGATTAAGGAAAACGGGAGCGTGATCCAGCAGAAGTTCGCGAACGGGAGGAGACGCATCGTATTCATCGAGCTCAACACGAAAGCCGACTTGCGCATAGCTGGTACCCTGCCAAGAAATTTTCATGCCCAATACCTTTCTGCAGACGACCCTACGATCAGCCAAGGAGTATGGCCGGATGACGCACGCGCAACATTACTCACAACTCCAATCTTCTCGCGAGATGACCCGTCGTCCATTGAATAGATCGTCGCGGACTCGTTGAGGGCGTCACATGCACTCCCGGAGAAGACATGAATAGGACTCCCGCTCGATGATCTAGAGACATAATCATCAATCACCGCTCCCACCCAGGAGACGCGAGACGCACCGACACCCTGGGACACGTGTGCCGTCAGCTGACCTCCGAGTCGAGCGAGTGTAGCCAAATCCCGATAACTGGCACCCGCCACCGTCAGCGTGGACGAGATCTTTTCGCCATCGCGGAGGATGGTTTGCTGCCCTGACCGCCCGTCGAACAGCAAATCGACCGAGCTACCCTCATCCAGCTGCAGGGTGGCATCACGCGTTACCAGATGATCTGGCAAGTAGGGCAGAACTTCCTGAAGCATCTCTTCTCGAGATGTAGTGCTGGGCCACGAATTCGCGGCGGCCTCTTCCGAAAGCTTCTTCAAATGCCAGCTAGTTAATTTAAACCTAAAGAACTGTAGGGCCTGCTTAGCGGCATCACCTTGATTGCTGGAATCGACGGCTGTCACCTGCTTCGAGTGGCGTCGCCGCAAAAGAATTGGCTTGCCACAGTGACTGACCCTATAGCCCGCACGGAGGAGTCTCAGAAAGAAATTATTGTCGACCCCACTCGGAATAGATTCATCGTATCGGATCGCTCGCATCACGTCGGTACGCAGCATCCAAGTACCATGACCCGGCGCGCCCCCTTTCTCCGCCGCCTGCGCAACACTGGGAACTCTAGAAACGATTAGATCCAGCTGCCCACTCTCGTTATCAAAGTTCACGAACGAGCCAGCAGATCCAATGTAATCATCCGTGATCGCGGCCAATTGCCACTCAAGCCTACGTGGATGCATCAGATCATCATCATCCATGACGGCAGTAAAATAGCCAAGACTTTCGTCAAGCGCTAGGTTCCGTGCCGCAGAGATCCCACTCGAAGGCTGATGAAAGTATCGTAACCTCGGGTCGCCGAAAGCCTGAACCGCGAGACGAGTCGCATCGTCTACAGACCCGTCATCAATAATAATTACCTCAAAGTCCTGGACCGATTGCGCCAATACTGACTGGATCGCTTCGGAGAGGAGTTCGGACCGGTCGCGCGTGGAGAACACGACACTTACGAGCGGCTGTTTCCACTGGGGCGCATGACGCCATTCAGAGATGTTGCGAACGTATGTCTTATCGTTATAGACCACATCACGGTTGAATGCGACGGCCGCCCTACCTTCGTCCGATTCTTCTACGGTCCGAATTGTGGGGGTATGCCACATATGGTACATACGTACATCTGGGGAATTCACCCAAACTGTCTTGTATCCCGCACGGCGGGCACGCTGCGCAAAGTCCAAATCCTCACCAGCGTAAGTATGCAGGCGTTCGTCGAACCCCCGAATCTCACCGAAGCCCTTGGCTGAGATTGCCATCATGCCACCCATGCCCCATCGGGGGCGCAAGCGGCCGACTTTCTCCAGCTCGAGCCAATCTACTTTAGAGACCCCCGCAAAGTAGTCGTCGCCCATCATCTCGGGAAGATCTCTACATTGAAGGAATAAAGCACACTGGCCCGCTTCGCGCGCAGTCGCTACGATGACTTCCATTGATTTGGGGGAGAACAACATATCGGCATCAGTCGAGATCAGGAGCTCTCCCTGAGCTATAGCGAAGCCCGCGTTAAGCGCTCGAGAGCGTGACCACACAGGGTCACCGGGGGTATACACGTACTTAGCCCCGAGCTGTTCAGCTACAACCCGCGCAGGCCCTGGATCGCTACTTCCATAATCAGAAATTATTAGTTCGCCAGAGATGTTCGCGAAGCCAGAGATAATGCTTGCAGCGGATCGCTTGATCCTTTCAGTTCCCCAATCCCTAAACCCGATTACGACCGAAACGTCTAGCTTACCCATGGATCAATCCTCCTCCGGCAAAATCACGATTGGCTGGCTCTTGAATTTAGCCTCGAGTATCAATCCAGTGGTCGGAGTCGGCTTCGCCTTAGCCTCTCGCGTCCAGGGAACAGTGGTCAGGCTGACGGCACTCGTGGATAGCGGCAATTGGAAGCGCGGCAATTTCAGCTGGTGCTCCCCAGGCTCATCGTCGTCCGTGGCGGGAACGTAAGCAAACGGACTTCCAAGCAATTCCGACCACAGCAGGCCTTTCGGGGTCATCTCTCTACCGCCGCCACTATCCGTCGACAGCGCGTTCGCGTCTGCGGAGCTGTGGAAATCGAAGGTGACGATGTACTCTTTCGCGCTGAGAATTCGGGACAGCTTGAGGACCGGTGTAACGACGAGCCCGGGTAGAGGAATCCTGAAAGTGCGCCTGTTCTCCATGTTGGGCATTCCTTTCTGACTGGACTATTATTTGCTAAACCGGGAAGGGGCTCAGATTGCGCCAGATATATACACTTGAGGGCCCGGCCGACACTAGAACTATATCAGTGGGCTTAGGCGCGCCCGCCCCTAAAGGGAGATTCACCCTTGCGGACTCGGCAGCCTCTCACTAGAATCGCGCGTCAATTAGCTCTCAAAGTCTCTGCAGGTACTGCTGACGTCTGGTAATTACTCCGGGTTCAATACGGGCCGCCCGATGGTCACATACTTGAACCCGTGATCCTTCATCGTCTTTCGGTCATATAGATTTCTACCGTCAACAATAGTCCTTCCGGCCATCAGTTGGGACATTCTCTCTTCGTCGATCGCCCGAAACTCCTCCCACTCGGTGCAGATGGCCAGAGCGTCTGCTCCGCGTAGCGCAACATACTTATCGTCACTGAAGTGCAACCCATCCCGGCTACCGAACTTAAGATCCATATTCGGTGCGGCGATAGGGTCGTAGGCTCGGACGAAAGCGCCGTTATCGAGTAGATACTGAATGAGGTTGATTGCTGGGGCGTCGCGAATGTCATCCGTCTTGGGCTTGAATGCCAACCCCCATACCGCGACAGTCTTACCAGAGAGATTCCCGACTTCCGATGCTAGCTTCTTCCCAAGCTGCGTTTTTTGAAACTGATTCACGGACTCTACAGCTTTTAGTATCTGTGGTTCATAACCCGCTTCCCGTGCAGTCCAAGCGAGCGCCGCAACGTCCTTCGGAAAGCATGAACCTCCGTAGCCTGCCCCCGGGTACAAGAACTGATACCCGATCCGCGGGTCCGATCCGATACCCACTCGCACGTGCTCGATATCGGCTCCGGTCCGCTCGGCAATGCTTGCTATCTCGTTAATGAAACTGATTTTCGTAGCGAGCATTGCATTCGCGGCATACTTTGTTAGTTCAGCCGACTCTGCATCCATTACAAGGATTTTGTCGTGCTGGCGATTGTACGGGTCGTAGCATTTCCGCATAACCTTCTCTACATTGTCCGATTCGGTGCCGAGGACAATTCGCGCCGCGTGCTTGAAGTCATCAATCGCCGCACCCTCCTTTAGGAACTCCGGATTTGAGCAGACCTCAACATTATGTTCAGCGTTTCTGGATTCTAGTCGTTCGTCGATAATGCCCTGGACCCTAGCCGCGGTGCCGACGGGGACCGTGGACTTATCTACAACGACCAAGTCGCCGTACGCCAGATCTCCGATCGTGTGCGCCACCTGAAGAACGTATGTCATGTCCGCAGACCCGTCCGTGCCCTGAGGGGTGCCTACCGCTATAAAGGCTACGTCCGCTCCGTCCAAGGCCTCAGCAGCATCTGTTGTAAACGAGAGGCGGCCGTGTTCGCGATTGGATGCAATCATGCCTTCCAGTCCCGGCTCATAGATCGGAACAATGCCGTTGTTCAGATCTTCTACGCGTTGCCGGTTGATATCGACGCCGATCACCTCGTGTCCGACGTCAGCGAAGCACGCTCCCGTAACTAGCCCAACGTACCCTGACCCGAAGACGGCGATTCGCATGCGGAATCCTTTCGCGAGAGTCTTCCTAGTTCGACAGGTTCTATCGTAGTTCAGGTAGCTCGCAGGTTGGTGCGTGCCCTTGGCGTTAGTCCTGACCAGGCGCGAGGGACGGGAGCGCATCCAAAGGCGGCCGGCTGATCCACGCGATCACACAGCACCACGGCAAAGCCAAGACCGAGATGAAGCGGGGGCGCCGGGAGACGGCCTGGGGGCCCCCGGAACGTTGCGGACACTGGGGAGCGACCCGGGACTACTTCCGTAGGCACGCCACCTGCGACGGGCGCGGGCTTACAGCTCGGGACGACCGAACCGCCACAGCGATCGACGGCGGTGCAACGGTAAAGTCAAGCAGGTTCGCGAAGAACGCCGCCGTCGGCCGTGCTTTCAGTGGCCCATCTCTCAAGCGGGCGCTTCACCTGGTGGGCGGAAGGGCTACGTCGCCAATGAGTATTTGAGGGTTTGGGATCCACCCGTTATTGCGGTTCGGAGCCACCGTTATTGCCGTTGAGCGCCAGTGGCGGCCTGGGCGGGATCCACTGGCGCTCCGGCACGGTTCTACTGCCCGTTCATAGCGGCGTGTTCACGCATGTTGTAGCTTCCGGTCTCGATCCAGAGGGTGTTGTGGACGATCCGGTCCACGATCGAGCTGGCGTGGACTCCCGAGCCGAGGCGCTGGTGACAGTCCTTCTTCGCGTACTGGGTGCAGAACACGGTCGAGGTGTTCCCGTAGTGCCGTTCCATCAGCTCGAACAGCAAGGTGCGCATGGCCTCGTCGGGCTAGTCCAGCAGCCACTCATCGATGACCAGCAGAGTGGACGCGGCGTGAATCTTCAGGAACGTCGAGGTGCCGTGGGGCTTGTCCTTCGCCAGCGCCCACGCTTCGGCGAGGTCGGGCATCCGGGTGTAGTGAGCCCGGAACCGGTGCTGGCAAGCACGTTTCGCGAGCGCGCATCCGAGGTAGGACTTCCCGGAGCCGGTGAGGCCCTGGAAGACCACGTTTTGTTGCCGCTCGATGAACGAACAGGTGCCGAGTTGAGCGATGACGCCTTGGTCCAGCCCCCGCTCGGCCAGCAAGTCGAGCCTGCGCAGGTCAGCGTTCGGGTAGCACAGCCCTGCTCTGCGGATCAGTCCCTCGACTTTCTGGTGGGTGTAGGAGGTGTGGGCTTCATCGATGACGAGCTTGACCTGCTCCTCGAAGGCAAGGCCCAGCATCAGTTTCTCGTCCCGGCCCTCGAGGGCGTCAAGCATCGCGGTCGCGCCCATCTCTCGCAGCTTCCGCTTGGTCTCGGTATCGATCCCGGTCATCGGGCGCCTCCCGCCGCGTAGTAGTCCGCGCCCCGCACATAGCCACCAGACTCTTCCGTCGGCGGCGTCACCAGCGCCTCTCCGGCCTTACCTTGGCCGGTCTCCAGGATCGGTCGCAGGTGCGCGTATCGCGGTGAGCGGATCGCTCCAGCCAACGCGAGCTGGCAGGCCGCCTCGACCCGCTCCGCGGAGTAGCGACGCGTCAGACGCATTAGGGCCGGATTCAGCCCCTGCTCAGCGACGGGGACACTCGAAGATGCGGTCCACCACGCTCACGGCGCCCGGCCCGACCCGTAATGCCCATTCCCGGACTCTTGCCTGGTCCCACTCGCGGTACTTCGCCCCGGCCGGCAGATCAGCGCCATGGGTGCGGTACTCATTGACCGCTCGCTCCGGGGCTAGCAGGTGGCAGGCGAGCCGTTCGTTGCCGAGATGGATCTCGACCATGGTGTCCGTGATTCAGAGGTCGATTTTCGCGCCGACTTGCGGGTAGGGCAAGGAGTAGAAGTTCTTCGCCCAGGGCACGTGCCCGTTGCGTCCGACCCGCCGTCCGTAGGCCCATTGGCTGATCTCGTAGGGTGCGGCCGGCAGCGGCCGCAGCAATGGCTTCTCCTCCGCTGTGAACACGCTGGTCCGCGAGCCAGCGCGTTTCTGGAACGGCTCGAGGTTGTAGGCCTCGACCCTCCCGGCGATCGCGACCCGAAGTTCGGCCAGCGTCGCGAACCGCTGATCACGCAGTGCAGCGATGATCCAGGTCGCCACGTGCGCCACCGTGTTCTCCACGCTGGCCTTGTCCTTCGGCTTTCGCACCCGTCCCGGGAGGACGGCTGCCGAGTAGTGGGCCGCCATCTCGCGGTAGGCGTGATTCAGGACGATCTCACCCTCGCAGGGATGCTTGACCACCCCGGTCTTGAGGTTGTCCGGCACGATCCTGGGCGTCGTTCCGCCGCGGGTTCTAGGGGTGGTGGCAACACCCCTGGTCTCGTGGAGGTGTGTGATGGTGGCGGTAGGTGCGGGGCGGCTTCGGTGGGACGTGAAAGACCCGGCGGCAAGCTCGCGGGCATGGGACCTTTACTCCATGGGACTTTCACACGGAGTGATCGGTGCTGAGCTCGGGGTGAGCAAGATGACCGTGACGCGAATGGTCACCGAGACCGGGGGCATCCGGCCAGAGCGGCCGCGCGATCCTGACCGGTTCTTATCCCTCGAAGAACGGTTCCGGATCAAAGAACTGCTGGTCGAGAGGAATTCTTTCCGCGCGATCGCGAAAGCATTGGGCCGCAACGTCACCACCATCTCCCGTGAAGTCGCCCGCGGCAGCGAGGACGGGACACGTGGCCGCTACCGGCCGACCAGGGGCCAGCGTGTGGCCTGGGGGCATCGTCGCCGGCCCAAACCGTTGAAGATCCCCTCGGACCCGGTCTTGCTCGACGAGGTCCAAAAGGGGCTCGATGCCAAACTCTCTCCGGAACAGATCGTGGGACGATTGCGGCGTGAGCACCCCGGAGATCCACGATTCGCAGTGAGCCACGAGACGATCTACAAGACGATCTATCTGCAGGCCAGAGGCGGACTCAAGCGAGATCTGGCGGCACTGACCCGGACGGGACGCACGATTCGCCGTCCCCATCGCCAAGGGCCGGAGAGGCGTGGACGGATCCGGGGCATGGTCTCGATCTGGGACCGCCCCGCCGAGGCGCTGGACCGGTCGATTCCTGGACATTGGGAAGGCGACCTGATCATCGGCAAGGACGGGAAGTCAGCGATCGGCACGGTCGTCGAACGCCACTCCAACTACCTCTTCCTCGTCCACATGGATCCCTCGATGAACCGGGTCGAGGCGCTGGAGGCGGGGCTTGCCGCCAAGCTCGCAGAACTGCCCGCGACGCTGAAGCGGACTCTGACCTGGGATCAAGGCACCGAGATGCACCGCCATCAATCCATCGCGGAGATGACCGGGATCAATATCTACTTCGCCGATCCCCATTCCCCGTGGCAACGAGCAACGAACGAGAACACCAACGGACTGCTGCGCCAGTACTTCCCCAAAGGCACCGACCTCACCATCCACAGCCAAATGGACCTCGACCTCGTGGCAGACGAGATGAACCGCCGACCCCGACGACGCCTCGAGTTCGCCACTCCCTACGAAGTACTCTCAGAACACCTGTTGCAATGACCCCTTGAAACCGCCGCCCAGCGCGTCGAACATCGTCACGCGCACTCTCAGCCAGGTGTCCTGGCGCATATCCAGGGCCGGCTCGAGGAGCGCGTAGCGGCTGAACGGCAGACAGGCCACGAACAGGTAGCCCGCGTGGCCGCGCCCGTTGCCGGGTCCGTGAGCTGCATCGTGGGCCCGGACCAGTCGACCTCCACGCTCTGGCCGGCCTTGTGCCCGACCCTCGAGGCGAGCCCAGTGACCAGCACGTGCTGCTGGTAGGACTTGCAGAACCGGTTGTAGCCCATCGCCGCGGACCCCGCCTGTGAGCACCGATCGAGGTACTCGCCATGCAGCAGCTTCATCTTCACCCCGACCCGCGCCATCTCTCGACGGACCCGAGCCCATTCCGGCTCAGCGAACACGCTCGCGTGTTCCCCCCGACCCGGGAACAACCGCGAATACACCTCGCCATCAGAGAGCTCGGCGACGTCATCCCACGTCACACCTGCCACGTCGGCGGCGGTGAGGGCATCAGCGACCCTGTTACGCGAGAGGCTCTGAGACGCGGCGCTCGCCCTGCCCGACAAACCTTCGGCCCGCAACTGAAGCACGAGCTTCGCCCTGATCTTCCGCACCATTGAATATTGCTCCTTCCGCCAGCTGCCCTTTACACCTGGCGGAAGGAGCCTATGCAGGTGGCTCTGGCCCCAAATATC
>NZ_JBQSXR010000034.1:0-16142 GCF_052378395.1 Brachybacterium sp. AOP29-B2-41
GTTAATGGTGTGCTCGCTGTGTCCATCCGGTGTCGATTTCCCGGGTTCGTCGAGGCCGCGCCGCAGGGTGACCGATAATGGACAGGTGCGCCCCAGCGCCCACGACCGCGCGTCGCTGAGGCGGGGTGGAGAACGGCCCGTGGCGCGGGCATCCATGAGTGCCAGCGGGCATGAGCACCACCGGGTATGAGCAACAGCGGGACGGAACGGAGGCTGGGATGGACGACGACGGTCTCCTCTACCGCGTTTACGAGCGTCGGCTCACCAAGGAGCTCGAGTCCTTCTCGCTCCCGCAGCACCTGGGCGTGATCGTCGATGGCAACCGCCGTTGGGCGAAGGAGGCGGGGGAGACCACCGAGCATGGCCACCGCGTCGGTGCCGCCAAGATCCTCGAGTTCCTCTCCTGGTGCGACGGTCTCGACATCCCACTGGTCACCGTATGGATGCTCTCCACCGACAATCTGCGCCGCCCGCCCGAGGAGCTCGTCGCCCTCTACGAGATCATCACCGGCACTATCGAGCAGATCATCCAGGCCGGTCACTGCGTGCGGCTGACCGGCAATGCCGAGGCGCTGCCTGAAGAGATGCGCGCCGGGATCGCCCGGGCTCAGGAGCAGGTCATTCGAGAATCCTCGCTGACCGTGAACGTCGCCATCGGATACGGCGGCCGCGAGGAGATCGTCGACGCGGTGCGCGAGCTCGTGCGCGACCTCTCCGGGCAGGGGCTCGACGGCGATCAGATCGCCTCGGACATCAGCGTCGACTCGATCGCCGAGCACCTCTACACCCGCGGCCAGCCCGACCCGGACCTCATCATCCGCACCTCCGGCGAGCAGCGCCTCTCGGGCTTCCTGCTCTGGCAGTCCGTGCACTCGGAGTACTGGTTCTGCGAGACCTACTGGCCCGGCTTCCGACGGATCGACCTGCTGCGGGCGCTGCGGGACTTCTGCCGCCGGGAGCGCCGCTTCGGCGCCTGAACGGACGATGTCCTGTCTCGGCCCGGGCGGGGTCCGGCTGTGGGCGCTGCGGGGAGAGCGGCTGAGGGTGCGGCGGGTCGTCTGGATGGGGGTCTAGCCGGGCGTCACGTGGCACGGCAGAGCGAACACTCCCGCCCGCCTCCACGCCACCTGCTGTGGCCGGTGGCACACTGAAGGCCTCCGGGAGTGCTGCAGAACACCCGGTGACGATCGGGTGAACGTCGTACCCGCACCCTGCGGTACGCGCCCGATGGCGGCTGCCGGCGCGGCTATGGTCCAGGCATCCGCTCGATCTCGGGAGGCACCCATGGAAGAGACCATCACTGCTCGCGAGACGATGCCCGCCACCGACGGCACGGCATCGTTCAGCACCCGCAGCCGAGCGGCGGTGATCGACGCGGCGAACCACGACGGTGCCCCGGTGGTCCCCTCGCTGCTCCCCGGCGCCGCTCAGCAGATGCTCGCTGAGGTCGAGACCGGGGTGATCACCTACGTGCTGGACACCTCCGTGCTGCTCTCGGACCCGCTGTCCCTGCATCGCTTCGCCGAGCACGACATCGTGCTCCCGATCGTGGTGGTCACGGAGCTCGAGGCCAAGCGCCACCACCCGGACCTCGGCTACTTCGCCCGCCAGGCCCTGCGCCTCCTGGATGATCTGCGCGAGCTGCACGGAAACCTCGCCCAGCCGCTGCCGATCGGCAAGGACGGCGGGCACGTGCACGTCGAGCTCAACCACATGAGCACCGCCTCCCTGCCGGACGGGTTCCGGCTCGGGGACAACGACACCCGCATCCTCGCCGTCGCCAAGAACCTGCAGCTCGAGGGCAAGAACGTGGTGCTTGTCTCGAAGGACCTGCCGATGCGGATCAAAGCGAGCGCGTCGGGCATCCACGCGGAGGAGTACCGCGCCGAGCTGGCGCGCGATCGCGGCTACACCGGCCTGGTCACCACCGCGGTCGATGAGCAGACGATGGCCGATCTCTATGACGGCCAGACGGTCGAGATCCCTGAAGTGGCGCATCAGCCCGTGCACACCGGGCTGACGATCAGCAGCCCCCGCGGCTCTGCCCTCGGGCGCGTCACCCGCGATCGCGAGGTCCGCCTGGTCGAGGGCGATCAGACCGTGTTCGGGGTGGCAGGCCGCTCGGCCGAGCAGCGGATTGCCATCGACCTGCTCCAGGACGAGTCCCTCGGCATCGTCTCCCTCGGCGGCCGCGCAGGCACCGGCAAGAGCGCACTGGCGCTGTGCGCAGGGCTCGAAGCCGTGCTCGAGCGTCGCACCCAGCGCAAGATCATGGTGTTCCGCCCGCTGTTCGCCGTGGGCGGTCAGGAGCTCGGCTACCTCCCGGGCGACCAGGGCGAGAAGATGGGGCCCTGGGGCCAGGCCGTGTTCGACACCCTGGGTTCGATGGTCTCCCAGAACGTGATCGACGAGGTGCTCTCGCGCGGCATGCTCGAGGTGCTGCCCCTGACCCACATCCGCGGCCGCTCCCTCCACGACGCCTTCGTGATCGTCGACGAGGCCCAGTCCCTCGAGCGGAACGTGCTGCTGACGATGCTCTCCCGCATCGGGCAGAACTCCCGGGTGGTGCTCACCCACGATGTGGCCCAGCGCGACAACCTCCGCATCGGCCGCTATGACGGGATCGCCTCCGTGGTCGAGGCGCTCAAGGAGAAGGACCTCTTCGCCCACATCACCCTGCAGCGCTCCGAGCGTTCCAAGGTCGCAGAGCTGGTGACCCACGTGCTGGACGAGCCGGTGTTCTGATCGGGGAGGTCGCGCCCCTCAGCAGTCCAGGGGCGTGTCCGGCCACGGCTCGCCGGCATCGAGCTCCTCCTGCCAGGAGGACAGCAGACTCCGGGCATCCGCGATCGCTGCGGTGCGGCTGTCCAGATCCTGTTCGAGGAGCGCGATCGCCTGCCGCATCGCCACGGTGCGCCCCCTCACCGTCCGGGTGCGGGCCTTCACCTCCAGCACGGAGGAGACCTGCGCGAGCGAGAACCCCGCCCGCCGCAGGGCATCCACGATCCGCAGCAGGTCCAGCACCGCCGCATCGTAGCGGCGCCGGCCAGTCGCATCCCGCTCCGGAGCGGGGATCATTCCCACCCGCTCGTAATAGCGCAGAGTGTCATGGCTGAGCCCGCTACGGGCGGAGACTTCACCGATGAGCAGAGACATACCAGCAGTAGAGCACGACGGCGGGCGCGACCAGCAGAGCCCGCACCAGGTGATGGGACAGGGTGAACTCACCGGCCGCATGGCCCCATAGCAGCGGCCCCAATACCACCAGGGCACCGGCCCCGACTCCAAGGGTGAGGGCGAGAACCCTGCTGTGGTCGCCACCGTTCCCCCACGCCCCGAGGCCCAGGGCGAGACCGAGGGCGGTGCAGCACAGCAGCGCCGCGAGCACGTAAGCCAGCACGGACGGCCAGGCTGCCGCGAGGGATACGACGCCCTCCTGCAGGCCGCTGCGCAGAGCGACCAGGGCGAGCAGCTGCATCAGCGTGAGCAGGGTGAAGGGCACGAGAGCGAGGAGCATCATCATGGAGTGAGCACACCACCTGGAGTGCACTCCAGGTCAAGGAGCGCTCCGGAGCCGTCCCTGGTGCACACTGATGGCGCAGAACTATTGAGCAGTGCGCCATCACGGTGCCGAGAGGACCCGCGATCGTGCCCGAGGAATCCGTCCGCACCACCCGACGGGCCGCCCGTCGCCGCGCACGGGAGCAGCTGGACGATGTCGCGGAGTGGGCGCGGACGGCCGAGGGCCCGCTCACCGTGGCGGAGGCCGAGGCGCGGCTCGTACGCCGGGATCGACACCTGACCTCGACGGTGCTCGACACCCGACGGCATGGCGAGACGGAGACCCCATTCCTGCACCCGCGGCTCCGAGCAGGCCTGAAACCGCTGCGCTGGGCGCTCTGGGCCGCACTCATCGCGCTGCCGTCGCTGCCGCTGCTGCTGATCCCCCGGCACACCGGTTCGAGCAGCCCAGCAGTCCTGGATCATCGCACCGGTCGCTTTCTCGAAGCACTCGAGGTCACCTCGCTGCTGGTGATCGCGGTGCAGCTCGTACTCCTGCTCGCATGGGCGGTCTGGCCGGCGAGGGCCCACGTGGTGCGACTGATCAGCGCAGTCGCGGTCCTGCTCGTCTTCCCTCTGGTGCTGTTCAGCGGCCTGTTCCTCGCGATCCGCGGTGGGACGGGGGACTGGGGGAGCCCGGCATCCCTCAACATCGCCGCCGCAGCACTGGCGATCGGGAATCTCCTCGCCGTCACCTCGCTGCGGAGCCTCGAACACGCCCACGCCCGCGATCTGCAACGGATCCAGCACGCGTTGACCGAGGACACCGAATGGCGCCAGCAGCACTCGGGCCCGCGAGGACCGGTGGCAGCTCTCGGCTGGGCCGTCGCACTGCTGGAGGAGCGTGAGCAGAATGCGCTGCGACGCAACGGGGACCGCGTGCTGCGCGCCCTCGAGGACCGCGGTGAGATCGCTCCCGAGACCGCTCGCGCAGCCGCCGAGATGCCGCTCGGGCGATGGCACGAGCTCGACCGCTGACTACGCCATGACAGAGGAAGGGGCGCCCCACCGACCGGTGGGGCGCCCCGTCGCTCAGAAGACTCTGATCAGGCCTTCGGCGCGGTCATGGACAGCACGTCCAGGGCCTCGTCCAGCTGCGCCTCGGTGAGCTCGCCGCGCTCCACGAAGCCCAGCGCGACGACGGCCTCGCGCACGGAGATGCGCTCGGCGACGGCGTGCTTGGCGATCTTCGCGGCGGACTCGTAGCCGATCAGCTTGTTCAGCGGGGTGACGATCGAGGGGGAGGCCTCCGCGTAGAAGCGGGCCTTCTCCTCGTTCGCGACCAGCCCGTCGACGGTCTTGTCCGCCAGCACGGTGGAGGCGTTGGCCAGTAGCCGGATCGACTCGAGCAGGCTCGTGCCCATCAGCGGGATCTGCACGTTCAGCTCGAAGGAGCCCTGCGCGCCGCCCCAGGCGATCGCGGCGTCGTTGCCGATGACCTTTGCGCACACCATCAGCACGGCCTCGGGGATCACGGGGTTGACCTTGCCCGGCATGATCGAGGAGCCCGGCTGCAGGTCAGGGATCGAGATCTCGCCGAGGCCCGTGTTGGGGCCCGAGCCCATCCAGCGCACGTCATTGCAGATCTTCGTCAGGGAGACCGCGATGGTGCGCAGCGCACCGGACATCTCCACCAGGCCGTCGCGGTTGGACTGCGCCTCGAAGTGGTTGCGCGCCTCGGTGAGCGGCAGCGAGGTCTGCTCGGCGAGGTTCGCGATGACCTTCTGCGGGAAGCCGATCGGGGTGTTGATGCCGGTGCCGACGGCGGTGCCGCCCTGGGGGACCTCAGCGGTGCGGGGCAGAGCCGCCTCCACACGCTCGATGCCGTAGCGGATCGATGCCGCATAGCCGCCGAACTCCTGGCCGAGGGTCACCGGGGTGGCATCCATCAGGTGGGTACGGCCGGCCTTGACGACGCTCTTCCAGGCCTCGGCCTTCTTCTCGAGCGACTCGGCGAGGTGGGCGAGCGCGGGCAGCAGCTTCTCGACGACGCCCTGCGTGACCGCCACGTGCACCGAGGTGGGGAAGACGTCATTCGAGGACTGCGAGCAGTTCACGTGGTCGTTGGGGTGGACCTCGGTGCCGGCGTTCGTGGCGAGCGTCGCGAGCACCTCGTTCATGTTCATGTTCGAGCTGGTGCCGGAGCCGGTCTGGTAGGTGTCCACCGGGAACTGGTCGTCGTGATCGCCGGCGATCACCGCATCCGCCGCGGCGACGATCGCGTCGGCGATGGCCGAGTCCAGCACCCCGAGGTCCTGGTTCGCGCGCGCCGCTGCCTTCTTCACCTGGGCGAGGGCGTGGATGTGTGCGGGCTCCAGGCCCTGACCGGAGATCGGGAAGTTCTCCACTGCACGCTGGGTCTGCGCCCGGTACAGGGCCGAGGCGGGCACCCGCACTTCGCCCATGGTGTCGTGCTCGATGCGGTAGCCATCCTGCTGCGCGGCGGTCGTGGACTGGTTCATGGAGAGGCCTCCCTCGGGGTTGTCATGCAGTGGATCGGTGGGAACGAACAGGGGCAGGAGAAGTGGTCTGGGGCGCGGGAGCCGTCGAGGGTGCGGGAGCCCCGGTGCGGATGTGCCGGCCGCAATGGCCGGTCAGCTGAGCTCGTGGCTCCAGGGCGGGTTCGCTCCCGCGCGAGAGACGGTGATCGCGGCGAGCGCCGCGGCGCGCCTCAGGACCGAGGCGACCTCGACGCTCGGCATCGCGGCCAGCGCCGGACGCTTCTGAGCCCCCAGCAGGCCTTTCGCTGCGAGGGCATCGAGGATCCCGGCGGAGAAGGTGTCCCCGGCACCGACGGTGTCGACAGCGTCGACGACGACGGGAGAGACCTGCACCCGGCCGGACTCGGCGAAGCCCACTGCGCCCTCGGCGCCCCGGGTCATCACCGTGAGCGCGGGGCCGAGCTCACGCCAGGAGGCGACCACATCCTCCACGTCGTCTGTGCCGTACAGCCAGGCCACATCCTCATCCGACGCCTTGACGACGTCGCTGAGGGCGATGCTCGCCTCGACCCGTTCGCGCACCAGCTCCGGCGCCCCCATCAGGGAAGGGCGGGCGTTGGGGTCGTAGCTGATGGTCGCGCTCTCCCGACGGCTGCGCAGCACATCGAGCACCGTGCTGGCGCCGGGATCCAGCACTGCGGCGATCGAGGAGGTGTGCACGGCCTCGATCTGAGCGGGCAGGCCCGACGGGTCCGGGTCCCAGAGCAGATCGAACTCGTAGGTGGCAGCTCCGGTGACATCCAGCTGTGCGAGCGCCGTGGAGGTCGGCGCGGCGACCGAGCTGCCGGCCGTCAGCCGTACGCCTGACGCTTCCAGATGGGCACGGATCGCGTCGCCGCGCGCATCGTTGCCGATGCGGGTGAGGAGGTCGGTGGGATGGCCGAGGCGGCTGAGCGCCACGGCCACGTTCAGGGGGGACCCGCCGGGATGCTCACGACGGACGCCGTCGGCGTCGACGACGATGTCAGTGAGTGCTTCTCCGACGATCAGGAATCTCGCGTTCACCGCTCGATCATTGCAGGTTTCTGGGGGCGGGGCGAACGCGGGAGCAGGCGGCGGGGCGCAGCGACCGGCCGCCTGCAGTGCCGTGCCGTGCCGTGCGGCGGGTCTGGTTCGCGGTGATCCGGTTCAGCCAGGTCCGGGCGCTGTGCTGCACGAGGCGGCGCGGCGCGTGTCAGTGCCTGTGGTGAGGTCGACGGGTGGGGCGCCTCACCCTGACAGCCAGCGCGGAGGGGAGCAGGGACAATGGGGTCATGCACGATCCCGACCACGAGACCTCCGCACCTCCGGAGCAGGCTGCGCCGACCGCGCAGCCAGCGTCCCCGGCACCCCGGCCGCAGCCGAAGTCCGCCTATGAGCTGCCGTCGAAGAAGAACACCGTGCTGCGCAACATGGTGTGGGCGCTCGCCTTGACGATGGCGGTGGTGGTCGTGATCGGCATCGCATTCTTCGGCGTGGGCAGTGATCTGAAGCGTGAGCCGCTGGAGAACTCCGACCTCGATGTGTCCGCGAGCGCGGAGCGTGCACAGCGCAGCGTGCCGTTCCCGGTGGCCGTGCCTGCGGTGGGGGAGGAGTGGAGCGAGCGCTCCGCACGTTTCGCCGATGGGCAGGACCCGCGCTGGGTGGTGCAGTACTCCTCACCGCAGGGGCAGCTGGTGACCCTCACCGAGGGTTCTGAGGTCAGTGCTCCGATGCTCTCCGCAGCGTTGCCGGGCAGTGCCGTCGAGGAGGAGCTCACCATTGAGGGCGCCGAGTGCAGCCTGCTCAGCGGCGGCGAGCAGAGTTCCAGGCAGCTCGGCATCTCCTGTCAGGGCACGGACTGGGGCTTCCTCGTCCACGGCGATGCCGAGCAGGCCGAGCTCGAGGAGCTCGCGGGCGCCGCTCTGACGTCGATCGGCTGAACGGCCCGCAGTCGCACTGCCTCATGGCCGCGCGACCCGGGGCCACACTGCTGCATTGATGGTCGGCGCTGGGCCGCGCGAAGCCGCACTGGCCCGCAGTCGAGCGGCTTTCAGCCGCATTGCGTCAGCGTGAGGCGCCGTCCTCAGAGCGTCGCGCGGCGACGGCATCGTCGAGGCGTTCGCGGGCGCCGTCGAGCCACTGCTGGCAGCGGCGGGCGAGCATCTCGCCGCGTTCCCACAGCCCGATCGAATCCTCGAGCCCGCCCTGCCCGGATTCGAGCCGCCGCACGACATCGACGAGCTGGTCGCGGGCGGCCTCGTAGGAGAGCTCAGCGATATCGGCGGGCAGCTGCTGCGCACCGTCGGCGGGGGTGACCGAGGGGCTGCTGGCCGCGGGGTCGCCCTCGGTCGCCGTCAGTTCGTTCTCGGGGCTCGTGCTCGGGGTCATCGGGTCTCCTCGGGAGGGGTGGTCTGGTGGGAGGGCAGGGCCTGGTCGGAAGGGACGGCCCGGTCGGAGGGCAGAGTCTTGCCGGAAGCGACGTCCTGCTCGGAAGGGAAGGCCTGGGTGGGCTGCGCAGGAGGGGTGTACGGGTCATCGGTGGTGCGCTGCACCCCGAAGCGACCCCCGGCCACGCGGACCGAGAGTGCCTGCCCGGTGGCGGACTGGTCAGGGGCGCGGATGATCGTGCCGCCGGCGTCCTGGACCACGGCGTAGCCGCGCTCGAGGGTCGCCAACGGACTGAGGGAGCGCACCTGGCGTCCCAGGTGATCGACCTCGTCGGCCGCCCGGTCCAGGCGGGAGCCGATCAGCGTGCGGGCCAGGGAGATCCGGGACCGGATCTCGTCCGCCCGGCCAGCGAGGATCGTGGCCGGGTTCTCCAGCACGGGCCGCGATCGCATCGCATCCAGCGCGGACTGCTCACGCTCGATGCGGGCCCGGATCCCCGCTCGCAGCCGGGTGCGGCCGAGGTCCAGCTGCTCGACCTCGGCCTGGATATCGGGGACAACCCGCTTCGCGGCATCGGTGGGGGTGGACGCGCGGACATCCGCCGCGAGGTCGATCAGCGGGGTGTCCACCTCGTGACCGATGGCGGAGACGATCGGAGTCTTCGCGGCGGCGACCAGCCGGGTCAGCTGCTCGTCGGAGAAGGGCAGCAGATCCTCGAGGGAGCCGCCGCCACGGGAGATGATGATGACGTCGACCTCCTCGCGCTCGTCGAGCTCGCGCAAGGCTGCGGAGACCTCCCGCACCGCCTTCGCGCCCTGCACCGCGACCTCACGGATCTCGAACCTCACCGCTGGCCAGCGGCGCTGGGCGTTGACGACCACGTCTCGCTCGGCCGCGGATTCCCGGCCGCAGATCAGGCCCACCACGCGGGGCAGGAACGGCAGCGGCTGCTTCCGAGAGGCGGCGAACAGCCCCTCGGCTGCGAGCACGCGCTTGAGCTGCTCGAGCCGGGCCAGCAGCTCACCGAGGCCCACCGGACGGATGTCGTCGGCTTCGAGCTGGAGGCTTCCGCGCTTGGTCCAGAAGGTGGGCTTGGCGTGGATCACCACCCGTGCACCCGGGACCGGCTCGACCGGGAGGGTGCGCAGCACATGCTCGCGAACCGGGACCGAGAACGACATATCCACGTCGATGTCCCGCAGCGTCATGAAGCTCATGCCCGCGCCCGGTCGACGGTTGAGCTGGACGATCTCGCCCTCGACCCACAGTGGGGCCATCCTCGCCACGTACTCGCCGACCTTGACGGACAGCTGCCGCAGCGGCCACGGATTCTCTGCGGTGGTCTGCGCTGCGGTGGCGGCCAGTGCGGGCCGGGCTGCCGCGCCGCTGTCCGCATCCGGCTCGGGAGAGGTCTGCGTCATGGGGTCCACTCTGGCACGAGGTCCGGACAGCTCATCGCAGCCGGGCCCTGCTGTGGACCCACTGCACCTGTGGAGGGACAGTGCCTGTGGACGCGCAGCGCCTGTGGCCGCACAGTGCCTGTGGAGCGAGGGTGCCTGTGGAGGGATGGTGAGTCTTGCCCCACCACCCTGCCACCAGCGCGGTTCGCCTCCTACGATGGGAGGCGTGAGCACCGGAACCGTCCTTCTTGCCGAGCCGCGCGGCTACTGCGCGGGTGTCGACCGAGCTGTGGTCGCCGTCGAACGTGCCTTGGAGCATTACGACGAGACCATCTACGTGCGCCACGAGATCGTCCACAACAAGTTCGTGGTGGACCGTCTGAAGGAGAAGGGCGCCGTGTTCGTCGAGGAGGTCGACGAGGTCCCCGAGGGGGCGCTCGTGATCTTCTCCGCCCACGGCATCTCCCCGAAGGTCCGCGAGATGGCCGAGGCACGCAATCTCCGCACCATCGATGCGACCTGCCCCCTGGTGACCAAGGTCCACAAGGAAGCGGTGCGCTTCGCCCGCCAGGACTACGACATCCTGCTGGTGGGCCACGAGGGCCACGAGGAGGTCGAGGGCACCGCTGGCGAGGCACCCGAGCACGTCCAGATCGTGAACTCGCCGGACGACGTCCACAAGGTCACCGTGCGCGACCCCGAGAAGGTCGTCTGGCTCTCCCAGACCACCCTCAGCGTCGACGAGACGATGGAGACGGTCGACAAGCTGCGTGAACGCTTCCCGACACTGCAGGCCCCGCCCAGCGATGACATCTGCTACGCCACCCAGAACCGCCAGGTCGCGATCAAGAAGATCGCCCCGGACGCGGATCTGGTGCTGGTGGTCGGCTCCCCGAACTCCTCGAACTCCGTGCGCCTGATGGAGGTCGCCAAGGATGCCGGCGCGAAGGCCTCCCACCGCATCGACTCGGTCTCCGAGCTGCGCGAGGAGTGGTTCGAGGGCGTCGGGACCGTGGGCGTGACCTCCGGTGCCTCGGTGCCGGACGTGCTGGTCCAGGAGCTGCTCGCCGAGCTGGCCGAGCGGGGCTACGGAGACGTGAAGCCTGTGCGCACTGCGACGGAAGACCTGATGTTCTCCCTCCCGCGCGAGCTGCGCCAGGAGATGAAGAACCGGGGTGTGAGCGACAGCCGCACCAAGCCCACCGGTGAGGGTGCGACCGCCGAGTCCTGATCTGAGCGCTGCCCGCCCGAGTCAGCCCGTACGGTCCTCGCGCAGGGGCTGCGAGCGGGACTCCACCGGTGCGGCGAGGTCCGCGATCTCCTCCTCATCGAGTGTGCGCGCCCGTCGCGTGAGCTGCTCGACCTCGTCCACCGGGGTGCCGGCGAGTCCGAGCTCCTCGAATCGTCGTGCGGTGACCATCACACGTGACTGCAGGGAGCCGACCGCCTCGTTGAACGCGGCGACCGACGAGTCCAGCGAACGGCCCACCTTGCCCAGGTGCCCGGTGAAGGTCCCGAGCCGGTGGTGCAGCTCCCGGCCCGCGTCGAGCACGGCGCGGGCATCGCGGTTCAGGGCGTCGGTGCGCCAGGTGTGCGCGACGGTGCGCAGCAGCGCGACCAGCGTGGACGGGGAGGCGATCACGACGTCCTTGGCGAAGGCATCCTCGAGCAGATGGGGATCGGTCTCGAGCGCCGCGGCCAGCACTCCGTCACTGGGCACGAACAGCACCGTGAACTCCGGGGTGTCCCCGAGCGCCTTCCAGTACGCCTTCGCGGAGATCACGCCCACGTGGTGGCGCAGCGCCTTCGCGTGAGCCTTCCGGCGCGACGCGGCGCGCTCCGGGTCCGTCTCCTCGGTCGCATCGAGATAGGCGTCCATCGGCGCTTTCGCATCGAGCACCACATGCCGGTCCCCGGAGAGGTGGACCACCAGGTCCGGGCGCTGCCCGGCGTTCCCGTCGGCCCGCGTGCCGGAGAGCTGCTCGGAGAAGTCCACGTGCTCGATCATTCCGGCGGCCTCAACGATCCGCCGCAGCTGCACCTCGCCCCAGCGTCCGCGTGCGGTGGGGGCGCGCAGCGCGGCGGTGAGGGCGCTGGTGCCGGACTCGAGGGACTGCGCGCGCTGGGCGAGCTGGCCGAGGTGCGCCCGCAGCGCCCCTTCCGCCTCGATGCGCGCGGCCTCGGAACGGGCCAGGGACCGCTCGAGATGGGCGAGCGTGGAAGAGATCGGCGCGAGGGTGCGCTGGAGCTCGACCTCACGCTCCTCCTCGGCCGCGTCCCTGCGGGCGACGTCCCGCTCGTGGCGCTCATCGGCCAGGCGCAGCAGCTGCCCGGCCGCATCCGTCTCGGAGCGCCGGCTCTCCACCAGCGCCCGCGCACGCTCGCGCAGCAGCAGCCAGGTCACCGCGGCGCCGAGCACCGCGCCGAGGGTCAGCCCGATCAGGAGCATCTGTGTTCCGCTCATGCGCCCCAGCACACCACGGGGGTGTGACGCGCGAGCGCCGCCACGCCCGACGGCCGACGGGAGGGACTTCAGGCGAGCGCGGAGCCGGCCCGCGCGGCCTGCACCTCGTCCATGTGCTGCCGCGCCCACTCCACCAGGCCGTGCAGCGGCGCCAGCAGGGAGCGGCCGAGGGGTGTGAGCTCGTACTCGACCCGCGGCGGGATCTCCGGATAGGCGGTGCGCAGCACCAGCCCGTCGGCCTCGAGCGAGCGCAGGGTCTGGGTGAGCATCTTCTGCGAGATGCCGTCGACACGGCGGGAGATCTGGGAGAAGCGCTGCGGGCCGTCCTCGAGCATGCCGATCACGAGCACCGTCCAGCGGTCGCCGATGCGGTCGAGCAGCTGTCGCGAGGGGCACTCGCGGTTGTAGGGGTCGAAGTCGAACAGGGCCATCACGAGCTCCTCTGTGAGGGACGGAATACCGCGGAGGGATGGTTACCGCAAAGTGCCTACTTCCCATTAGAGACTAGGTTACCTACGGTGAGTGTCAAGGTCCACGGCATCTGCAGCGGGCCAGGGGCATCCTCGCCCCGTGATCTCGACCGCGCTCAGGAGAGCGCACGGAAGGAGAGCCCATGGCTCGCATCATCGTTCTGGGAGGCACCGGATACGCCGGGAGCCACATCGTCGCGGAAGCGGCAGGCCGCGGCCACGAGGTCGTCGCCGTCAGTCGCACCGCGCCGGAGTCGCTGCCCGCCGGCACCACCCACCGCGCCGGCGATGTGCGCGATGCGGAGTTCCTCGCAGAGCTCCTGGACGGCGCCGACGTCGTGATCGCGGCCGCGTCGCCCCGTGGCGACCTCGCCGAGGCGGGCCTGCTGCGCAGTGCCTACACGGACCTCCGCGGCCTCGCCGCCGAGAAGGGCGTCCGCCTCGGCGTGATCGGGGGCGCCGGCTCGCTGTTCGTCTCCGAGGGCGGCCCCAAGCTCGTCGACATCCCCGAGTTCCCCGAGCCGTTCAAGGTCGAGGCCCGTGAGCTTGACGCCGTCCTCGAGGACCTGCGCGCCGAGGGCGAGGAGCTGGACTGGTTCTTCGTCAGCCCCGCCGCGATGTTCAACGGCATGAACCCGGGCGAGGCCAAGGGCACCTACCGCGTCGGCGGCGACGTGATGCTCGCGGACGAGGAGGGGAACTCCGAGCTCTCGGGCGCGGATCTGGCCCTCGCGATCCTCGACGAAGTCGAGACGCCGGCCCACCGCCGCACCCGCTTCGCCGTCGCGTACTGAAGGACCCTCGCCCGCTGATCCGCCTCGGCGCAACGGCCGGGCCTCGCTCGGGGCTCGGCCGTTCGCTGTCGTGCCGGCCGGTCATCGTTCAGGAGGGGAGCGAGCCCGTGCGGAGCAGATGGTCGAACTCGCGGGTGAAGCGCTCGGCGTCGGCCCTGCGGTGCGGCACCATCTTCAGCTCGCGGCCCGAGGCGGCGGCCACCTTCACGCGCGCGAAGAGCCCGGGCCGGTAGGTCACACCGGTCACCTCGGAGGCCGGTACCTCCCGCTTGACTTTGGCCTGCTTGATCGGCCCTGCGACGGCGGCGATCATCACGCGCGCAGCGGTCACGATCATGACCTCCGGGAAGTCGCCGGCCACACCCGGCAGCACCAGCAGCACCTCTTCTTCAGGAGTCATCAGTGAGGGGATGTCGCGGCGCAGCCCCGGGCTCTCGAACAGCTCGTTGCGGTTGAGGGCGGTCGCGTAGGTCATGGAGGCGCGCGAGGCTGACATGCTCCGAGTCTAAAGATCACGCCCTCCCCAGAAGCCGGCCGAGCCGGTACCCGCGCGGCGCGCTGCGACGAGCGCCCACTGTGCTGACCACCGCCGACGGCGAAGGCCCGAATGTCCAGGTGATCCTCATGGGGTCTGCGACGTCACCCCCGGGGCGGGGTTACAGCCGGGCGCGGTCCCGTAGAATCAGCTCCCGTGGCTCTAACAATCGGAATCGTGGGACTGCCCAACGTTGGCAAGTCGACCCTCTTCAACGCCCTGACCCGCGCTGAGGTCCTCGCCGCGAACTACCCGTTCGCGACCATCGACCCCAACGTGGGCATGGTGCCGCTGCCCGATCCGCGGCTGGCGGAGCTCGCCACCGTGTTCGGCAGTCAGAAGCTGCTGCCGGCGACGGTGTCCTTCGTGGACATCGCCGGCATCGTCAAGGGCGCCAGCGAGGGCGAGGGCCTGGGCAACAAGTTCCTCGCCAACATTCGCGAGGCCGACGCGATCTGCCAGGTCACCCGCGCTTTCGCCGATCCCGACGTGACCCGCGTGGAAGGCTCCACCGACCCCTCCAACGACATGGAGGTCATCACCACCGAGCTGATCCTCGCCGACCTCCAGACCATCGAGAACTCGATGCAGCGCCTGGAGAAGGACACCAAGCGCGGCCTGGTCGACTCCGCCGTGCTCGAGAACGTCATCAAGGCGAAGGCATTGCTGGAGACCGGCAAGACCCTCTACCAGGGCGCTGAGGCGGCCGGCATCGACGTCGCCGCGATCCGGGACCTGCAGCTGATGACGGCCAAGCCCTTCATCTACGTCTTCAACACCGACGAGGAGGGGCTCGCCGATGCCGCCTCCCAGCAGGCGCTGCGTAACCTCGTCGCCCCCGCCGAGGCGATCTTCCTCGACGCGAAGTTCGAGTCCGAGCTCATCGAGCTCGACGAGGACGAGGCCGCCGAGATGCTCGAGTCCACCGGCCAGGAGGAGTCGGGCCTCGCCCAGCTCGCCCGTGTCGGCTACGACACCCTCGGCCTGCAGTCCTACCTGACCGCCGGCCCCAAGGAGTCCCGCGCCTGGACCATCCCCAAGGGAGCCACCGCCCCCCAGGCCGCCGGCGTCATCCACACCGACTTCGAGCGAGGCTTCATCAAGGCCGAGATCGTCTCCTTCGACCAGCTCATGGAGGCCGGCTCAATGGCGGAGGCCAAGGCCAAGGGCTGGGTGCGCATCGAGGGCAAGGACTACGTCATGAAGGACGGCGACGTGGTGGAATTTAGGTTCAACGTATAAAAATGCCGCCTGAATAGGGTTTTCGTCTCTTCTGCCTCAAGCCGAGGAATTTGCCGGAGTTCCGATCTAGCGTGCGCAACCAGGCGAGTAAGTGCCTCAACCGCTTAGGTCGTTGGCATTCCGCGGTATCCAGTAGGCGTGACCCACACATGAGCGGTAACCACTTGTCGCCCGCTGTCTCGGGCGTTACGCAGAGACGGTACGTTGTCTGGATGGATATGCCCCCAAAGCACATCGTTAGTGTTCGCCGGCACTTGTCGCGTCAGCCGCTGTAAGGCGGCGATGCCCACACGTTGTCCGCGATGTGCTGAATTGAGGGCGATCTCCTGCATGCAGAAGCCAGTGAATCCGTAGGAATCATCACGCTCTGCGGCCACAATGCCCGCTGAGGTGCCACCCACGCGAATCTCGAAAAGTAGCCCTTCTTCCGCGGCATCCTCAAGCGACTCTGCGTCAGCCGGCACGGCCCACTGGCCCAGTTGCGGCCGTGATGGCTTTAGTGCTTCGTAGATTGCCGCGACGCGTTCTGCTGCTTCTTCCGGAGCGCAAGCAACGAGAGTCACATCGTCGTAGCGGTCGGCCAGAGGCTGCTCGCGCATCTCGGCTACGGGGCGTGCCACGATCAGCAGATCTGGCGTAGCTTGTCCAACATCCATACCCGAACCAGTGAGCGCTCGAAGTCGCTGTTCCGGGTCGGGTAGGTTGACGCGCATGCACAGCGGCGAGAAGGCGTCGAAGCTCGGCAAAACATCACCGAGAGCGGCAAATCCCAATGGTTCAGGCGGCAGTGATGTTGCGATTATGTCCACGAATGGCTTCTCAATGT
>NZ_JBQSXR010000035.1:0-15937 GCF_052378395.1 Brachybacterium sp. AOP29-B2-41
GAGGCCGAGGGAAGAGGGGCGCGCCGGGAGCCGTACCCGACAGGAGCGTCCCCGACTTCGGAGGACCGACCGGCGGTTCCAGCCCGGACCAGGTCTGTGGTCCCGCGAGGGAGTGGGATGAGCGTCCTGGTCATGGTCGAAACTGCAGGGGTATAGAGGGGTTAGGCGGCCGCTCGGGCGTGGTTGTCCGGCGCTAGGGTGGCGTACCCACGCGGCGGGAGGAGGTGGTCGGGCGATCGCAGAGGCGCTGGTCATGGTGGTGGCACTGGTGACGGCGATGCTCAACCTCGGCGCGGCTGTGCTGCGGCTGCTCGAGACTGAGCGGGGTAGGGGTCGTCGGGACCGAGGCGGACGGCACCGGCGATGAGTGCACAGGAGGGGGCGGCCGAGCTGCCCCCTCCTGTGATGTCCCCGCCGCTCGCAGAAGGCGCCGGAGAGCCGTCGGGGCGCGGGGAGAGGAGTTAGGGGGCGGCGCGGTGGGCGCCGGGGTGGTGGCGGCGGCGGATGCATGGCGCTTTGGCGCGGGGCATGAAGGCGTTGCAGCGCGGTTGCTCGCGCTGGGCCAGGATCCGCTCTGGGTCGGAGCTGCCCGCCACTCGATCCAGTGCGGCTCTGAGTGCCCGTCCGGGGTCCAGTGCGCCGCTGGCGGGGTCCCAGGCGTGCGCCAGTGCCGCGTTCAGCTCATCAGCCGAGAGGAGATCGGCAACGTCCTGGTCGAGCGCACCGACGGCGACAACGGACTTCACGAGCCCCGCGGGTGGGGGCTCGGGGCGGTAGTCCCACAGTTCCAAGCCGTGCTTCTGCGCGGTCGCCTCGTATACCTCGAGCATGTCCCAGATGCTCTGGACGACGTCCTGGTCGAGCGTTCCGCTGGCCACGAGCGCGTTCACGGCGTCGTAGACGCGGTTGTTGCTGCGCGGCCCGATCGCGACGACCTCGATCAGTCCCGTGCCCTCCGGGGAGATGGTGGAGCGAAAGACGATCCGGTGATCCCCGCGCAGCGTCGAGGCCGTGTTCAGTCCCGCGAGGGCGTTGGACAGCGGATGCTTCCCCCAGGGCTTCGCGAAGAGAGCAGTGAGGTCATCGAGCACCTCGTCCCACTGCGACTGCTCGACATGCTCCGCGATCCACTCCTCCACGTGGCTAGATAGCACCAGCTCAGCCTGATCATCCGGGAAGTGTTCACCGGCGCGCATGCAGCCGCTCGCGCACCTCGTCCACGCGAGAGAACTCAGACCTCTCAGCGACCAGGTCGGTAACTCCCTGGACGAGACGGTCCGCGGCGTGCCGCAAAGACCTCTCCAGCTCGTCGAAGTGCTCAGGACTCATCACGACCGCGGTCGGCTTGCCGTGATTGGTCAGGACGACAGTGCGCTCAGCAGCCTTCTCTGCCAAGAACCCAGCACCCTTCTTCGTCGCGACCGTGGCAGGCATGCGCAGAGGGGTAGTCATGCCGCCAACTCTAGCAGAGTGAGCCCCGGAAGTTCGAACTTTGTTCTCGTGCTCGACCGTTGATGCAACGGCGCTAGCACCCCAGTAGTCGGGGTCAGGGTCCTCACCCAGCGAGCACTGAGACCACATCAGCGCGGCCTGACCTGCGGTGACGCAGTTGGAGAGGCTGGCGTGAGGGTAAATCAGCGCATCCTGACCTGGGGTGATGCGTACGGAGTGCCCGGCTTGAGGGTAAATCTGCGCAGCCTGACCAGGTCTGATGCATGCGGAGCTCTCACATGACTGCCCGACCAGCTCTGTCTGAGGGGTGTGGGCTGGTGGATACGGTCGAGCTGATGGCGAGTGGCACCGGAAGGGAGTGGATGCGGTGCGCTTCGGAGGCAGGGTGCTCTCGGTTCGGGAGCTGATCGAAAAGGCTCAGTCTGCTCCCGGGGTGGATTGGCGCGCTCTTTCGAGTGACGGCCCTCTGCGTCACACGGCTCGGAGTAACGCGCGGGAGTGCGCCCGGATGCTCTTGGAGGAGGAATTGTCAAGACCTGTGGATTGGGGCTCAGCTACCGGAGCAACAGCAGGCTCTTCATCTGCTCGTGCTTCCTACAGATCGCGGTCACCAGCGTCGCATCCAGATCGACGGTCGATGGGCCGCTCTCGTCGCACGCTTCCCAGCCAGGCACAAAACCGTCGTCCGCGCAGCTTAACGGGCCGCACCGATCGGCCCCTTCGCTGCATCCACATCGCCTGCCAGCACTGTCAGCGGTCGGGAGCGCGTCGTGTCGGAGCCGACCGGGTTATACGCCTCAATCCCGGCCCGCAGAGAGGAGACCTCCGCGAGACGGTTGGCGCCGAGTGCCACTGTCATGGCCGTGAAGAGCCTGCCCGGGTGATGCCGCGCCAGCGCCCTGCGCCACAGCAGCAGGGCGCTCGCCATCTGCAGATTGTCCTCGGTAGTGCTAACCGCTTCTGTCAGCCCTCGCCCGCGTTGCGGGGCCTCCGCGACGTCGATTCGCCCCCATGGTTGCCAGCCGGCATTATAGCCTTCACGCTAGAGGAGCTCTTTGAAGTTGCTGGAGTGCTCATGAACCAATTACTTCTTCTTTCCGAAACACCCGCGCGGTTGCCTCAGAGTAAATCCAGAGATAGGGGCGACTCCGCATGGTGCGCCGACGATCACGAGAAGGCACGAGGTAGCACTTATTTCCGCCTCGCCTTGGAAGCAATTGCGCTACCACCAATGCAAAGCACTCCAACCACAGTTAACGCGAGACCCAGAATGAAGCCTATACCCGCGCCTATGTTGGCTCCGCCACCGTCGGCCGATGTGACCATATTGAAAAGGCATGATACGAGTGCCAGGACGAGCCCGAAAATAAGAATTACCAAACCAGCGTTGGTCGCAGCCTTCATGCCCACCCCATTCAAGCAGGGTCTCCAGTACCCTCGTAGTGACTTCTACCAAATATGCGTACGGCGCGATAATAGGTGTTGGCTGCCCCCAAACATGCCGTCTCTTGCTGATTCCCGTCCGGGTATGCGGCATCACAGGCGGCCCTAAGGCCATAACGAAGTCGCTGGTCACAAAGCTTACGAGAAAGGTCCGAGGTGCTCGAGTAACAAATATCGCGCGAATCACATGTGGGCCGAAAATTCGCTGCCCCCCAACTGTCCGGCGAATAGCTGCACCCATTAGGGGGTGCGTAGGGGGTTATCTTGTGGTCGCTACCTTGAAGCGCAGATGTAGAATACTCCCATGCATCGATAATTGCATTACCAACGTAGCTATCTTTACTGCTGGCAGAGGACTCGGCCGTAGCGGGGGTGTCCGTAACAGTTAGATCCGAAAAATCGCTTGAGTTCCAGGTTGCTGTCAGTCCGTCGCGCGTATAACTGTGCTCGGTAGTTTCCGCGTCAGCCCGCGATGGCGCTAGCGCCAACATCAATACGATAATCGTTAACCACGCTAGCACACTCAAAGACAATCTTGTTCGGACCGCTATATCCATCACCCCTCCTCACGTTAGGCTTCACCTCCGCCACCTGCGGCGACTTGCGGGCCCAGGCGGGCAGGATCGCCGAGGCGAACCGACGTCGCTCCCCGGCCTCGTCGGTGCGCTTGTCGTTGACCCGCGGAGCACGGACCGGCACCGCGCCCGCCGCGGTGGTCACCTCGCGCGGTTCGTGGTGACCGTTGCGGACCACCAGCCGGTGGCCGTCGGCGTCGACCTCGTCGGCCGCGGCATCGACGTAGGCGGCGACCTCGGCCTGCAGCGCCGCCGCGAGCATCTGCCGCGCCCCGTCACGGGCAAGCGCGTCGAGCACCGACTCGCCGGACGGATTCGCCCCGTTCTGATTGGCCTCGTCGGAGTCGGGGACTATCTTGAGCATCGGGCGTACCTTCCCGAACCAGCGAGCCAACGCCGGTCCTTGATCAGAACTGCTTCGTCTAGAAGATCATCCTCGGGAAGGTGCGCCCCTTGCACGCCCCCTCGCCGGGAGTCATCCACAGGTTCTGATCATTCCTCCTCTTGGAGGGCGACTCCCTCGATGCGTGCTGACGCTTCGGGATCCTCCAGTCCCTCGATGACTACACCTCGGCCATCCGACGCAGGGGGCTGGATCTTGGGACGATGGTCTTTGCGCGCGAGCCTGAACCGACTGGGTGGCACGAGATCAACGCGGCTTTCGCGGCACTCGCGGACCACCTCTCAGGGCGTGATGGGTGGACTGCCCCGGAGTGGGTGAGGGACTCGGCGCGGGGGCGCGGGTGACGCCACCATGGTTCTCGGACGTGCCGGCGATCTTCCGAGACGAGGCGCAGCAGCAGAGCCCTCGCGCGTTCCGTGAGCGCGGAATCTTCATCACCGCCGCGTCACTGAACCGAGCATGAATCATCCGGTGGCAAGACGTTCCAGCGCAGATCGCGTCAGCTGCCTCTGAAGCGCGACCGCGTCTCCACCTCGCTGATCGATCCAGGCTGGAGCCGAGCATTCGTCAGGTCAGCTCCAGGCCTGTCTCCGTCGCGGCGGTACGCCTTGCGGCGCCGGACGGCCTCGTGCAGAGCTTCCGTTAGGGCTCGGGACCGTCCGAGCCAGCACTGAACCTGCCTGCTTAGCAACTGGCACATCTGGACCAGTTGCTAAACGACGCCCCGCAGAGGCCCGGCCCCTGCGCGATGAGCCCTGCAGCCGAGCTGCCCACACGAACTGCCGAAGCGGCAGCGCGAGTACTCCATCCAGACCAACGGCACGAGCTCCAGAGAGGACCGACCAGAAGCCAGACAGAGCACGAAGCATCAGCTCAACACCCCCGAGATAGATCCCGCCGAAAACATCCTCAGTACGCCCACAAGCAGAGACACGATCCCCAGCATCAGGCACGCCCCCAGAACGCAGAAGCTCAGAAGTAACAGGACGACGGACCTCTGGCACCAATGCGTCCCCGGAGGGACAACGTAGTACCCCCGTGTAGGGTGTTAGCGGGCGTGCTCGAGGAGGTAGAGATGGGTCGACAAGGCCGCGTGAGATGCCCTGTGTGCGGCGGGCAGTTCACTGCCGGGCGCCGTACCTACTGTTCCGATCAGTGCCGCAAGCGCGCACAGATGCGCCGCTACCGCGCCCGCCAGGCGGGGCGGCTTCCCGCCGCCTCGCGCACCCCACAGGCCCCCGTCGCGGTGCCCCGGCCACAGCGCTGGGTCGACGGCCTGCCCGAGGACCTGCAAGCAGCCCGCGGCCGGCCCATGACGCATGAAGAGCTGCACGACGAGCTCTACGACTTAGCCGAGATCTCAGCCCAGATCGCAGGCCTCTCGCGTCAGATGAGAGACCGCATCGAACGTCTCCAACGTGACGAGCTCTGGACACAGGACCCAGGCTTCACGAGCCTGGACCAGGCGCTGGGGCACGCACTCTTCCTCGCGGCGTCCGAGGCGCCCCCACTGCTCGAGGCCATCACGGCGGTCACCGGCACCACACCGAAGCCCTCCCCGTACGGCAGCTGAAGCGCCATGGTCGGTGACGTGGTCGACCGGCAGAGTTCAGCTCTGATCCCAGAGATCGACCTGGATTCGTCGTTCGGGATCCAGGCCTCGCAGCCCCTCGACGGCGAGGCGCTGAGCCTCCTCCCCATCTACTAGACGGATCCCCTGTGGATGCTCCTGAGTACGCTCCGCTCCAATGCCGCGAACTCGGAAGAGATGCGGCGGGAGCTGCTCGAGCCACTCCGCGATTGCCTGCGCCGGCCCCACATACGTCAGGGGGTAACCGCTCCAGTTCGTCTGCTCGAGGATGCCGCCCTCGACCAGGGCATCGAGCCCCCGGACATCCAAGAGCGTGCCGATCGGAGGCAGCCGCTCCCCCGTCTCCGGGTCCGTCGTGTACCCCGTGAATGCCAACATGGACACCGCCCTTCCGTGACAGATACCTCCAGCATGCAGCACCACTCGGCAGCAGGGCTGCAGCGGACCGGCGTAGCTGATCTGGCTTGCCTGCTGGGTGGACCGGAAGGATGTGTATAGGGCGTTCCCTGCTTTGCAGGGCGCGACACGCCGCCTGGTTCTGTTCCAGGAACGTTGGTCTCCGTGTAACGTGATCCGCATGGCACAGAAGCGAAGTGGAGGTCGTCCGAGCAAGGGCGACCGTGCGGATATCAAGACCCGCATCCCGACCACCAGCCGCGACAAGCTGTACGAGTATGCGGAGCTGGTTGGAGAGTCAGTGACGGACCTTACCGCTGCCCAGCTCGTGCCGTGGATCGCCAGTCTGGACTTGGAGAAGGCGCGCCTAGGCGCAGCTCAAGAGAGCCTGGAGATAGATCGAAAGACCGCATAAAGACTTCACCCCCGCAACCTGTTGGCGCAGGTCCGGGGGTGGTGAAAGAAGTCTTGGGGGCCAGTTGGCGCTGGTGATCCCCGAGGTGAGATGAAAGGAGGTATCTCTACTTGGTACCCCCAGAGTACGGGGGGCGCGCCGCCGTAGGCAAGTACGGTGAGCCTGGCGTGTCTACCCCCCCCTATACGGCCCTCTCCCCCGAGGCCTCTTGGTCGCTCACCGCGTCCGTGATCGCTGGCCAGCCCCGCATGCGCCTGGGTAAGCCCCAGCGTGAGAACCGCGTCAGCTACCCCGCGAGGACCGAGCAAGCCCTCACCACTGATCTGCCGTCCAAGCCGGCCGCTGTCCGCCTCTACAGCGACGCCGGACAGTGCAACGTTCTCGCTCTCGACTTCGATGCGAAGGACCGCACTACCGAGCAGATCGCCGACGTCGCGTACGACGTCTTCCAGACCGAGGCGATGCTCGACCAGGCCGGTGCCTGGTTCCTCACGGACCACGCTCACGGTGGCTCCCACGTCTACGTCCTTCTCGAGCAGCCGCTGGCCTTCCTCGAAGCGCGTGAGCTCGTCGAGGCGATGGCCCAGCGCTGGGCGACGCTCGACCCCTCCCCCCACCAGTCGATCGCCCGAGGCTGCATCACCGTCCCCGGCAGCGTCCACAAGCTCGGCGGCCACCGCCAGCTCACTATCAGTGAACGCTCCCTGCGCGAGCGCGTTGACGGACTCCGCACACCTGCCCGCGCCGTCCGCCGGCTCCGCCTCACGTTCCGCGACGAGATCCGCCTCGTGCAGGCCAAGCGCGCCGCGACCGCCGCGGCCGAGCCCCACAGCACCCCCGTCGTCTACGAAGCCGGCGCCGGCCGCGTCATGGGCCAGAAGTACCTCTCCCTCGCCCTCGAGGGCGACTGGGCGGCCTACGGCTACGACAGCCCCTCAGAAGCCCGCTGGGCCGTCCTCTGGTCCGCCATGGCCACCGGCCTTAGCCGCGAGGACGTCGCCGCGCGCATGAGCGACGGACGCTGGCCCGGCCTCTGGGCACTCCACGCCCACCGCCCACACCCCTGGCGCTCCTTCGCCGGCGACTGGACCCGCATGGAGCCCCTGTTCAGAGCCAAGAACGAAGCGCAGGGGGACTCCGTCCATACATCTGACACAAGCGCCATCTCTCACACGGGGGAGCCCTCCGTCCGTGACACCCACGGCATGATCCGCACCTGGCGCAGCCTGCTCCACGAGGTGGAGACCCGAGAATTCCCCGGTGCCCACGGCTGGACCCGCCGCCTCCTCCTCCGCGCAATCGCCAAGCAGTCCCACGAGATCGGCTCCACCCTCACCGCGACCGGCATCCGCGGTCTCTCCCTCGCCACCGGGCTCAGCATCCAGACCGTCGCCACACTCCTCCGCGAGCTCTCCACCCAGGACGACCCCTGGATCACCCTCACCCTGCGCGCCCACGGCCGCGACGCCGCCGCCTACGAGCTCCGCATCCCCGACCGCCACGCAGCCACAGCCGAGACCGTGCGCTGGATCCGCGGGAAGGCCCACGCCCTCCGTCCCGTCTTTGAACGCCTCGGCGCGCCCGCAGCCCTCACCTACGAAGCCATCGAGCACGGCCATGGCTCCTCCCCCGCGACCATCCAGGCCCGCACCGGCCTCTCTCGCACCGCCGTCACCGACGCCCTCGCCACCCTCACCGGCTGGAACCTCATCGACGGCCACGCCGACGAGGGCTACTGGCTCACCAGCGACGACCGCGAGCTCGAGCGACTCGCCGAACGCTTCGGCGTCACCCACGCCCGCGCCACCAAGATCGCGGCCTACCGCGAACACCGCCGCATCTGGTGGGCCTACCTCGAGCGCCACCACATCGCCCTCCACGCCGACGACCTCGAAGCAGACCGCGAGATCCGAGCCCTCCTCGACGAAATGCGCCTCAACGACCTCGATCCACCCCCACCCAACGCCAGCAGGCCAGCACGCCAGCACACACTGGAAGGTGTCGCATGACCTCCACCCAAGCGAGGAGACACCGCGCCCACCTCGCACGCCGCCGACGAAGCATCCGAGTGCTGTGCGCTCTGTGGCGACCCGTCCGACTCACCACGCCGGGAGCTGTCCCGCGTAGCACCGCATGAGCGCTCGTCGGCGGGCTCTACAGCACCACGTGGCTCACAGCCACCATCGCCGCACTCATCCTGGCGCTCTACCCCGCACCCGGCCCCGTCGGCACCCAGGACGCGTGGACACTCTTCAACAGCCTCGTTCCCGCCCTTGCCCTCACCTTCGCAGGCCTCGCCATACTGCAGCTCCTCGCCAAGACCACCGACACCCCTCCATCCACCATCGGTGCCGGCATGCCAGCAGGCTGGCGCGGCAGCGTCGCCACCTTCTTCCTCGCGACGCTGATCTTCCAGATGCGGGGCGTCATCACCACCGCACTGGAAGCGGTCCCCGGACTGCCGGACCAGAACTCCTTCCCCTGGACTCCCCCGAGCAGCCCTGACGCCGCGGCCTTCTTCGTCTACGACAGCATGCTCAGCGGCGCCGTCGAAGAGATCATCGTCCTCGCCATCCCCGTGATCGCCCTGCGCGCCGCCGGCCACCGCTGGCCGACCATCCTCATCACCGCCGTCCTGCTTCGGACCGCGTTCCACGTCTACTACGGCGCGATCGCGATCCCCGGCCACCTCATCTGGGCGCTCGCCCTCGCACTGCTCTACATCGCGACCGCCCGCATCTGGCCCCTCTTCCTCGCCCACGCCATGAACAACGGCATCGCCTCGCTCTACTACGTCATTCACGAGAGGGACCCCAGCGCAGCCACCACCCTCCTCAGCGCATCACAAGGCGTCCTCACCCTCTGCGCCACAGCCGGCCTCCTCCTCGCGATCCTGCTCGGCAGCGCGCTCCTCGCCGCCCGACGACAGAACACAGGACGACCTGGCACGCCAGCACGCCAGCGTGACGACACCCCAGCGTGACGGCATGCCGTCTTGCCGGCACGCCGGCACGCCAGTAGCTTGCAGGCATGGACACTCGACACCCCACCGATCCAAGACCCCCGGTGACGGCCATCGCCGGAGGCGGACTCCCGCTCTGGCTCTCGCGACGAGGGGAGAAGTGATGACACCGCGAAAGACCGTCGCCGTCGTGAACCTCAAGGGGGGCGTCGGCAAGACCACGGCCGCCCTCCTCATCTCGACCCAGCTCGCCAATCTCGGGCACACCGTGACCGTGCTCGACATGGACACCCAGGGGTCCGCCACAGACTGGGCGCGAATCGCTGACGAGGACGGCGCCCCCCTGCCGTTCGAGGTTCGCCCCGCCAACCACGCCAGCCTCCGCAGCTACAAGCAGACCGCCGACTTCACCGTCATCGACACACCCCCCACCGACCCCAGCGTCGTGGACGCAGCCGTGAAGGTCGCCGACCTCATCATCGTCCCCACGCCGCCAGGCTTCATGGACACCGACCGCGCCTGGAGCACCGTCGAGGTGACCGCTTCCCAGGTCCCCACGTATGTGCTCCTGTCCCGCTTCGATGGCCGCACCAACGACGCCGCCGACTTCGCCTCGCTCCTCGATGAGCGAGGGGTCGGCCGGTTCGAAACCGTCATCCCAGCCAGCGTCTCCATCGGGCGACTGCGCGGCACCGTCCCCGACCCCAGCAAGTTCCGCTTCGACGACCTCACCACCGAGCTCCTGGAGGTGCTCTGACCATGGCCACCAAGCCCGCAGACCGGTTCGCCGCCCGCCCCCGGACCAACGCCCGTTCGACGGGAAGCGCCAAGGATGCCTTCATCGACCCGTCCTCGCTGGCAGCCGACGAGATGAGCAAGCTGACCATCCGCCTCCTGAAGTCGCTGCACAAGGACGTGAAGGCCGCCGCCCTCGCCGAGGACGTCAGCGTCCAGGAATGGATCCAGGACGCCATCAACCAGAAGCTCGCCAACAACCCGGCACGCTGACAACCCAGCATGCCAGCATGCTTGGGGAACATGCGGCCGCAACCGATTCGCATCAGCGCCACCGACTGAACCCCTCACCGCCCAAAGCTGACGTGCTGGCAAACCAGCAAACTGGCACCGTCTCTTCGGAGGAGGCTTCCTCATGGACCGCACGCCCCGCCTGCCGAACTGTGACAGCGCACCGCGCTGGATCAAGCCCCGTCGGTACAGTGACCTGAGTCTCTGTAACCGGCCTGGGGGATCCACGTGGCACACCTACCCGCGCATCAGTCCCGACCGAGTGATCGACGGAGACACGATCGACGTCACCGGGAGCGGGGGAGGAAAGCCGCAGCGGGTTCGCGTGCTCGGCATCAACACCCCCGAGGTCGCACACCAAGGCCAGTCGGCGCAGTGCGGGGGAGACGAAGCGTCCAAGCAGCTCGAGAAGCTGCTCCCGAAGGGCACCGAGGTCGAGCTCATCGGAGACTCCCGCTCTGACGACGAGGACCGATACGGCCGGCTCCTGCGCTACGTCGAGACCCCCAACGACAGCACCGACGTGGGTGCGCAGCTCATCGCAGACGGCTACGCCTACGCGTGGAAACCTGCCAGCGCCCCGCGCCCGGACCGCTGGGACGACTATGAAGCCGCCACCAATGAAGCCCAAGAGGCCCAAGGTGGCTCCTGGGAAACTTGCCCCGACTTCACTGCAAGCAAAGGAAGCCGATGAGAGCGTTCGGGAAACTGGTTCGTACAACAGCGCTTGCCGTCCGCATGTACTTCACGACCCTTGTCACCACAGTCGGATCCGGTTTTGTAGGCGCCGTGTTCGGTGCCTACGTGACCGGACCCCCGCAAGGCCTCGCAGCCCTCATCGTCGCAGCCGTCGCGATCCTCCTGGTGCTGGGACTCATGGGGTATGCGCTCCTTGTCCCCGGTGTCAGCGATGGGGAACTGCGTCTGCGCCAGCAGGCAGCCGCATTCGGCCGCCACCTCAAGGAGTACAAGGACGGTCTCCCCTCCGACGAAGCGGAGTTGGCGGACCTGCGTAAAGCGACGCGAGCTCTCCGCGTCTGCGTCGCGGACAACCTGACGGAATCAGAGCACAACCTTCGCGCAGCGGAGCGTCGCACGCGCCAGCTCACGCTTCACCTCGAGGACATCCGTCAGTTCGAGGAGAGACTGAAGGAGCGCGGCTAGTGTCAACGCTGCCTGCGCCGCGGCCGGCGCGGTTGCGCGACATCCCTCGCGCCGCATGGATTCTCTCGCGAGCCTTCGCCTCCACTTCGTACCTCGGCGGACACATCCACGCGCAGGCGCTCGCCTCGATGTTTCATCGAGGCCAGGAGGCTCCGGAATACTCCCCGATGCGAGCGCTGCTCAATCGAAGATGCTCTCGGGTGGTGGGGTGAGCCAGACAATATCCGTGCCGGGCTTGTCGCCAGGGAACTCGACTGGGTGCGCGCTGCGGAATGCGACGAAGTACTGCGTTCCTTCGGGGGTCTCCGAGGACTTGTTGAACTCTTCCGCCCACCGCAGCACATCACGCACGTCGTCACTCTCGACGTCGTGCATCTGTACGTAGTTACCCGGGTGCGCGAAGGCGACTCGGAACTGGGTCGCCTCATCCTCGGCGACAGTGTCTCGCTCGTCGATCAATCGGTGCTTCATCAGGCCTCCCCGCCCCAGGCTAGCGGCCACCCAGACGCACACGTCAGCAGATGCCGCCGAGGAGCGTCTCGATGGGGCGGGTGGCGCTGCACGCGAGAAGATCGCTACGCCCCCTCTGCACAGAACGCGGGCCACCCACACCACACTCACCCTGGAGCTCCCCGTCTTCGATACAGAACCTCCATAAGGGCTACGGCCATTGGCGTCATACTTTCCGCATGACCCCTCCTCCATCGCTCGCCGGCCGTTTGATCGGGCCGATCGGGGCAGCAGCCGTGCTGGCATATGCGGTTTTCGCAGCAGTCCAGATCCAGGTACTCAACCCGCTCGCCACGATGCCCGGATATACCCTGCAAGAGATCCACGCCGCCGTCGTGCAGAGGGACTCCGCAGACACAATGGGCTGGGGCCTGATGAGTGTGGCACTCGCGATCGGGCCTGTGATCGCGTTGATCGTGGCGGCCCTCGGTGTGCGCGGCCGACTCCACGCCGGAACCGTATTGATGATCATGCTGGGACTGCTATCGCTGGGCTCTCCCGGCTACTTAGTAGCGTCCTTCCCGGCCGGAATGACACTGGCCGACACCTTTATGGTCGGCGGCGCGGACCATGCCCCCTGGGCGAGCATCCTGCACGCTGCTAGCACGCTGTCGATTCTGGCGCTGGCGGGACTCTCGATCGCCCGAGCAGTACGGACGCCAAGGGCGCCAAGGGGCTGACGCGCAGAGAGGTGCCACGCGCAGCGTCACGAGGTGCGTTCCGAATTGCTGCAGGACTTGTGGTGCAGCGTGTGAAACTGGCGTCAGGGGCTGCCGCAACGAAAGGTTACATCTGATCTGGCGTTAACGACTGTCGCTTTGGGGTATACCCAAACGCGACACACGCCGCCGAGACATTGTCCCTGTTCCACAAGGTCCATTCCCGTGTTTTGACACATGTCTCGGGTAGGGTCTTAGACATGAATGGAGCACATCGGTCCCCGGGGCAGCGCGTCGCGTACCTCCGGGTGTCATCGGCCGGCCAGAACCTCGCCCGGCAGCTCGAGGCGGTGGGGGAGTGCGACCAGACCTTCACCGAGAAGCAGTCCGGCAAGAGCGTGACGGACCGTCCGCAGCTGCAGGCGCTCATCCGGCACGTCCGCCGCGGCGACCACGTCGTCGTCGCGTCCATGGACCGTCTCGCCCGCTCGGTCATCGACCTCAACGACATCGTCCAGCAGATCACCGGCGACCCTGCCGAGCACACCGAGCAGCACCCCCGGAAGGGCGCGAGCATCGAGTTCCTCAAGGAGCGGCTCGCCTTCGAGCCCGGACACTCAGACCCGATGGCCGCGTTCCAGCTGAACATGATGGGCGCCTTCGCCCAGTTCGAGCGCGAGCTCATCCGCCAGCGCCAGACCGAGGGCATCGCCGCCGCGAAGAAGCGCGGCGCCTACAAGGGCCGGCCCCGCAGTCTCGAGAGTGACCAGATCCGCTCCGTCCGCAACGCCGCCCTCGCCGGCACACCCAAAGCCCAAATCGCCCGTGAGCACGGCATCAGCCGATCCACGCTGTATCGCTACCTCGCGCACCCGGCACTGCCCCTCGGCTAGAGGCCGTCTTGGCTGTGACCTTTTAGTAGTCTCAGTGCACGTCACCACACGAGGGAGATCCATGGCGAAGGCACTGTCGCTCAACGAGATTCGCCGGCGCGCTGCGCAATTCGTCGTGGACTGGCGTGACGAGCCTGGCGACGAGCGGCAGCAGGCCCAGTCCTTTGTGGGAGACCTGCTGCGGACATTCGGCATCACCGCGACGAAGGCCGCGCTGTACGAGAAGCGAGCCAAGCGATCCTCCACCGGCCACCAGGGCTACATCGACGCACTGGTCCCGGGCCTGTGCCTGATCGAGATGAAGTCGGCCGGCAAAGACCTCGCGGTCGCGGAGCGTCAAGCCCTCGACTACGTGGACGACCTCCCCGATGTGGAGGCCCCGCGATGGATCATCACCAGCGACTTCCATTCCTTCCGCGTCTTAGACCTCAAGGCCGAGGGCGGCGCCGACACTGAGACCTTCACCCTCGAGCACCTCCCCAGGAACGTGGAGGCTCTCGCGTTCCTGGCCGGCTACCAGACCCGAGCTTTCGGCGATCAGCAGCAGGAAGCAGCCTCCATCAAGGCTGCGAACATCATGGCGGACCTCTACGAGGCCCTGAGCTCCTCCGGCTACGACGACCACGACGCTTCCGTGTTCCTGGTCCGCGTCCTGTTCTGCCTGTACGCGGACGACTCTGGGGTGTGGGAGCGCGATCTGTTCTACGAGTTCCTCGAGCAACGCACCGCCGAAGACGGGACCGACCTCGGTCCCCAACTCGCCTTCTTGTTCCAGGCGATGAACCGGCCCGCCGACCGACGTCAGAAGAACATCGACGAGATCATCGCCCGCTTCCCCTACGTCAACGGCGGCATCTTCGCCGAACCCGCCGCGATCCCCTCCTTCGACAGCGCCATGCGCCGCCTCCTCATCCAGGCGTGCGCGTTCAACTGGTCCGACATCTCTCCGGCGATCTTCGGGTCGCTCTTCCAGGCTGTGAAGTCCGCCAAGGCTCGCCGTGAGCTGGGAGAGCACTACACGACCGAGACCAACATTCTCAAGACCATCGAACCGCTGTTCCTGGACGAGCTCCGCGATCGGCTCGCTGCCGCCCATGACGCCAAGAGCCTGAAGCGGCTACGGACGGACCTGTCCAAGCTGCGGATCATGGACCCTGCCTGCGGGTGCGGCAACTTCCTCGTCGTCGCCTACCGCGAGCTGCGCAAACTCGACCTCGTGATCCTCAAGCGCCTCCAGTTGCTGGGGGATACCAGCTGGCAGTCACCCACCGCGTTCTTCCTCAAAGAAGACCTCCCGATCACGCTGGATCACCTGGCAGGGATCGAGATCGAGGAGTGGCCGGCCCGCATTGCTTCCACTGCGCTACACCTGGCTGACCATCAGGCGAACCAGGCTATGGAGCTCGCGCTCGGGCAGGCACCTGATCCACTGCCACTGGATCGCATTGAGAGCGTCCATGTAGCCAACGCTCTACGCACTGACTGGGCCACGGTGATGCCCGCTAGTAACGACACCATCATCGTCGGCAACCCACCCTTCATCGGCATGAGCCGGATGAGCCTCGACCAGCAGAGCGATCGCAGCCTCGTCTTCTCCAAGATCGACAGCGAGGGGCTGCGCACCGGACGACTCGACTACGTGGCGTCCTGGTACGCGAAGACCATCGACTACCTTCGGCACACTCGCAGTGGGCGCGCTGCTTTCGTCTCGACGAACTCGCTCGTCCAGGGCGAGCAGGCCCGCACCATGGGGCCGCTGCTCGTCCGCAATGGGTTTGAGGTCGACTTCGCGCACCAGACCTTCAAGTGGACATCGGAGGCCCCAGAAGCGGCCGCAGTCCACTGCGTGATCGTCGGCTTCTCGCCCTTGACCCGCCGCAACAAGCGCCGCCGGCTGTACACCTACAAGACCGTGACCTCGGCACCCGTCGAATCCATCCCTAAGCGGCTGACCTTTCACCTGAGCGATGCCGGTGACTTCGTACCCAAGAAGCTTCGTCGGCCACTCGTCGACGAGATGCCGATGGCCCACAAGGGCAGCCAACCCACCGACGGACTCAATCTCATCGTCGCCGAAGAGGAGGTTGCCGAGGTGCGAGCGGACGCGGCTGCGCAGAAGTACTTGCGGCGCTTCGTGCAGGGCAAAGACATGCTCAACGACGAGCCCCGGCGCTGGTGTCTGTGGCTCAAGGATGCAGACCCTGCGGACATCCGGTCATCGCAGCTGCTGCGCCAGCGCCTCGAGGCGGTCTCAGAAGCGCGACGCCAGTCCGCTACCGCGTCGGTGCGAGCCTTCGCCGACCAGCCGCGACTCTTCACCCAAGACCGCCAACCCGCCGAGCGGTACTTCGCGCTTCCTGAAGTGTCCTCAGAGAACCGGGTCTGGATCCCCGGGCGGTTCTACGATGCTGACGTCATCGCAGGCAACAAGCTGATCATCTTCCCCGG
>NZ_JBQSXR010000036.1:0-15017 GCF_052378395.1 Brachybacterium sp. AOP29-B2-41
TTAAGTAGAGCCGACTGCGCCCCGGGAAGGACAAGTCCGAGGTACAGGATGGCGAACGTCGTAACAGAGACCAGCCAAGTTCGTGCGCGCATGCCCCGCCATGGAACCCTAAACTCTGCTCTCGCTTCCTTCCTCGGGTCACTACTGTACGACGAGACCGCGTGAACAACCCCGTCCTCCGATGCATCCGAGGTATTTTCGTCCGCAGCGCCCTCCGGCATTGTTAGAGAGGAACAAACGACATTGTCTGGAATTAGAATTTCCAAGTGGTGAGAGGCTGCACCCGTAGGGTGACTAAGCTGATAGGAAATCGCGACGGGCTCCAATCCTGCGGCGCCATACAGCCGATTGCGCAGATTCCTACGTGGCATCTGGCTGGGTATTTGATGAGAATACTTAATGACCACGCGCGTCCCGGTATACCGTGCTGGCACCAGAACAAAGAGCACATAGGCCTTCGAGAGGCTTTTCAATAACTCTCCTGCAAAATTGCTCAGGAGACCCGGCTCAAGCAGCATATGTCCGTCGAAGCTTCCAAATTCAACCAGGTTTGTGCTGGTCTGGGTGGCGGACTCCGCGTCATCGTCAAGGACCGCCATGAGGGCGAGATGAAGCATCTGAGCATCAACCCCCTCGACTAAGGCGCTCTCCATCTCGTAGCGGAGCACACCGAGCATCAGGTCGGTGTACTCGACCCGGCCGATCACTGGAAGCGGCTCACCGCCAGGGCCACGCATGTCGAGCTGGCGCAACACGCCTTTCTTCATATAGGTGATGGGGGTTATGAAAGATGCGGCCTCGTAATCCTGACCTTCTGAAATTTGGTATCGCAGTCCCGCGACATTTTGAGGGACACAGTCAATTGACACCCGGACGACAGAGTAATTGCCTTCCTGGAACTTATGACTTTCCACTTTGCGTAACTGCCATTGCCGCTGCATGAACAGCAGTTCACCCAAAGCTGCTGAGCGGACGTTGTCAATCTCAGCAAGGGTCGTACCGGCCGTCGATTCGCATACTTCACATTCGTGCGGCATGCTTTCACGGAAAAATTCATTCGCACGTCTGAGCGCCTCCCGAAGCCAAAAGCCAACCCTTTGTCGATGACGCACTCGCGGAGCATCGATGGACGAACGGCACTGCGACGCTTCCTGCTCACACGACGAGTTCACGTCTCCATTTTGGCCCAGGGAGTGGACGGATGGTCAAGATTCGCAAATTATGCAGACTCTCGCCTCCTGCGCTCGGCGGAGAGGGTGTGCTTTGGAACCGCCGCAGAGAGCCGGAGGTATCTTGCCTCAGCTGCCCGCCCGCAAGTGGAGAGTCGCCGACACGGCCAAGGTTCGAACGTGGAGGGGCACATCGTGGGCTACCTCAGCCTGCTGGGCGTGCTCATCCCGCCGCTCGGCGGAGTGCTGATCGGCGACTGGATCGCGCGCTGGCGCGGCGGGCAGCCGGCGCTGGAGACGCTGAGCGAGAAGGTCCGGTGGCAGGCACTGGTGCCGTACGTGCTCGGATGCCTGATCGCGTGGGTCTCGAACCAGTTCGGGATCGGGATCGCGCCGCTGAACGGGATCATGGTGGCGCTGGTGGCGGCCTGGGTGCTGGGGCGGCGCAGCGTCGACGCCCGCTGAGCCCTGATCCGCCGACGTTGCAGGGTGCAGCGATGATCACAGCTCAGTTCAGGAACGTGGCCCAGGACCTCATCGATGGGTTGGTGTAGAAGGACGAGACCGGGTCGGGAGATCGCGGCTCGGCATCGAGGCTGAGCATGAGCAGCGTGTCCGAGACCGGCGCCATCTCGACCGGGACAAGATCGTCCTTCACGCTCGGCCCGTCCATGAACTCGGTGAGCCTCGACAGGACCCCGTCGAGCTTCTCCGCGTCCACGCGCACCACCCCTCTGGTGGTGTGCTCCGTGGCGGAGGTGAGCTCCGTGGCGAAGTACCACTCGCGGAAGGGCGGGTGTCCCACCCCGGGGCCGTGGGGGCTCCAGAGCAACGACTGGGCTTGGGCGACATGTGCATCGGGGAGATCGACGACGTCCACCATCTCCTGAAGACCCTCGAAGCAGTCGAAGACCGAGGCATCCCCTTCGAACTCGGGAGTCTCGACGGACTGGAAGAATCGCAGCTCGTCGCGATGCTGCGTGATCTCCACAGGCGGCAGTTGGAGGCCCTGCATCGCTTCGGTCGGGACCAGGCGCCCGTCGTCGAGGACGTATCTCACGTTACCGTCGGCGTCGGGGACCGAGAGAATCTCCTCCATCTCCTCGATCAGGGTGTCCTCCACGCCGCGCCAGATCGCAGCCTGCCTGGAGCTATGTGCCGTGAGCACCGCCACCTCGGGCGCGAAACGGAAGTGGTTGGAGTTCAAGGTGGCATCGATCGGGTACGGCCCGTGCACCGACGGGGGCCCGATGAGGGCGCCCGGCTCGGTGATCCGAGCGACCTCCTCGCGCACGTAGTTCTCGTCGTACAGGATCGGGGAGAGATCATCCGGCACGTCGAACAGCTCCCCGATCGCCCGAGGCCGGGTGACGTTCACTCGGAACGGGGACTCCAACGGGACGGGAACATCGACGAGGCTTCCCGTCTCCCTGCTCCAGATCCCCGGGTCGATCGCCGAGAGCAGGTCCTCGAACGACCTGCCACCGCCGAAGGAGGGGAGCTGTGGCACCAGGGAGCACCCGGTGAGCAGCCCCAGGCCCCCTCCGAGCACTGCGCCGAGCACAGAACGGCGTCCAAGCGTGTGATCCATGAAGCTCCCCCGACCGACATCGATGCCCTCAGCGTAATCCGCGAACGGACTCGCTCCCACTCCGTCTCCAGCCGCCGACTACGCCCGCCCTCCGGTCTCCCTTCTGCGGGATTCACCCCTCCGGGAAGAACCTCTCGCGCAGCAGCTCGGACTGCACGGCGTTCCCGTTGCGCCGATCGAGCGCTGCAGCGATCTCGCGCGCGTCCTCGCGCAGCCGCGGCCCGCGCTCGTCGGCCTGTACGTGCTCGAGCAGGGCGCGCGCCGCCCCGGCGAAGGTGTCGAGGTGGGTGGGGTCCCCCGGAGTGGTGTCCGCGAGAGCGGCCTCGAGCACCCACCCCCGTGCCTCCGGGATCTGGGCCGCGACCGCGAGCAGCACGGACCGCGGCAGGTCCCCGAACTCCTCGAAGTCCCGATCGACCTCCTCGAGCTGCGCGATGACCGCGGCGACGGCGTCGTCCGCGACCTCGCCCTCCTGCAGCGCGGCCCAGACGCTCCAGGCGAGCGCCGCCCGCTGCTGGGCGGGGTCGTTCGACGCACGTAGCACGCCGGCCACGAGCCCGGGAACAGCGCTGGCGTCCACCGGCGAGAGGATCCGCGCCAGATCGAGCAGCACGTCGAAGGGGTCCACGTCGCCCGCCTCGGCCTCGAGCCGAGTGCGGACCTCCTCGAACAGCGCACCGATCTCAGCAGACTGCCCGAGGTGGACCGCCCGGGCGAGCTGCGCCACGGCGATCGGTGTGGTCGGCATCCCCGCCACGGCCCGCAGAGCGATCTCCGCGGTGACGATCTCCTCGATCCGGTCCAGCGGGATCGCGGGCAGGTCCAGGGCGGTGAGGATCACCGGGAGGAAGAGCCCCGCGGCGGCCTTCTCGAGGGCCGGGTCGACGCCGTCCGGTGCAAGCGCCTGGGCGCTCTGCGCCCTCTCGTACCGCAGCACCAGCGCCACGTGGTCGCCGGCCTGATAGGTCTGGAAGGCGTGCATGAGGTGGGCGACGAACTCCGCCGCCGGCATCCTCAGCTCGCGGCTGCGGGCGATCGTGGCCGCGACGATCGCCTCGGCCTCCTCCTCGGAATCGGCCTCCAGGACCGACCTCGCCTGTCCGTGGAGCTCCGCGTAGCAGTCCTTGAGCGAGAAGGGTACGGACTCGTTCGTCACCGGCGAGGTGCGCCTCGGGATCCACCCCGCACGCAGGATCCGCTCGGCCAGCGCCTCGGGGTCCGCGTCGGCTCCGCTCGTCACGGGTGTGGCGGGCGCGAGGCCCGCGAACCAGATGTCCTGCAGCTCCCGGGTGTGGACGTCGGTCCCGCCGCGGGCGTCGTGCGCCGCGGCGGCCTCCGTCGCCAGGGCGCGCAGCAGCTGCGCCTCTTCGCCCGTCGGGTCCTCGAGGGCGCGGCTGCGGGCGAGGGCGGCCTGGAGCCGCCACTCGGTGTGGTCGAGCTGGCTGTTCTCGAGGCCGAAGTCGGCGGCGACGCGGGCATCCTCCGGGCGGTGCTCCAGCACGAGCAGCAGATCCTGGATCTCCGCGGACCGGACGAGGCGGTCGATGCCGAACTGGGCGACCAGCTCATCCCCGATACGGGCGGCGACGTCCTTCCTGCCCGCGCGCGCGGACAGCGACCCCAGATCCGTCCGCAGCAGCACGAGCTGGGTGCTGTCGTCCCGATCCATGTCGATCGGTCCGGGCGGGACGCCCATCGCCGTGAAGCGGCGGGCGAGCGTCGCCGCGGCGAGGGCCGGATCGAAGCGCTCGAGGAGCATGATCTCGCGGGTGACGGTGTTGGCGTCGAACGGGGGCCAGTCGGGGCTGCCGATGCCCTGCCACTGGTCCAGCAGAGCGAGCGCGCGCTCCTGCTCGCCGAACTCGACGGCGAGGGAGGCACGCGCGAGCGTCACGTTCGCGAGGTCATCGCCGTGCTTCACCGTCTGCTGCTCGACGAGGTCGACGATCCTCTCGAGCTGCGGGCGCGCGAGGGACGGATCCTTCGCCACCGTGACGACCAGGTTCGCGACGGAGCCGAGGAACCCGCGCCGGTTCTCGGGGTTGATGTGGTCGCCGTAGCGGCCGACGATCTGCATGAGCCTCACGTACGCGTCCAGAGCCGCCGCCGGCATGCCGCCCGTGCTGTAGATCGCGTACTGGCCGAAGCGTGCGCTCGCCGCGAGGTGGGGCACGCCCTCCGCCTCGCAGTCCGCGATCTGCTCCTCCCAGGCGCGGATCGTGTCCAGGTCATCGGGCATGTCCCAGATCTCGCTGCTGCGGTCGACGAGCGCCCGCACGCGCTGCGCCTGCTCGCCGGTGAGATCGGCGACCTCGTCATACCGGATCATCGTCATCCCCTGTCCTCGGTGGTGCGGTTGTCGGTGGTGCGGGTCTCGGTGCGTGCTGCCGCCAGCAGCAGGCTCTGGAGCGCCCCGGCCAGGCTTGCCTGCTCCTCAGCGCGCAGCCGGATGCCGGCCTGCAGCAGGCTCAGCAGGTGCAGGGCACGGATCGCCTCGGCCCGGGTGGTCGGGGCGAGCCCGCCGCCGAGGGCGCGCACCGCCTCGGCGCGGAGGTTCAGCACGAGGGTCGGTCGGGGATCCGCGGGGCCGACGGGATCGACGGGATCGACGGGCGTCGCGCCGCCGAGCAGGTCGGCCCACGGGTCGTCCTCGAACACGAAGCCCGCAGCGCGGCCCGGGACATGGAGCACGAGCTGGCTCACCGGGCGGAAGGCCCGCACCTCGGCCGTCGCTCCGAACTGGTCGAGCACGGCACGCGCCGCATCGCCGATCTGCCCGGCGAGATCCGCGTCCTCCCCGAGCGGGGCCGGGAGATCCTCCAGCAGTCGTGCCAGCTCGAACTCGCGCGCAGTGAGGCGGGTCTGCGCCCTGTCGTACGCCCGCAGCATGGCGGCGCCGTGGGTGTAGGTGCCGTTGACGAGCAGCCCGCCCTGCGCCTGCACCAGCGGCGCGTAGGTGGTGAACTCCCGCTCGTCCGTGGTGAAGGTGATCCGCGTCGGCATCTCCACGAGCCGCATCGCGCCGGCGCTGGTCTCCCAGGTGAAGTGACGGGCCACGAACTCCAGCATCTCCGCATGCGCGACGGCCAGGGCGAGCAGGCTCTGCCCGTGCACGGCGACGAACCGCGAGAAGACGACGGGATCCCCGGCGGCGAGCCGTTCGATGCCCGCGTGGATCTGACGGCCGATCTCCTCACGGGCCGTGGCGAGGGCGCCGGACTCATGCAGCGACTCGCGCGAGGCCGTGAGGCCCAGCGATCCCGCCTCGACGGCGACCCGTGCGAAGGTGACCCACTCGGGCACCAGCTGGGTGTTGTCGGCCGCGACGGACATGCCGTGGGAGAACACCCGATCCCCCGCGCGTCCCCGCCCGGGCGTCGCCTCCCCGGTCACGAAGGCGACGCCACGGATGCCGAGCATCGGCACGTCCAGCGGGATGCTCGCCAGCGGCGCGAAGCCGAAGACGTCCTCGCACCAGAGCCCTAAGGCGTGGTCAGGCAGGTCCCACGGGGCAGGATCCCCGCTCACACGCACCGCGGGCCGCGGATCACCGGCCACGGCGACGGTGATCGGGACGGCCAGGAGGCTCGCATACTCGCGAGCGAGACGATGCACGCGGCCGGCGCCGACCCATTCCGCCTCATCCGGGCGCGCATGTACCCGCACCACGGTGCCCGGCTCGGCGAGCGGCTCCGGCGCGGGCGCCACCGTGAACGTGCCGTCGCCCCGGCCGACCCAGCGCATGGTCTGCGCCTCCGGGTCGCGGGCACTGCGGGAGGTCACCTCGATCTGGTCTGCGACGAGGAAGCAGGACAGCAGACCGATCCCGAACTGGCCGAGGAACTCGCGCCGGGCCGCGGCGAGCTCCTCCCGCTTGCTGGAGGCGCCGATCGTGGAGAGCAGGCTGCGCGCATCCGCCTCGGTGAGACCGATGCCGTAATCACGCACCGTGAGCGCCCCCGCGACCGGGTCCACGACCAGCTCGATCGGCGGCAGGTCCCCGTGCTCTCCACGCGCCACGACCGCGTCCCGGGCGTTCTGGATCAGCTCACGCACGTACACGCGCGGACTCGAGTACAGGTTGTGCTACAGGATCTCGACGATCCCGCGCAGATCGACCTGGAAGTTCTCCGTGGTTCCGGGACTGTCGCGGCTCACCACATCGACCTTGCTGCCCGGCACGTTCCGGACGTCTTCGGCCACGCGACCGGCAGCGTCCTCTTGGGCGATGACGAACTTGATCGCTCGATTCTCCGTCTCATAGTGGGACATCGCCAGGAGCTTTTTTGTGCCATGGCTGAAGCGTGCTACGCGGTACCGACGGATGAGCGGAATTCTACGAACAGGATCTCAGCGCGGCTGAATGATCACCGGTTGCCGGTCCATGGCGACGCAGACGTTGTCCTGGACGATATACACCTCGACGTAGTGGCTTCCCGCGAACGCCGTGCTCTCGTATCGGCTGGTGCCGCCCTCCATGACGTCACCGCGTGGCTGGCCCGCCTGGACAGCCTCCGAACCATGGTTCTTCACCTTCCAATAGACCTCGTAGGGCCCCATGGCATCCACGTCTCGCAACTCGAAATCGATCGTTCGATGCTTCTGTACTCGGTCTCCGCGGCGGGGCAGATCGTAAGCTCGTGCAACTCCGGCACGGCGGACTCTTCCGAACAAGGTGACGCGATTCTTCAAGCGAATCGGAATGCGCAGAGTTGTGTCGATGAACTGTTCGGCGGGCAGTGCCTTCTGTGATGCCTCAACAACCGGCTTAGTGAACGATGGGCCGAAGACCCTCTGCCAGGCAGCCACGGACTCGTCGACGGTCTCCGCGTCGTATGCCTCCCGCATCTTCGTGGCGTAGTAGAGGATCTGGTCCCGGAAGTTCGAGTATCCGTCTTGGTCCCATCGCTCCCGAAAATCACGGCCGGTGCCCGCCGGATCGTAGATCGGCGGCATCGTCGGGTTCTCCTGCAGATAGTCGTTGAGGTCTTCGATGATGTGCACGAGCGCTGTCGCGATGTCGCCGTAATACTTCGTATCGGTCGCAGAGCGCCAGCTCTCGATGGAGTTGCCGACCAGGATCGTCAGCAGCACGGACTTGATGGAGAACGTTGTTTTCGAGTCGCGAAGGTACTTCAGCAGTCGCAGTACTGCCTGGAGGCGACCTCCACCTACGATGCGCGACTTGCTCTCCAACCATGCAGTGAACGCCTGTGGGTCAGTGCTCTCCCACGAGTCGGACTTGTTGTTGGTGATCGCCGGGCGGTTCTCGACGAATGGAATGACATCGATATGGAAATCGTCCGCGTAGTCGATGTAGACGCATCGCGTCCGCTTGTGGGCCTTACCCTTATACGTCGAGCTGGCCGCGAAAGCACGTTTGAGCTCCGCGGTGTAGTCGGCTGGTGACCAATCAGGATGCTCTGTCATCGCGAGGAGCACATCAGCATCAAACTCCCTGCCAGCAACTGGCTTGATGATCGTTCGCTGCGCGTACGATCCCTGTGGCACGACGTCGATGAAGTACTCCCCGAAGACTTCGTGATCGCGCAGGAACGTCGTGACCGCGTCCACGCGCCGGTTGAGATTCGCGATGCGGGTGTCATTGAGGTTGATAGTGTTCTTTAAGAAGGACTTGAAGTAGGACAGCAGCTTCATCGGGGCAGCTCCAATGCGAAAGAGTAACTGGCTTCGTGATCAACACGGTCGTAGATGCGTACCGGCGGGTGGACTGAGGCATTCACCGACCGGCCGATCGCAACAGCGATAGTCGTTGGGACTGCGGCTATGACGTTGACAGCGTCAACTCCCGGGAAAGTCTCGATGTCGGCAATGACTGCACGCCAGCATCGTGAGAACAGGTCAACTGACGTAGCTGTATCCACCAGATCGAAGTTCGGCGTCGCGTCGGCGGGGCTGATCTCGTAGACGCGCGCTCCGACATTGGTCTCTGCCGGGATTCGCTCCCTTCCGATCGAACCGGAGATGGAGAAGAGCACAGTTGCTTGCGTCGGCGCGCCGGAACCGCTGTCAAGCACATTCCATTCGAAGTCTTGATCCGTGCCGACATCTGGCCAACCCCACGTCTCCTTGCCGCCGCGACGCTTCGGGTACACGACAGTCGGGACCGTGTCGTCCAACATGGCTCCAAGCGCGATGAGGATCGGAATTCGCGCGAGAGGGAAAACTGCGATGCTGACGACAGTGCGATCGGCCACGAGCGCGCCGAGCCGCCCTAGCCGATCCCGGATGCACTCAACTGCAGCGATCCAATGGAGCGAAGTGCCCTCTTTCTCGCCTGGGAGCTTGCGGAGATCGATTTCGTACTCGTCGGTTCCCAAAAGCGCGTACGAAGGGTACTGGCCGACGGAAACCAGGGCCTCATTAACCGCGGATTGCGCAAGTTGCACTGGAGATCCATGGATGGTGTCGACCAGGCGGAGGACTGTTGTGCTGTCTTGGTGCGCCAGTGCCGTGAGCATCTTGATTCGGTGTTCATGCTGGCGTTTGAATTCTCGAAGCCGATCGGCGGTGTACACGTCCCAGAGGCTCTTGCTATCGATGACGCGATGCTGGTCGTAGCAGATCAGCATCAAGTTGTCCGCCTCGTTGCGACAGTCGACGCTCATTGGATCGGAACCGCGGGGGGACCCTTCTGTAGTGTCCCACCCGACGATGTGCGCAAGTTGGCCGATGAATACAGGTTGCCCCGTGATCTCGTCGTCGAGGAGCCATCGGTTGCAGAACGTGCATCGACCACCGGCTGCAACCCACACCCGTCGAGACACACGATCGCGGATACTACGCGTTGTATTGTTCGGGCCGATCGCACTGTTGAGCGGAGCCTTATTCGTCACCGTGCCTCCTATCGCGCCAGTCGTCGGTTATCCGTCGAGGCGGAACATCTTCTCCCTGTGGACGATACCTACAGGCACCGACAAATGGAGCTGAGAATCCACCAGTTCATAGGACGGACCGGGGGTGCTGGGATAACACGATGGCTCAGTCGTTCTCGGCCACGCTGAAGACCGAGTTCTACGACCGTCGATCCTGGCCGCCCGGGTCGAAGCCCATCGTGAGGTTGCCCGCTGGATCGAGATCGTGTTCAACCATCGCCGACTGCACTCCAGCCTCGACTACACCAGCCCGGTCGCGTTCGAGAACGGCATCAAGCGCGTTCAGGCCGAGACCAAAGAACATGCAGATCAGGCTCACGCAACTTCATCAAACGTCAAAGACTGGCGGGCAGGCCCGAAGACCACGATCAGGTGGAGTCCGGGAGCATGCTCCACGTTCGCCCGCACGTGCCGAGCATCATGCATCGTCTGTCAGCGTGCCCTGCGAGAATGGGGTCACCATGGATGAGAACCTCAAACCCGCCGCGCTGACCACGGTCGAGATCTGCGCTGGCGCAGGTGGCCAGAGCCTCGGGCTGCACCGCGCCGGCTTCCGGCACACACTCGCCATCGAGCTCGACGTAGATGCAGCCGCAACACTTGAGCGCAACTTTGTTCGCCTTGCGGCTGAGGAAGGTCTGCCGGAGCCACTGGTGGTCGTGGGCGACGTTGCGGACGAGTCGGTTTGGAGGCCAGAGGACTACCGCGGGGTTTCGCTTCTCGCCGGCGGTGTCCCGTGCCCACCGTTCTCCCTTGCTGGCAAGCAGCTCGGTTCTTCTGACGAGCGCGACCTGTTCGCCTGGGCAGTTGAGGTCGCGGGCAGGATGAGGCCTGACGCCGTGCTCCTGGAGAACGTTCGAGGATTGTCCATGCCTAGGTTTGCTGGGTATCGACAGGCAGTTCTTGACCGGTTCGCCGAACTCGGATATCACGCCGACTGGCGGCTACTGGAGGCCAAAGACTTCGGCGTTCCCCAGCTAAGGCCACGATTCATCCTCGTTGCGCTCCGCGAGGAGTTCGCGCCGTACTTCAAATGGCCCGAACCGAGTTCCGACGTCGAGACGGTAGGAGAGGCACTCGAGTCGCTGATGGCCGCAAACGGCTGGGAAGGAGCAACTGACTGGGCGAGACACGCAAATCGCGTTGCTCCGACAGTGGTCGGCGGCTCGAAGAAGCACGGAGGGCCGGACCTTGGGCCGACGCGTGCCAAGCGTGAGTGGGCGAAACTTGGCGTCGACGGTTTAGGCGTCGCCGATGACGCACCGAGTCCTGATGCGCCTCGCGGACACGCTCCGAAGCTGACGAATGAAATGGTGGCTCGCGTTCAAGGCTGGGGAAAACCTGGTTACGAGTGGGACTTCGGCAACCGTAAGGGTCGAAAGACTGCGATCTATCGCCAGATAGGGAACGCATTCCCACCCCCAGTGGCGTATGCCATTGGCACTTCGATCGCGTCCGCCCTCCGCAAGGAGGGCGAGCGCGGAGGCGACCACGGCATGGGGGGACGGTCCCATGACGAGGTGTATCGAGCGATGAGAGAGCACGGTGACTACGTCTCCGTTGCCGGGCTACGCAAAGCGCTCGGCGGCACACTGACGGATCTGGAGATCGAACGAAGGATCGACTTCATCTCCCGTGACTTCGAGATCGACACCAAGACTCGCAGCGGCAGATCGTCCTACAGATTAGGCGAATGGCGTGCCTTCCGCGGTCAAAGCGACCATCATCGACACACTGCATACGCGGAAGACAAGCTTCGGGCACGGATAAGTTAGCTTTGCCTGAAGATAGCGAAGAACGTTGCGACCGCCTCAACGGCCACCCGCTCGGCAAGCTCAGGCAGATATCGCGCGACTCCGAAGCGCTCTCTAACGTAACTGGCTCTCCATTCGTGACACACGGCTTCAAATTTCGGCTAACCTTCGGTCATGACCGAGAGCGCACCCAAACTGCCAGCCGAGGAGCTTCCCGAGCCCTACAGCGAGGAGCTTAAGGCTTCACTTCGCCATCGCGGACACGGCAGTCCAGCGCACCAGCATATCTATGCTTGCCTGTATGAGCGGAGCGACTCTCCCCCGACGGATTCAGAAATTTCCGAGTACGTCTTCCAACAAATGGGAATTCGACACTCGCAACTTCAGCGCCGCCGGCGCCAGATTGGCGAAGTATTCCTCATCAAGAAGGAGCCGGGGCACCGATACCGACTCGCGGGCCGGCTCCCAAAAGAGCTTTCACAAGCAACATCGATCAGCCAGAAAGTGCGATTCAGCGTTCTAAAATCGGGGCGCTGCAGGCTGTGTGGACGCTCCGCAGCGACCGACGGAGTATCCCTCGTCGTAGATCACATCCTCCCCCAGGCATGGGGCGGCACCGACCTCGAGGAAAACCTGCAACCACTCTGCACCGAGTGCAATGCCGGGAAAAAGGATTATTACGGGGATTTCGATCAGTATTCGGAGCTTATCCAAAAGGCCGCTTCGGCCGAAGAGCCGCATCGCCGCATCGCATTACTCCTCCACGCCTTCGATGGCACATATGTGCCCTCAGAACTTCTTGGTGCGGTGGCCTCCGCGAAGCAATATCAAGAAGATTGGCAGAAACGCACGCGCGAGCTTAGAGAAATCGGAATCGACTACGAAACAAAGAAGCGAAAGTTGCCCTCGGGTCGCTTCGTTACCGACTGGCGCCTCACAAAATGGACCGACCTTCCATCGGAACCGCTTGCGCCACTAATTCGACGCAACGAGCGACGGAAGAAGAATGACAATCACTGACTTCCGCAAGAACAATTGGAATTCTCCGCTGAACTAGTCTATTTGCAGGGCGCCTCCAGGAATTCGCTTCGATGCCCCTTCTTGGCAAGCCCGCACGCCAACACCGCTCGTCGAAGTCTGAACTACTACCCGAACACCGCCAAGTCGGCCTCGCTAACGCGGCTGGAGGGCGCCGGGCAGGACCGACGGAGGCAGGTGCTGGACACGTCGAAACCTTCGCACTGGCGGGAAAGTATCCCCCTGATCAACAGACCTTGGCGCGCACCCTCACTCTGACGCACCTACCCAAATGCTCGCTGCTCCCCCTCAACAGAGAGGAGCCCCAAAGGGGCCATCCTGCAGCCCGAGCTATCACGCTCACTGCAAGGGCGTCTGACTTGCATAGGTTTAGTGACCCACGGTGTCCGGGGCCTCGAGGGCGTTGAGGATGTGGCGAGCATCGACGGCTAGCGGTTCGGCGGCGGCGTGGAGGTGTCCGCCGGCGTTGACCTGGACTTCGAGCAGTGGCTTCACGGTCCCGATGATCCTGCGGATGCTGATTCCGGTGAGGTCTTGCGGGTCGCGGGCGGTCGCCAGCGAAGTGAACACGATGGTCAGGCGGGTTTCGATCGCATCGCGATGGTGGTGGAACGTGCGGCTAGCCTGCAGGTCCGTCTTTGACATGCGGAACAACTGCTCGACGTGCCAGAGGTCGTGGTAGCTGAAGAGCACCGCTGCCGCAGGCATGATGGCTGCCTCGATGTTAGTGACGTAGCCCTTCAGCCCCACGAGGGATCGAGCCTTCTCCAGGGAAACTTCATCGAACTCACCTCCGGCGGGGGTGGTCTTGACGAACCGAGTCCCCTTCGAGTTCGCATCGCCGGCGATCACAGGCCTGGCCCGGTTCTCCTGCTGGGCGAGGGTGTATTCATCGTGCACGGCCCGCTTGCGGGAGTAGGCCCGGATCGCTCGCCAGCCCCCGGGAACTCGTCCGCGTCCCAGATCGGCTCTCGCCGACGCCGATTCGTCTCAGTCTTCGTGTTTCCTTGGCGCGGGGTGATGGTGTCGATCAGCTGCCCGTCGGTAAACGCATCGCCGTGCCAATGAAAGTGGTTGGCCAGGTCACCTCGCACTTTCTTCGGTCTCGAGACGACGATGAACCGTAGTCAGGCCTCGCCGTTCGAGTTCAGGTTCTCTATCGAGAGCATCCCGGCATCGGCAACGACAACCATGTCGGCCAGGCCGTGACGGTCCCGAACTGCTTGATCATCGGCACGATCGTGCAGGTCTCGAGCGCACCATCGCTGGCCCCATCACCCACTACCGGGCGACGAGCGGCCTGGCCCCGAGACCCGCTACCGGTGGACCCCAGCGAGGCGAATATTCAATCTTCTTCGGTGTCGCCGACGCCGGGCGATCCCCCACGGCACCTTCCGCTCCGTCAGCGAGCTCACCACCGCGATTCGGCGCTTCATCGACAACTACAACGAGGACTGCCAGCCCTTCGCCCGGGCCAAGACCGCCGACCAGATCCTCTCGAAAGCCAAGCGTCCAACCACTTCAGATACTCGACGTTAGCCAGACCCGTGAAAGTCATGGCTGAACTCGTGGCTTCTCGGTCAGCATTCTGCCAGTGCAGAAGATTCGGCGAAGGTTTCAATGCAGGCCAACACCGCGAGGATCGCATCTTGCAATCGCTCCAGCTGAAGTCCTACTTTTTACCGCGAAAGTCTCAACTGGCGACCTAATCGGCTCCGCTGCCGCCTATGGCGACGCGATCTTCCATGGATAGTACGAATACTTCCGGGTAAGCCTCAAGTAGCTCTTCGGTAATAAATAGCTTCAATCCAGCCGCTTTTGCCAGTTCTGCGAAAATATCCGATTTTTCCATATGGCACGCTATGAGCACAACTTGCAGCGGCGTAATTTTTGGGTTTGCTATATATTCATCGAGAATTCCTGAGTCGAACAATTCCTCAACACGTCCCGTATCCACCTCAAAGACCTCCTGGAGTCTCGCAAGAGAGAGTCCAAATCGCGTCTCATCTTCCGGTCTTCTTGCACGCGGCCATCTCGCCAACAGCTTGAAGTCCAGCGCTAACGTCACATCCACCGGTGCCGAGGATTTTTGCAGTCGCGCAGCGACCTCGAAATTGGAAATAATTCCATCGACCATCTCTAGGGCAGCCCGCGCCTGCCCTGAAACTCTCTGGGCTGCCCAGGAGCCACTAAGATCACGTCCACCTTTATATAGTGCATCGTGAGTAGCTCTCCACCAGGCGTACTGAAGCCCTGTGTGTATTTGAATTTCGAAGGAGCGATCAAGTACCGGACCCGAAGTAGCAACGACCGGACTAATGGAGCCCCTTAATCTTGCGTGCAAATGCAAATCATCGTAAACAAAATTTGAAGCGATCGAAAGATCCCTTTCCTTTTGCACAACTGAGAGTATCGCGCCTATTTCCTCCTTGGCAGATATAAGTTCCTTCTGCGTTGGAACTACAACCATTGCTCCGTAGAAGTCTTTTAGCTGCCGCAAGCTTTCCACCGTTCCGGTCTCTAGCTTTGAAAGGCAACTTGTCGCGGATTTTATTCTATCGTCAAAAAG
>NZ_JBQSXR010000037.1:0-11768 GCF_052378395.1 Brachybacterium sp. AOP29-B2-41
TACGGGAGGCCTGAGCTGCTCGTGTACGAGCGTCGTACCAAGGCTTGAACGCGCCCCATAGCGATAGTAGGCCGGAGAACACATACAGGAGGGTGATGATGATCTGCACGGTTCAGTCTCTCGGGACTTGGATGGGATCTCCTTCAGACAAGACGTACACATGTCGGATCTGCCGAAGTTCGTGCCGCTTGAGCACGTGATGGAGGAACTATCCATCTCGAAGTCCCAGGCCTACGTTCTCGTGCGCACCGGAGACCTGCGAGCAATCCAGGTGGGTGGCCGCGGCCAGTGGCGGGTCGATCTGGCCGAGCTCGAGGAGTACTTCGAAAGGGCCTACGCGGCTACTGATGCCGAGGTCGACCGGTAGTCGCACTTCGGGGCAGAAGTTTTACCACGAGGACCCTCTCGTCACACTTCCCATGGGGTCACGGCATGAGGTCAAGTGCCGTGGGGTCGTCAGTCTTCAGGGACCCCGTAGTCCCAGCCGTCGACGACCCTGCCCACGTATCCGTCTTTGATGATGGTCTCGAGGAACTCGGCGACGTCACATGGCCAATCCACCGGGTAACCGTCGGCGTCTTCCACGTCGCTGCAGTGGGAGCAGTACGGTCCAGGGTCGTTGATGCTCTCGTCCACAAGTGAAAGCGCTGGGAGCCCATCGTGCTCTCCTGGCCGCGGGTCGTGCACCGCACGCTCTGATTCCACCAAGGCCTTGCATGCAATGCTGTCGCGCGCCATGGCCAGTCGTTTCTCGACGTGGGCAAGGTCGTGGGTGTCGATCTCTCGAGGCATGGCGACCACGGTAATGCGGCTCACGACTGCAGCCAACGCCGCGTGTGTGGATCCGTGAGGAAATTGCAGTGAGGGACCAGCTCATCACGGGGCGTCTAGGGCGCGGCGGAGTGCGGGACGATCCTCGGTCATGGCGGGGTCCTTTCGGGCATGAGGAAGGCCCGCCACCTGGTGGGGTGGCGGGCCTTACGGGTGGAATCAGGCGTCTGAGGAGCGGTGGCAGCTCTCGGCCCGGATCATTAGTTCGCTCGCGGGGATCCGCAGGACGTCTGCGATCTTGAACAGGCCGGGGACGGGCAGGTCGCGTTTGGCATCGATCCAGTTGTAGAGGGCCGACCGGGAGACGTCGGCGCGCTTGGTGAAGTCCTTGAGTGTGATGCGTTGGGCGGCTGGTGATGCCCTCGGGGATACGAAGGGGAAGGAAGACCGGACAGTGCCGGTGCCAGGATTCCTCGCCACGATGCTCGAGGATGCGGTGTCGGGCGCCGCTGGGCCGGATGCGTTGATCTTCCCGGCCCCGCGTGCGGAGTATCTCCGGCAGCCGGGGAAGTCCCGCGTCGTGGATGGCTAGCGGGTCGGGGTGAAGTGGTGGGAGCGCGCCCTCGATGCCGCGGTGGTGGAGTGGATGACTCCGCACGATCTCCGGCACACGGCGGCATCGCTCGCGGTGTCGGCCGGCGCGAATGTGAAGGCGGTCCAGCAGATGCTGGGCCACAAGTCTGCTGCGATGACGCTTGACCGGTACGCAGGTTTGTTCGATTCGGACCTTGATGATGTGGCTGTGAGGATGGATGCGCAGCGCGGGCACGCTTTGGGCACAATCCGTGGGGAACGATGGGGTACTGAGCCCGATTCTCAGGGATTGCTGGGGATCGTCAGGGACGGGGATCCCGGCCACGGATAGCATGGGTGCTGGTCGCGAGATGACGGGGCAAAGTTTCGAGCCCCTTCTCGCGCACGCATCACCCCTGCGTTGAGGAGACAGCTTCATGACCCTGTTCGGACTCGTCCGCCATGGGCAGACGGACTACAACCTGAAGAACCTGTTCCAGGGGTCCTCTGACATCCCCTTGAACGCGACCGGGATCGCCCAGGCGCATGCCGCCTTCGATGAGCTGCCGGCAGTGGACTGGGACGTGGTGATCACCTCACCGCTGCAGCGCGCCGAGCAGACCGGGCGGATCATCGGCGAGGACCACCGCATCCCCTTCGGCGGCACCGACGCCCGCCTGGTGGAGATCGACTGGGGCGCTGCCGAGGGTCATGCCGTCGAGGAGATGGAAGCGACCTATCCGGGACGCTCGTTCCCCGGGCGTGAGGACCACCAGGCGGTCGCCGACCGCGGATACGACGCCCTGGAGGCGCTCGAGGAGCGCTACCCGGGCAAGAAGGTGCTCGTCGTCGCGCATGGCACGCTGATCCGTTTCCTGCTCTCGGGCATCATCGAGCAGCCGATGCCCTCGATCCCCAACGCGACGCTGTCCCTGGTCGAGCTCGAGGGCATCACCTGGCGGGTCCGGATGATCGCCGGCGCGGAGGTCGATCATGCAGTCAAGGTGGTCTCCCGTGCGCAGAATCCCCGCTTCTTCGTCGAGAAGTCTCAGCTGGCCCCGGCACAGATCGCCGCCGGCACTGACCGAAGCACCCCCGCAGGAGGAGACACCGCATGAGCAATCGCACCGCCGTGGATTCCGAGGGCTCCTGGTTCGAGCCTGAGCAGGTCACCGAGCTTCGTCGTCGGCTGCCGATCCCCTACGTGGACATCATTCCTGTGCGCACCGATGTGGATGGCTCCGTCGAAGAGGTCGGTCTGCTGCTGCGCGCCTCCGGGGCCGGGCAGATCGTGCGCGCGATCGTCTCCGGTCGGGTGCTCGTGCACGAGACGATCCGGGAGGCGATCGCTCGACACATCGAGAAGGACCTGGGTCCGATGGCGATGCCGCGGATCCCGGTCTCCCCGGTGCCCTTCACCGTCGCCGAGTACTTCCCCACCCCCGGCGTCTCGCCCTTCCATGATCCGCGCCAGCACGCGATCTCGCTGGCCTATGTGGTGCCGGTCGATGGAGAGACCGCCCCGCAGGAGGATGCGCTCGAGCTGGCCTGGTTCGGGGTCGACGAGCTGCTCACGGACTCCTCTCCGCTCGAGGAGATGAACGGCGGCCGGGATCTGCTGATCCGGCGCGCGCTCGCCCACGTCGGCGCCGCCTGAGCGGGCCGAAGGACGCCGGCGGCCCCGGCTCGGAGGTTCCTCTCCGGGCCGGGGCCGTCGTCATCTCGGCGGCGTGGCAGTTCAGCCCAGCAGCTGGGCGACGTGGCCTGCGAGGGCCCGGAAGGCCTTCCCACGATGGGAGATCGCATCCTTCTCCGCAGGGCTCAGCTCGGCGGCCGAGCGCGTCTCGCCTTCGGGCCGGAACAGCGGGTCGTATCCGAATCCGCCCTCGCCATGACGTTCCCGCAGCAGGGTGCCCACCATCTCGCCCCGTTCGACGCTCTCGGTGCCGTCGGGGGCGACCAGCGCGGCCGCGCAGACGAACCGCGCCCCGCGATGCTGCGCGGGGACATCACCGAGCTGCGCGAGGAGCAGGTCGTTGTTCGCCTCATCGTCCCCGTGCCGGCCGCTCCAGCGGGCGGAGAAGATGCCGGGCGCTCCGCCGAGCACATCGACCGCGAGTCCGGAGTCGTCGGCGACCGCGAGCAGCCCGGTGGCCGCCGCTGCGGAGCGGGCCTTCAGCAGAGCGTTGCCCTCGAAGGTCACCGCGTCCTCGACCACATCGGGAAGATCGATGCCGGCCGAGGAGATGATCTGCTCGGGAGCGAGACCGGGTACCGCTGCGGCGAGGATCCGCTGCAGCTCGGCCAGCTTCTTCGCGTTGTGCGAGGCGAGGATGACCCGCGACCCGTCAGGGATCGCAGCGTGCGGTCCGCTCATCGCTGCTCGGCGAGGACGTCGCGCTGGATCTGTGCAAGCTGCGCGCAGCCGTCCGTGGCGAGATCCAGCAGTGCTCCCAGCTCGGTGCGGTCGAAGGGTGCGCCCTCGGCGGTGCCCTGCACCTCCACGAAGGAACCGGAGCCGGTGACCACGACGTTCATGTCGGTCTGCGCGGTGACATCCTCGCGGTACTCGAGGTCCAGCAGCGGTCCTCCCTCGACGATGCCGACGCTGATCGCGCTCACCGAGTCGGTGAGAACCTGCTTCGCCGCCGGCAATGCGGTGTGCTGCTTGCCCCACGTGATCGCATCGGCGAGCGCAACATACGCACCGGTGATCGCGGCAGTGCGGGTGCCGCCGTCGGCCTGGAGCACATCGCAGTCCAGCTGGATGGTGTTCTCCCCCAGGGCGTCGAGGTCGATAATCGCGCGCAGCGAGCGCCCGATCAGGCGGGAGATCTCGTGGGTGCGGCCGCCGATCTTGCCCTTGACGGATTCGCGGGGGGACCTGGTGTTGGTCGCGCGGGGCAGCATCGCGTACTCGGCGGTGACCCAGCCGGATCCGGAGCCCTGCTTCCAGCGCGGCACACCGGCGCTGAAGGAGGCGGTGCACAGCACGCGGGTGCGGCCGAACTCGATCAGGGCGCTGCCCTCGGCCTGGTCCAGCCAGCCGCGGGTGATGCGCACCTCGCGCAGCTGGTCGGGGGTGCGGCCGTCGACACGATCGCCGGCAGGGGTCTGGTTCGTAGAGCTCATGGAGCTCCTTCCTCGAAGTGGGGAGAGAGAATCAGCCTGATCAACAGCCATCGACAGTCGCTCGTCCTTCACAGCACGTCGATCAGGGATGCACCTCGAGGATATCCATCGGACGGACCACCGTGATCGGACCGGAGTGCACCGCGCGCGCCTCCGCGAGCGGGATCTCAGGATCCGTCCACGCGGGGATGTGGGTCAGGGCGAGATGCCGCACCCCCGCTCGAGCCGCGCTCTCCCCGGCGCGACGGCCGGTCAGGTGCACACCGGTGAAGCGGTCATCTCGTCCCTCGATGTACCCGGCCTCGCACAGGAAGAGGTCCGCGCCGTGCGCGAGCTCGTCGAGCGCGTCGCAGGCGTCGGTGTCGCCCGAGTAAACGAGCGTGCTGCCGCCGCCCGTGACCCGGAAGCCGTAGGCCTCGACCGGGTGGAGGACGGCGCGGGTCTCGAACTCCAGCGGGCCGATGGTGAAGCGATGGTGGTCCGTGAGCACATGGTGCTCGAAGGGTGCACAGTCCACGCCGTCGGGGATGTCACCGTCGCGACCCAGCACTGCGGAGATCCGCTCGGGCAGCGGCGCCGGGGCGAAGATCGGCAGCTTCCCCAGGTCGTTCCGCTCGTGATAGGCCCAGAACACCTCGAGGCCGGTGAGGTCGAGATAGTGGTCGGGATGCAGGTGGGAGACGACGACCGCGTCCAGTTCGGCGGGGTCGATGACGCTCTGCAGAGGGCCGAAGGCGCCGGAGCCAAGGTCCATCAGCACCCGCCAGAGACGGCCCTGTGCGTCCTCCTGCTCGATCAGGTAGCTGGACGCCGCCCCGTCGGGCCCGGCGAAGCTGCCGCTGCAGCCGATGATGTGGACCCTCATGCCTGCACCACCGGCAAGGAGGCGGTCACGTCGAAGGTGGGGCCCAGGAACCGGCGCGAGAGGCGGGCGAAGTGGGCGCTGCCGTCCCCCGCTGCCGTCTGGGAGAACACGTGGCGGGGAGCGCGCTCCGTCTCCCGCAGCTGATCGGTGCCGCGCAGCTGCCGGTACACATCCAGCGCGGTCTCCTCCGCGGAGGAGACCAGGGTGACGTCCGGCCCCATGACGTAGCTGATCGGGCCGGCGAGCATCGGATAGTGGGTGCATCCAAGCACCAGGGTGTCCACGCCGGCCTCTCGCACCGGGGCCAGGTACCGCTCGGCGACCTCGATCACCTCTTTGCCGCTGACCACGCCGTTCTCGACGAACTCGACGAAGCGCGGGCAGGCCTGCGCTGTGAGGGTGAGATCGGGGGCGGCCGCGAAGGCGTCCCCGTAGGCACGGGAGGTGACGGTGCCCTGGGTGGCGATCACCCCGACCCGTCGGTTGCGGGTCGCGGCGACGGCGCGGCGCACGGCCGGCTGGATGACCTCGACCACGGGCACGTCGTACCGCTCTCGGGCATCGCGCAGCACGGCGGCGGAGGCGGTGTTGCAGGCGATGACGAGCATCTTCACGCCATGGCCCACGAGCTCGTCCATGATCTCCAGCGCGAGTGACCGGACCTCCGCGATGGGCCGCGGCCCGTACGGGCCGTGCGCGGTGTCGCCGATGTAGACCAGCTCCTCCTGTGGCAGCTGGTCGAGGACGGCGCGGGCGACGGTCAGCCCGCCCACCCCGGAGTCGAAGATCCCGATCGGCGCGTTGTTCATCCGGGCAAGGCTAATCTCGACAGCCGTCCATAGCAGTGACGGCACGCTCACTGCGTGCGGTTTCACAATTCGCGCACTGTCAGCCCAGGGCGCGGAGCGCCGTCAGTCCAGGGCGCGCAGCAGGCTCTCCTGCAGCCAGGAGAGCAGTTCGTAGACGGCGATCACGATGTCGGAGCTGACATGCTCCTCGTCGCCGGAGCGATCCGCCCCCTCGACCCGTTCTCCGATCTGCTGCAGCATCCGCACGGTGTCGAAGTCCCCGTCGCGCTGGAGATCCAGGCGATCGGCGAGGACGATCCTCACGTCGTTCAGGGCGCGCAGCATCGCCATCGCCCCTGCGTCGTCGAGCACGATCTCGCTGTGCCCGCCGCCGGTCGCATCCAGCACCTGCATCACCGTGCGGAGATCCAAGAGCTTCCCGTCGGCGAGGTCCTGCTGCCCCAGTCGGCGGTATTCCGCCGCGAGCTCCGGATCCTCCGAGGCTGCGGGGAACAGCCGCTTGACCGCTGAGTCCGACGGTTCTCGGGCGTCCCGGCCGGCGAACTCCGCTTCGAGCCGGCGCAGCGGGTCCTCGCTCTCGGCGGCTCGGCGCAGCACGTCACGCCCGGTATCGATCCCGAGATCGGCACGGATCAGGTCCGCCGTCTCCTGGGCTACCTGGGTGAGGATCGCCTTCTCCTCGCCGTCGAGCCTGCAGGCCAGACTGCCGTCGGCCCGGCGCCGGAATGCGTGCGCCATCAGTCCTCCCCCGCCTTCTCGAGCGTGGCCCGCAGACCGAAGGAATGCATGGCCTGGACGTCGGTCTCCACCCGCTCCCGGGAGCCGTGAGAGACGACCGCGCGGCCCTCCTCATGGACCTGCATCATCAGCTGCTCCGCCACCAGGCGCGAGTATCCGAAGTAGCGACGGAACACGAAGACCACGTAGCTCATGAGGTTCACGGGATCGTTCCAGACCACGGTGCGCCAGGGGCCATCCGCCTCGCTCATCACCTCCACGCCGGGAGAAAGAGCGGTGCGCGTCCCCGTCGCCGGGTCCGCCCTCGGCATCTCCACCGGCATGCACATTCCTCCTGAGCTCCGTCGTGCCTGCTGAGATCGAGACACAACAGGACGAGTCTACGGGGCGCGCCCCGCCTCTCGCAGACGCGGCACGCATTACCGTGGACACCGTGACTTCTGCCCTGCTCACCGACCTCTACGAGCTGACGATGCTGGAGGCCGCCCGAGAGGCCGGCACCGCCTCGCGGCGCTGCGTCTTCGAGGTGTTCACCCGTTCGCTCCCCGACGGGCGCCGCTACGGCGCGCTCGCGGGCACCGGGCGCGTGCTCGACGCGATCGCCGACTTCCGCTTCGATGATTCCGACCTGCGCTATCTGCGCAAGGCCGGCGTGCTGAAGGAGGAGACGCTCGCACACCTGTCGGACTACCGGTTCACCGGAGATGTCCACGGCTATGAGGAGGGCGAGCTCTACTTCCCCGGCTCGCCCGTGCTGCGCATCGAGGGCAGCTTCGAGAACGCGGTGCTGCTCGAGACCGTGGTGCTCTCGATCCTCAACCATGACAGCGGGGTCGCCTCCGCCGGCTCCCGCATGACCACCGCCGCCCGTGGCCGGCCCTGCATCGAGATGGGCGGGCGCCGAGTGCATGAGGACGGGGCGATCGCCGCGGCCCGCGCCGCGTACGTCGTCGGCTTCGCCTCCACCTCGAACCTCGCCGCAGGCGCCCACTACCGGATCCCCGTCGCCGGCACCGCCGCTCATGCCTTCACACTCCTGTTCGACACCGAGGAGGAGGCGTTCCGTGCCCAGCTCGCCTCCCAGGGCGTGGGGACGACGGTGCTCGTGGACACCTATGACGTGGAGACCGCGGTGCGCACCGCGGTCGAGCTGGCCGGGCCGCAGCTCGGTGCCGTGCGTCTGGATTCCGGCGACCTCGGCGAGCAGGCGGTGCAGGTACGTGCGCTGCTGGATTCCCTCGGCGCGACCGGCACCCGCATCACCGCGACCGGCGATCTCGACGAATACCGGGTCGAGGAGCTGAAGGACGCCCCACTGGACGGCTACGGCATCGGCACCCGCCTGGTCACCGGTGGCGGGCACCCCGCTCCCGGCTTCGTCTACAAGCTGGTCGAACGGGAAGATGCCGAGGGGCAGATGCAGCCCGTCGGGAAGCGATCCAGCGGCAAAGCCACCCTCGGCGCCGGCAAGGCCGCATACCGGATGCTGGTGGGCGAGCGCGCCCACGCCGAGCTGGTCCTGCCCGGCGAGGCGGAGGTCGCCGAGTTCGAACGCGAACTCACTGCGGAGCTGACCTCGGAGTCAGCGAATCCGGACTGGGCCCGCACCTCGCTGCGACCGCTGCAGAAGCCGCTGCTCCTGGGCGGCGAACCGGTGGACGCCGCGAGGGCGCCCGATCGGGTCCAGGCGGCGCGGGCGCGCCACGCCACCTCCGTCGCCGAGCTCGGATTCTCCGCCGACGACGGGCCCGACGGACCGGTCGCGATCCCGACCCTCACCGATGGCACGGAGGCCGCGCGGATCCTGCGCTGAGCAGATCCAGCGCTGAGCAGATCCAGCGCCGTGCGGATCCTGCGCCGTGCGGGTCGAGCGGCTCAGCGGCGGCCGACGAACCAGCCGCGCACGATCCCGATCCGTTCCTGGATCTGTTCGGCGCTGGCCTGGGCGACGGCTGGCCCGCCGCTGCGGCTGCGCAGCGTGTTGTGGACCGAGCCGTGCGGGGTGCCGGACTTCTTCGCCCAGGCGGAGACCAGGGCGCTGAGCTCCTTGCGCAGCTCCATCAGCTGCCGGTGGTCGACCACGCCGGGAGTGACCGGGGTGTTCGCCGTCCCGTTCTTCTGCCGGCGCGCCTGCTGCTGGGCCTGCTGCTGCTGGAGCACCTCACGCATCTGATCGGCGTCGAGCAGGCCCGGGATGCCCAGGAACTCCTGCTCGTCCTCGGAGCCGATCATGCCGCCGGCACCGTATTCGCCGCCGTCGAACAGCACCCGGTCGAAGGAGGCCTCCGATTCGAGCGCCTCGAAGGTCATCTCCAGCTGATCGCTCGTCTGCTCAGGGCGGTTCGCCTGCTCGATGAGACTCTCGTCGAGGCCGGTCTCCTCATCGCCGCCCTTGGGCCGACGATCGAGGACGTGGTCGCGCTCGGCCTCCATCTCGGCGGCGTGGCCCATCAGGATCGGGACCGTGGGCAGGAAGACGCTGGCCGTCTCGCCACGGGTCCGCGAGCGCACGAAGCGGCCCACGGCCTGGGCGAAGAACATCGGAGTGGAGGTCGAGGTGGCGTAGACGCCCACGGCCAGGCGCGGCACGTCCACGCCTTCGGAGACCATGCGCACCGCGACCATCCACCGGTCCTCGGAGGTGGAGAAGTCCTCGATGCGCTTCCCGGCGCCGACGTCGTCGGAGAGGACCACGGTGGGCGCCTGCCCGGTGATGTCCTGGAGCGTCGCGGCATAGGAGCGCGCGGCCTTCTGGTCAGTGGCGATCACGAGTCCACCGGCGTCGGGCACATGGCGCCGCACCTCGGTGAGGCGGCGATCGGCCGCGGAGAGCACCGACTGGATCCACTCCCCCTTGGGGTCCAGCGCTGTGCGCCAGGCCTGCTGGGTGATGTCCTTGGTCTCGAGCGCGCCGAGCTGGGCGGAGACCTCGTCACCGGTCTTGGTGCGCCAGTGCATCCGCCCGGAGTAGGTCATGAACAGCACCGGGCGCACCACATGGTCGCGCAGCGCCTCGCCGTAGCCGTAGGTGTAGTCGGCCTTGGAGCGCAGGAAGCCCTCGCCGTCCTGCTCGTAGGTGACGAAGGGGATCTGTGAATCGTCCGAGCGGAAGGGGGTTCCCGTCAGCGCGAGCCGGCGGGTGGCCGGATCGAACGCATCCCGCACGCCGTCGCCCCAGGTGCGGGCGTCGCCCGCGTGGTGGATCTCGTCGAGGATCACCAGGGTGCGGTCGGCTTCGGTGCGGGCACGATGCAGCGCCGGGTGCATGCCGATCTGCGCATAGGTCACCGCGACGCCCTGGTAGTGGCTGCCGTGGGCGCCCTGGGCGTTGGAGAAGTTCGGGTCCAGCGAGATGCCCACGCGGGCGGCGGCATCAGCCCACTGGGTCTTCAGGTGCTCGGTCGGCGCGACCACCGTGATGCGGCGAACGGTGCCCTCGGCGAGGAGCGCCGCCGCGATCTGCAGCGCGAAGGTGGTCTTGCCGGCGCCGGGTGTCGCGACGGCCAGGAAATCCTTGGGGGCACGGGCGCGGTACAGCTCGAGCGCCTCGGCCTGCCAGGCACGAAGCTTGGGGACGGTTCCCCAGGCGGCACGTTCGGGGTACGCGACGGGCAGCGATCGCGCGGCCGCCTCGGAGGGCTGGCGGGGATCGCTCGTGGAGAAAAGAGAAGGGGTACTCACAGCGTGGACCACCGTACCGCCGACGGGTGACGACCCGCCGACGGACGCGGTGTGAGGAAGGTCCGGCGCGCCCCCGGGCTCCGAAGAGCGCGCCTGGTCAGCAGCGCCTGGCGGGTCAGCGCCGCCCGCCGAAGAAGCCGCGGAAGCCGCCGCCCTTGCCGGAGCCGCCCTTGCCGTCGCCGCCGTCGTTCGGCTCGCGCATCCCCTCGTAGATCTCCTTGCACTCCGGGCACACCGGGTACTTCTCGGGATCCCGGCCGGGCACCCACACCTTCCCGCACAGCGCGATCACGGGCGTGCCGCCGAGGGCGGCCTGGGTGACCTTGTCCTTGCGCACATAGTGCGCGAACCGGTCATGATCGCCGTCGTCGGTCTTCTGGTCCTGTTCCTGCAGCTGTCGGTCCAGCACCGCGGTGCTGCCGGGCGCCGCGCCCGGATCGTCGCTGTAGGGGTCCATCCGGGACGGGTCGGAGGTGGAGGACATGACTGCTCCCTGGCTAGGTGACGTGATGCCTCGATCGTACCGGCACCCTTCCCGACGGGCCGGTCCCACTCGGGTCCTCGTTTCCCTCCCGGCGGCCCCTCGATGCTCCGCGACGGCGTGACGGCCTCGCCTCCCCGATCGCTGGCCACGGGGCTGGAAGAATGCCGGCCATGGACGTCGCCGTCGATTTCATCCGCCGCCTGCCCTCGGAGATCCGACGGGTGGGTGGCTCGCTGGTGTGGCGGCTGGGCCTGCTGGCCCTGGCCCTGCTGCTGAACATCGGCTTCTATCTGCCCTCGCTCCCGGAGGGAACCCCGGGCACCGACATGCCCGGCCTCGACAAGGCCGTGCATCTGCTGGTGTTCGCGCTGACCGTCTTCGCCGCGGGCCGGGTGCTGGCACCGCGGAAGCGGTTCCCGATGGGCTGGGTGGTGATCGTCGCCCTCGCGCATGCGGTGCTGATCGAGCTCGTGCAGCTGGTGGCGATGCCGGCGCGCAGCGGCGACGCCGCGGACGTCCTGTTCGATGTGGTCGGCATCGCGCTCGGGCTCGCCGTCTGGGTGGGGGAACGGGTGCTGCGACGAGCTGCCGCCCAGCACCAGGTAGACCCCGAGGACGAGCCTGCGGAGCTCAGCACGCGCTGACCCGCAGAGGTCGAACAGCAAGAACGGCGCGCCCCGTGCCGTGCGCGCCGGTCTGCGGCGCAGGTCCTGGG
>NZ_JBQSXR010000038.1:0-8726 GCF_052378395.1 Brachybacterium sp. AOP29-B2-41
CTCTGTGGACGCCGAGACTCTGGGCAGCGGACGAGGTCGGTGACATGGGTGTCACGGGCCAGATGCTTCTTTGGGGTATACCCCAACATGACACCCGGGATTCAGGAGGCGTACGGTTCCCGATAGGGTCCTCGGCGGTGATTTCAGGACACTTGTGGTCACGTCGGCGTGCCGACCACTTCAGTGGGGCATCATTGCCGTATGTCCATTTCGCTGTCGAGCTTGCCGTCCTGGCGCCAGCTGCGCACCAACGGGGCAGCGCTTGCGGCGGTCGGTGTTGTCGGAACGCTCCTCATCGCCCTTGTCGACGGCGAGCTGCGATGGGGCAACGTCGGGCTCATCTCCATTGGCGGCTCACTGCTTATATGGGGTGTCGCCGCGGTGAAGTGGTCGCGGGAGCGCCGCGAACGGCAGCGCACGGAGGAGTAGACGATGCCGACTACGCAGCGCGTTGCCTACGTCCGAGTCTTACCCGTCGGCCAGAACCTCGACCGGTAGCTCGAGGCGATCAGCAGCGTCGACACGGCGTGCGGCGAGTACCAGTCCGCCGCCAACGACATGACGAGAGATGGGTGTGGAGATGGCGAGGAACGGCAAGACGACCCCGTACTGGAAGCGGCTCCGACCAAGAGGGATCATCTTCCTTTGTGTCGGCATGATCTTCTGGGTTATTGATCGCCTGACCGACGGCCCCTTCATGGCGGGGCTAGGTCCCGGTTTCGCGGTGGGTGGCGTCGTCCTCCTCGTCATATCGCTGACGTCGTGGTGGGCGCGGCCCAGGAACGACCCCGCTGAGCGGGACGAGTAAGCAATGCCCACCACCCAGCGCGTTGCCTACGTCCGAGTCTCCTCCGCCGGCCAGAACCTCGACCGGCAGCTCGAGGCTGTCGGAGAGGTCGACAAGACCTACAGCGAGTACCAATCCGCCGCCACGGCCTCTGAACGCCCCGAGCTACAGAAGGCCATCAAGTACGTGCGGGAGGGGGACACCCTCGTGGTCGCCTCCATCGACCGGCTCGCCCGCTCGCTCCGCGACATGCTCACGATCATGGAAGAGCTCGACCAGAAGGGCGTCACCGTCGAGTTCTGCACCCAAGGGCTCACGGTCCGTCCCGGCGGGGGAGACCTCACCACCCGACTGATCCTCCACATCATCACCGCGGTGGCGCAGTCCGAGCGCGAGATGATCCGAGAGCGACAGGCCGAGGGCATCGCGATCGCCAAGCAGACCCCCGGCAAGTACCCAGGACGCAGACGCCAGCTCAACAGCGAGCAGATCCGCGAGATGCGCAACGCCGTCGCGAGCGGGGTTCCCAAAGCTCAGATCGCACGTACCTACGGGATCAGTCGAAACACGTTGTATCGCTACCTCGAGCAGCCCTCACTGCCCGTCGGCTGACGGCTACGCCGTCATCGCTGCGTACTGGTCGAACAGGAGCTTGCCGCGGTCATCGTTTGAGGTCAGCTTCTTCTTCGCGCCGAACGCTCGATCGACCAGCCTGTCTAGGGCGTCGTGTGCCTTCACCAGAGCAGGGTCCATCGCCAGCGGGTTGTAGTGCTCGGCCAGTGACCGTTCCGGATGGAGCGCGCGCGCCTCAAGCACTCTGTGGCCGGCTGCTGCGATCGCCTCGCGATCCGCTGGGTCTACAGCGGGCAGGGGAACGGTGTACCAGGTCAGCGTCGAAGCGAACCGGAGTCGTGACTCGAGGCGGCCTCCGATGGCCTTCTGCCAGGTGATGAACATGCTCGAGGACATGATGGCGAACTGGAATCCGTCCGGGTCCTTGATCGTGAAGTTCGCATCGCCCGCAATCACGTCCTCGTCGAACAGCGCGACGGTGAAGTAGCGCCGAGTCTCGGAGACGTGGCGCGGTACGCACACGAAGGACGTGTCCTGCTTGGCCAGCTGCCGGAACAGGTGATGGTGCGGGTACTCCCGCGTCGAGGCAGCCTTGGACGCCGCGCGGAACGCCCGGACAGCCTCCACCCGTTCCCGAAGTACGCGGGAACGACTGAGATCCGCAGGGTCCATCCCGTCGAGCCAGAGGCACCAGCGGTCTGCGTCATGCAGGAGCTCGTGCGCGCCGACGTACTTGTGGACGTACTTCGCGGCGACAGGATCCGCCATGACCTCGTCGTACTGCTCGGGCTCGACGATGAAGTTGCCGGCGTCTGTCGGCTTGGAGCCGTACTCGGTCCGCGTCAGAACTGGGCTGAGCATGCTCGAACGCTTCTCGACCAGGATGTCCTTCGCGTCCTGCAAGTAAGCGTTGATGCCGATCTTGACGGGGACCTCGCGCGGCTCAGCCTTGGCACGTTCGTACTCAAACAGGCGGGGCTTGTTCCGCGCGTTCTGGGTGTGGCCGACGATCACGCAGTGCACCGCGGCGGCGCCGGGGGCCTCGCTGGACCAGGCGAAGGTCTGATGGGCGGACTTGATGCGCCAGCCGGCCTCGAAGATCCAGCCGTATAGGCGGGGGACCTGGTCACCTTGGGTGACGGAGTTCGTGGTCACGAACGCCCACTCGCCCCGGTACTGCGGACTGGCGAACAGCGCGAGGGTCTTGGCGTGCCAGCCGGTCACGTAGTCCATGCGCGACAGGACCCTGTCGCCGCCCCAGGCGTTGCGCAGATCGGCGAGCTGATCGGCGCCGCGGGTGTTGTCGCCGAGGAACGGCGGGTTTCCCATGATGTACAGCGATGTGGTCGGAGGAATGACCTCGGACCACTCGGCCTGCAGAGCGTTTGCCACGGTGATCCGCGCCGAGTCCTGCAGAGGGAGCATCGGGACGGCGTAGCCGAGGGTGAGGTTCACGGCCTGGTTCGCCTGGTGCTCGACCAAGAACATTGCCGTGCGCGCGATGGTGGCCGGCCACTCCTCCAGCTCGAAGCCGTAGAACTGCGACAGGCGCACATGGACGCGCGATTCCGCGTCCAGGGAGAGCTGTGCGCGGCTCGGGTCGAGTTCCTGCAGCCGCTCGTGGATTCTCAGCTCGAGGGCGCGCAGCTCGCGGTAGGCGATGATCAGGAAGTTCCCGCAGCCGCAGGCCGGATCGAGGAACGTTAGAGCGCCGAGATGGTCTAGCAGCTTCTCGAGCTCGCGCTTCTTCGCGTGAGCCTTGGTGAACTGCTCCTCGAGCTCGTCGAGGAACAGCGGGCGGATGACCTTGAGGATGTTCGTTTCAGTCGTGTAGTGCTCGCCCAGTTCGCGGCGGGCCTTCTTGGACTTCACGGCCTGGAACAGGGAGCCGAAGATCGCGGGCGAGATGCTGGACCAGTTGAAGTACGCGGCCTGCAGCAGCAGTTCGCGCGAGGCGCGGTCGAAGTAGGGAATGTCCACGGCCTCGCCGAAGACGGAGCCGTTGACGTAGGGGAACGCCATGATCAGGTCGTCCTCGCGCCCGTAGCGCTTCTCCTCGGGCCTGTTCAGCGCCTGGTAGAGCGTGGTGAGCTGGGCGCCGAGATCGGAGCCGTCCTCGCTGGTGCGCTCCTCGATGTAGCGGGAGAACAGGTCGCGCTCCCAGAGGCCGGAGTCGTCGGCGTACAGGCAGAACAGCGTGCGGATCAGGAAGATCGACGCCTGGTGCTCGTCGTAACCTGTCGATTCGAGATGCTCGTACAGCTTCGCCATCAGCTGCGCCGCCGTAATCGACGCGGCTTCTTGCTCCGTCGATCCGAACTTCGCACGCCGGTAGCCGGCCAGGAACATCAGATCCTCGACGTGGGCCGGCAGCTCCTCGAGCTCGAACTCGAGCAGCCCGTCCTCGCCGGCGTCAGCAGTGAGATCCAGCAGCCGGAAGCTGCGGAAGTCGCTGGTGATCACGAAATCCGGGCTTTCATGCTCCGTTAGCGACTCGATGTAGTCCAACGCCTGAGCCTCAGCCTTGACCAGGTCAGCGCCTGCGGACTTCATCTCGATCAATGCAGTTCCGGAGATCAGGGCGTCGATGTACCCCTGGCCACCTGTTGACGCGCGCTGTGCACGCTTCTCGTACACCGCCGCGGTCGAACGGGTGATCCCGAAGACCCGCAGCAGGTCCCGTACGAACGACTGCGCCTCGCCACGCTCATACCCCTCCGCATCGCGCCATTGCGCCACGAAAGCTCCTGCTCGGGAGCGGATATCGGGCAGTACGAGAGGCTTCTTGGTCATGGATGCATCATCCCAGGTCCGGCCCCGAGCGCGCACTGAGCCCCGTGAGCCCCCAGCCCTTCACTCCCTATCCCGCTCCGCCCGCCGGGCGGTCGAGCGAGATGCGCGCGAGATACCCGCGGTACTACGTGCAAAAGGACCTGCTCGGCGCGGCCGAGTCGGTCGTCGCCGGTTACCAGCGCGCCGTCGCCGGTGGCACCCCGGTGTCCATGAGCCACAGCTGGCGGGACCCCGATGTCCCGGACGAGTCTGTGCAGGTGATCGTGGGCGGGGAGCGGCTGCTCCTCACTGTCGAGGAGTGGCTGGACCGCATCGAGCTCGCGCAGCCCCACTTGATGTCCTGGGTATCCGCCCGGGTGCACCTCGAGGGCGCGAAAGACCGCGCCGGACGCGGACGCGTGGAGCCGTACTGGCACGAGGCGATCCGCCGCGCGAACCCCGGTCGACGCTGAGCGAGGAGCACGACGGGTGAGGCCGGGGAGCGTGGTCGGCCTCGGGTCGAGGGATGTGGGGCGCGTCGGGAGCCGTACCCGACAGGAGCGTCCCCGACTTCCGAGGTCCGACCGGCGATTCCAGCCCGGTCCGGGGTCTGTGGTCCCGAGGGGGAGTGCGATGAGTGTCCTGTCCATGACCGAGACCGAAACTGCAGGGGTGTGGGGGGTCGCGGCAGTCGTTCCGGCGTGGGTGGCCGGCGCTAGCACCCCAGCAGTCGGAGTCAGGGTCCTCACCCAGCGAGCGCTGAGGCCACATCAGCGCGGCCTGACCTGCGGTGACGCAGTTGGAGAGGCTGGCGTGAGGGTAAATCAGCGCATCCTGACCTGGGGTGATGCGTACGGAGTGCCCAGCTTGAGGGTAAATCTGCGCATCCTGACCTGGGGTGATGTGTACGGAGTGCCCGGCTTGAGGGTAAATCTGCGCAGTCTGACCAGGTCTGATGCATGCGGAGCTCTCACATGACTGCCCGACTAGCTCTGTCCGAGGGTTGTGGGCTGGTGGATACGATCGATTTGATGGCGAGTGGCGCCCGGGAAGGAGCGGATGCGGTGCGCTTCGGAGGCTGGGTGCTCTCGGTCCGGGAGCTGATCGAAAAGGCTCAGTCTGCTCCCGGGGTGGATTGGCGCGCTCTTTCGAGCGGCGGCCCCGTGCGTCACACGGCTCGGAGCAACGCGCGGGAGTGCGCCCGGATGTTCTCGGAGGGCGACTCCCTCGCTGCGTGCTGGCGCTTCGGGGATCCTCCAGTCCCTCGATGACTACGCCTCGACCGTCCGACGCAGGGGGCTGGACCTTGGGGCGATGGTCTTTGCGCGCGAGCCTGAACCGACTGGGTCGCACGAGATCGACGCGGCTTTCGCGGCACTCGCGGACCACCTCTCAGGGCGTGATGGGTGGACTGCCCCGGAGTGGGTGAGGGACCCGGCGCGGGTGACGCCACCATGGCTCCCGGACGTGCCGGCAATCTTCCGAGACGAGGCACAGCAGCAGAGCCCTCGCGCGTTCCATGAGCACGGAATCTTCCTCACCGCCGCGTCACTGAACCGAGCATGAATCATCCAGTGGCAAGACGTTCCAGTGCAGATCGCGTCAGCTGCCTCTGACGCGCGGCCGCGTCTCCACCTCCCTGATCGATCCAGGCTGAGGCCGAGCATCCGTCAGGTCAGCTGCAGGCCTGTCTCCGTCGCGGAGATACGCCCTGCAGCGCCGGAGGACCTCGTGCAGAGCTTCCGGCAGGGCTCGGGGCCGTCGGTCAAGTCCCGGGAAGTGGTGTAGCGATCCTTCGTTTGGGGGTCAGGCGGTCAGGGCGGGCAGAGAGCTTGTGGTGACCTCCTCGGTGCTCGTGTCGGGGACGACGGTGAGGCGGCAGCGGGCGAGGATATCCAGGCCGAGATAGCGGCGTCCTTCGGCCCACTCATCGGTCTGTTCGGCCAGCACCGCGCCGACGAGTCGGACGATCGCATCGCGGGTGGGGAAGATGCCGACGGAGTCCGTGCGACGACGGATTTCCTTGTTCAAACGCTCGGTGGGATTGTTCGACCAGATCTGGATCCACACGTCCTTGGGGAACGCCGTGAACGCGAGCAGATCAGCACGAGCGGCGTCGAGGTGCTCGGCCACGTCCGGGAGCTTCTCGCTGACGTAGTCCAGCAGCCGCTCGAACTGCGCGTTCACCGCTGCGGCGTCGGGCTGGTCATAGACGCTGTGCAGCATCGCCTTCACCGCCGGCCACATGCTCTTCGGCGTCACGGCCATGAGGTTCGCGGCGTAGTGGGTGCGGCACCGCTGCCAGGCCGCCCCGGGAAGATGCGCGGCGATCGCTTCGACCAGTCCCGCATGCGCGTCACTGGTGACCAGGCGGACCCCGGCGAGGCCGCGGGCGACGAGGTCGGCGAAGAAGCCGTTCCACGCAGCTCCCGTCTCGCTGGTCGCAACCCGCATGCCGAGCACTTCGCGGTGCCCGTCGCCGTTCACGCCGGTCGCCAGCAGGACGACGGCATTGATCACGCGCCCACCCTCACGGACCTTCATCGTCAGCGCGTCGGCCGAGACGAATGTGAAGGGCCCGGCCTCGTCCAGGGGGCGGTGGCGGAACTGCTCGACGTGCTCGTCCAACGACTCCGCCATCCTGCTGACCTGCGACTTCGAGAGCGAGTTGATGCCCAGGGTCTTCACCAGCTTGTCCATGCGGCGGGTGGAGACACCGGCGAGGTAGCAGTCCGCGACGACCGTGATCAGCGCGGATTCGGCGCGTTTGCGCCGCTCGAGCAGCCACTCGGGAAAGTAGGTGCCCGTGCGGAGCTTGGGGACCGCGACGTCGATCGTGCCGACCCGTGTGTCGAGGTCGCGATGGCGGTAGCCGTTGCGCTGCGCAGAACGACCAGCGCTGGGCCGCCCGTACTCCGCGCCGGCAACAGCGTCCGCGTCCGCGGAGAGCAGGGCGTTGATCACGTCCTGCAGCAGGCTGCGCATCAGATCCGGTGACGCCTCGGCCAGGGCTTCACCGAGCAGGCCGGAAGGGTCGACAATGTGAGGTGCGGTCATCGTGATGACTCCGTTCGAGGATTCTGTGGAAGGTTGACTCGAAGGATCACACGGTGGCCGCGCCCACGTCCGAGACGATCACGGCGGCCACCGCGCTACACCACTATCGGGGACTCAACTGCGGCCGTCACACTCTGTGCCATCCTCACCTGGCTACGCACCTAAGGCAGACCCGTCCCGGGAAGGACACCCTGGTTATCGCGTCGGCAGGTCGGTGGAGGCAAGTTCCGACAGCGCGCCTGTTAGATGCCGCACGAAGCTCCGACGGCGTTCATCGCTAATGCTGTCCAGCGACAGGTAGGGGTTGAGGTCCTCCAGCTCGACCAGCAGTAGCTCACCGTCGGCGGTGCGGCACGCGTCGACGCGCTGGATGCCGTGAGCCATCCCGTTCCAGTCGATGAAGCGCTGGGCGAATCCCAGGTCGGCCTGGGTCGGCTCGTACGCGTCCAGTCGCCAGCGCTGCGTGGAATCGGGTGCGTACAGCGCGTATTCGAAGGTGCGGTCGATGAAGTAGAACGAGACTTCGTAGTCGATCTCGACGCACGGCTGGATGAGCACGTCGGCATCGTCGATACCGCGGATCTGCGACAGGTCGAGGATCCTCAGGCCCACCGAATCGGCGCCGAACTTGGGCTTGACCACGTAGGCCTCGCAGTCCGGGAGCCGGTCCAGGTCCTCGACGCTCTCCACCGTGGGGATCACCGGATAGCCGGAGCGGGACAGGTCCACGAGGTACTGTTTGCCGGCCATGTCGGCTTTGCCTGTCAGCTCGTTGAAGACCCGTGCACCGGTGGCGAGGGCATGTTCGCGGAACGCCTGGTACTGCTGCGGGTAGTAGATTGTCGGCCCGCTGTTGCGGACGAGCACGACATCAAATCGGTCCATCAGCGCCTGGGCGTCCCTGGGGTGGCAGAGGGCCACGTCGAAGGACTGGCGCAATTGAGAGGACAGATAGATGTCCTCATCGCAGTACCGGCGCCCGCGCGCTTCATACGACAGATCGGTCACGAAGAGCACACTGGGCCTGACGGAGGACATGCCCCAGTGTCTCACCGTCTGACCTGGCCCCGACGAACACAGCATGCGTCCTCGTGCATCACGCCGTCTCGTCGAACTCACCCGACATATTGGCAGACACGCCCTAGCTGGTCGTCGCTGCTTGAGAACTCCCAAGGGAGGCAGATCATGTGCGGACGGTATGCGCTCGAGGTTGACGCTCAGGGACTTCTGCGGTCCTACGCCGCGCAGCCCGCGAAGGCGTTCGACTGGGACGCGGTGTTCTCGATCGCGCCCCGCACGAAGGCTCCGGTGGTCCGTGAGCACATCGATGACGACAGCCAGCCGCAGCGCACGCTCGAGTTCGCGCGCTGGGGCTTCAAGCCGGCATGGGCCAAGGACAAGGGTCCGCGGCCCATCAATGCACGCTTCGAGACGGCCCACACCAACGGCATGTTCCGCGCCGGCTTCGCGAGCTCGCGCGCAGTGGTGCCGATGACCGGTTACTACGAGTGGGTCGAGATGGACGACGGCAAGCAGC
>NZ_JBQSXR010000039.1:0-7007 GCF_052378395.1 Brachybacterium sp. AOP29-B2-41
TGGGGTATACCCCACGGCGCAGATGTGTCACGAAACTGCCGATTCAGACCCTGTGGGACGGGGGAACCTACGGCGCCGTAGCTGTCCCGTGAATATTCGTAGGCTTGGGGGCCACTGAATCGTTCCTTTGGGGGCCACCGATCGTGCCGGCGGGGGCCAGTGATCGTCTCTATGGGGGCCACTGGCTCCCGCCGTCATCGGGTCACTGGGTCATGGCGGCGTGTTCGCGCATGTTCCGGTTGCCGGTGTCGATCCAGATGGTGTTGTGGACGATGCGGTCCATGATCGCATCGGCGTGGACTCCTCCTCCGAGGCGTGGATGCCAGTCCTTCTTCGCGTACTGGGTGCAGAACACTGTCGAGCCGGTGTCGTAGCGGAGTTCGAGCAGTTCCAGCAGCATCGAACGCATCCCCTCGTCAGGATGGTCCAGCAGCCACTCGTCGATCACCAGCAGCGAGAACGTCGAGTACTTCCGCAGGAACTTCGCCTGGCCCTGGGACTTGTCCTTGGCCAGAGCCCAGGCTTCCTCGAGGTCGGGCATCCGGATGTAGTGCGCACGGATCCGGTGCTGGCAGGCCTGCTTCGCCAGCGCGCATCCCAGATACGACTTCCCCGACCCGGTGAAGCCCTGGAAGACGACATTCTGCTGGCGCTGGATGAACGAGCACGTCGCCAACTGCGCGATCACGTTCCGGTCCAGCCCTCGCTCCTCGACCAGGTCCAGTCGGCGCAGATCAGCGCCAGGGTAACGCAGCCCCGCCCGGCGGATCAGGCCCTCGACCTTGCCCTGGTTGAACGTGGAGTGCGCCTCGTCCACGACCAGCTGGAGGCGGTCCTCGAACGACATCCCCAACACGTGCGTCTCGTCCTGGGCATCGATGGCGTCCAGGAGCGCAGTTGCGCCCATCTCTCGTAGCTTCCGCTTGGTCTCGATATCGATCGCGGTCATCGGGCACCTCCGCCGTAGTAGTCCGCGCCACGGACGAAGCCGCCCTGCTCCGCTGGTTCCTCGCGGGCTGGACGCAACCCGACGGTCTTGTCCTGCCCGGTCGCAAGGATCGGTTGCAGATGCGCGTAGCGGGGCGAGCGGATCCGGCTCGTCAACGCGAGCGCGCAGGCCGCCTCGACCCGGTCTGCGGAGAAGCGGCGAGAGAGCCGCAGCACCGCTAGTGCAGGGTCCAGGCCCTGTTCCTGGATCGGCACGGACTCGAAGATCCGCCGGGTCACGATCACCGTCGCTGGGCCGATCCGTTCCGCCCATGCCCGTACTCTTGCCGCGTCCCAGGCCTGGTAGCGGTCCCCGGCGGGCAGATCCGCGTCGTTGGTGCGGTACTCGTTCACCGACCCCTCGGGCAAAAGCAGATGACTGGAAAGCCGCTGGTGACCGTGGTAGATCTCCAGCGTGCGGGCCGTGATGCGCAGATCAACCGATGCGCCGAGGTGCGCGAACGGCACTGAGTAGAAGTTCCGCGCGAACGAGACGTGCCCGTTCCTGCCCACCCGCCGGCTATAGAGCCACCGCGAGATCTCGTAGGCCACCGCGGGCAGCGGGGTCAGCAACGGGCGCTCCTCCGCCTCGAACACGCTGATGCGGGAGCCAGGACGTTTCTGGAACGGCTCGGCGTTGTAGGCCTCCATCCTCTCGCTGATCGCCGTAGCCAGCGCGGCCAGGGTCGTGAACTGCTGGTCCCGCAGCCCGGCGATGACCCAGGTCGCGACGTGCGCGACGGTGTTCTCCACGCTGGCCTTGTCTTTCGGCTTCCGCACCCTGCCCGGCAGCACCGCTGCCGAGTAGTGACCGGCCATCTCGCGATACGCATCGTTGAGGACGATCTCCCCCTCGCGGGGATGCTTCACCACGCCGGTCTTGAGGTTGTCCGGCACGATCCTGGGGACCGACCCGCCGAACGCGTCGAACATCGCCACGTGCGCCCGCAGCCACGACTCCTGTCGCATATCCAGCGCCGGGAAGCAGAACGCGTAACGGGAGAACGGCAGGCAGCCCACGAACAAGAACACCTTCGAGACCTCGCCGGTGACCGCGTCGATCAGCTCCATCGTGGGGCCGGACCAGTCGACCTCCACACTCTGCCCGGCCTTATGCCCCACCCTCGAGGCAGCGCCGGTGACCAGCACGTGGCGTTGGTAGGTGCGGCAGAACCGGTCATACCCCATCGCCGGGTCCCCAGCCACCGCGGAGACGTCGAGGTACTCGCCATGCAGGAGCTTCAGCGTCACCCCAACCCTCGCCATCTCCCGATGGACCTGCTCCCAGTCCGGCTGAGCGAACACGCTCTCGCGCTCACCCCGGCCCGGGAACAACCGCGCATACACCTGCTCATCGTCGAGCTCGGCCACGTCGTCCCAACCGATCCCCACCCCGTCAGCGGCCTCGAATACCGCCCTGACCGACTTCCGGGACATGCCCTGCGAGGCAGCGATTGCTCGCCCCGACAGACCCTCGGCGCGCAGCTGGAGCACCAGCTTCGCTCTGATCTTCCGTACCATTTCCGATTGCTCCTTCCGCCGCGTGCCCTATACACACGGCGGAAGGAGCGTAAGCAAGGCGGTCCCCAACGACACCACAGCTGGCCCCCAACGACGCCATCGCTACGAAAACGAACTGGCCCCCGGACCCTCGATCAGCGGACCCCAGCGACGCGAATATTCAGTCCCGCAGGGTGGTGCTCAACGTGGCAGATGTGTGTGGTTGAGGTGTCACCCCATCTTGCGCTGGCGGCCTGCTGCGGCGCCTGGACACCCGCCGCGTCGAAGTCCTGCGCTTCGCCGAGAACCTGGCCGTGCCGTTCACGAACAATCAGGCCGAGCGTGACCTGCGGATGACCAAGCTGCAAATGAAGATCTCCGGCTGCTGGCGCACTACCGAAGGCGCCGAAACCTTCGCCGCCCTGCGCAGCTACGTCTCCACCGTCCGCAAGAACGGCGCCGGCGTCCTCGACGCCCTCACCGCTCTCCTGATGGCACCCCCTGGCTACCGGCCCTCAGCAACTGACCACGGGACCTGAGTAGTTACGACATGCAACCTTTTAGTCGGTGCGGATCATGCACCACGCGTTGCCAAAGTTCTGTGTGCTGAGGTCGCTGTCGCGAATCCAGACTTCGAAGTTCCCGGCGTCGCCGAACCAGCCATTGAAGAACGTCCAGCTCTCAATGCCGAGCAAAAGTGTGTAGTCGTCGTCATCTCCTGTGAGGGGACGCACTTGCTGGAGGATGTCGTGAGCGTACTCGGTGCCCGAGTTGCTGTGCCCGTAGATTCTCGAGATCGGGAAGACGGGTTCCTCAACCTTCTCGACTCCTCGTCGCCAGGCCGTCCAAGCGGCATGCGCTTCCGTTTCGGCACGCTCCGCGGCCGCAAACTGATCGTGGCTGGCGTCGACATAGTCGGCCGATGAAGGAATGCTGAACCCGGCACCGAGGAGCACAGGTTGGCAGACGGCATGTGGGAGGTCCAGGTCGGCCGGCGGTTCGATGAGTGGCGCGAAGTGCTCTCCGTCGAATGGAACATGACGCACAAGCCACCCGCCGGTGCCGTCGTCTTCGGGGTTGCCGTAGGTCTCCAGGTGGTGGAACACCTCCAAATAACCGGACTCGGGAAGGCGGGCGCTGGCCTCGGGCCAGTCCGGTTCTATGAAATCTTGAGACTCGATGAGCTGCTGTGCTTCAGTCAGCAGGATCGTGGCAATGTGGGCCAGAGGTTCGCCGTTATCGGTGCGCGGCCATTGGAGCGGCCCGAGGGCTGGGCCCCCGAGCCAGGACAGCTCGCCCAGGTCTTCCCGCTCGGCGAGGAGGCGATCCCGTCCAGACTCGTATTGGTCGAGCAAAAGCAACGAGAACTTCAAATCCTCAGCGAGGAAGCCTGCGTTGATCTGAGGCGATTGCAGCCACATCGTGATCTGCTCGCGAGACGCGGCGGGCACCGGCGTACGAGGAAGTTTGGTCATAGTCGTCCTTTCGAATAGTCCGGTCCGGACGCAAGGTCAAGGCTAGATCTTGACGCCGCAGTGCTTCAGGAGTGCCACTCCGATGGTGTGCTGCTTCGAGAAGCTCATCGAGTGGACTGTCGCTCGCATGGTCTTATTCCCGGACTTGATGCCGAACATGTTGACATTCTTCTTTGCCATCCAGCTATTCACGCACTTCTGGTGGACTTCCTTAGGGATGCTCACCAGATTATTACGGTTGTGGACCCACCGCGCATCCCAGCCTCGCTTGCTGATGTTCGACTGCTCCACAATGTGATGCCATTGATTGTTCTTCGGCGTCTTCGCCGCGGCGGCCTTGAAAGCGGAGAAGGATCGGTATCCGCCCTTCGTTGTGGCGGAGACGCCAGCGCGGATGGTCTGTGTCGCTAGGGCCTTCGCCCCCGCACGGAACAGTGCGGGCAGGAGCGCGCGAGCAATAGCACCAAGTCCGATCGCCACAAGAGGGAGAGGGTCGGAGACGACAGGGAACTCTGCTCCGGTGGTGTCAACCACCTGGGTCACCGTCGTGCCGTCTACCTCATAGAGAGTCGGGAGGGATACCCCCTGTGCGTCAGCGGACCATGGAGCTTGGAAGGCGCCAGCGAACTCCCAGCCGTCGGGGACCTCATAGTCGCCTTCCAGCTCTTCCTGTGATGCAACGTCTGCGCCCGCCGCGATCTCTTCCGCCAGGGGGGTGAACTCTTCGCCGGCCTCGAGCTCGGGGAGCACCCCGGTCAGGTCGACGACGGCTTCTTCTACTACCTCGACCGCAGGGGCAAGGATGACCACGTTCCCGTCGTCGGCCTGCTCGAGGATTGCACCCTGAGGAAGATTCAGCTCGTAGGAGTAGCGATGTTCTGCGTCATCGCTGTAGGACTCGTCAGCAACCGTGAGGACACGTGCGACATCATCGGGCGTTGCCTCGATGACGATGTCGAGCCCAGGGGCAGCATCATCAAATACAACTGTTCCTCCCGCGGCCAGTTCTCCCTGGACGCCACCCTCAACGGGGAGACTGATGTTCGGGTAGTCCTCGCCAAGAAGTACCTCCGTGCCCTCGACCGTGACTCCAGAGCCTGTGTGCAGGGCACCTGATGCATCCTCAGTGAAAGATGAACTGTCCGCGAACTCCGCGTTCTGCTCGAAAGCGACGTCCAGTGCGATCACCGACGCCTCGTCGGCTCTCAGTCCGTCATCAGCTTGAGCGAGCGGGGTAACAAAAAGCGACGCTACGACCGCTGCGGCTGTGGTGAGCGCAATTGGGCAAAGTCTTCTCAGCGATGTCACGGGGCAACCTTCCATGGCGGCAAGCAAGCGGATGGCCGACCTGGCCAATAAGGCCCGCGCGACCGAGTGAAGCCACGGCAAGCTACCGTGGACGAAAATTAACAGAGATTCATTTCAAAACGGATGACCGTTACCCGTTTGTTACATTCCTGTAGGGCATGCCGGCGAGCAAGCTGTGGCGCGCCTACAGAGTGCGCCAATGGGGTATACCCGAGTGAGCAGATCTGTGTCAGATCGCCCGTTTTAGACCCTGTGGGACGGGGGAGCCTACGGTGCCGTAGCTGTCACGCAGGGTAGTGCTCAACATGGCAGATGTGTCTAGTTGAGGTGTCGCCAACTCGCGCAGCAGTCCCGTCTATGGATGACAGGTGTGAGAAGTTGAGCCATGGACTGGTACAGGACACCGGGGTGGACCCTCGCGGAGCAGGAGCACTTCGAGCGCAAGCTCGCCCGCGCGAAGAAAGAGAACAGGGCCGAGTATCTGCGCATCAAGGGACTCTCGCTGGAGGATGCCGGAGTCACTGATGCGGCGCGCACTCTGTTCGTGAGGTCGTGTGTGGAAGCGGGCAAGAACTACTTCACTCAGAGCTCCGCGCTAGAGCACTTGGCTGACTCTGTGGCCGAGGACGATCCGATGGAAGCTGAGCGGCTGCTGCGCCGGCTCATCGAGGTGAACCCGACGCTCAACGGCACGACTCATATGACGGAGGTCCACCTCGCTGGGCTCCTTATTCGGCGCGGTACGCCAGAGGCCTTGAGCGAAGCTCGCGAACATCTCGACTCGTGGGATGCCAGAGGTGCCGGTGACTTCTCCGTGCAGCTCTTCGAGGCGGCGGTTGCTCGTGCTCGATGGAACGAGGCCACCGGAGATGCGACAGCGGCTGCGGAGTGGGCAGCCCATGCGCTTGAGCTCGCCGCGGTCGAATCTCCACTGAAGAACGTCCCGGGGCTCGCAGTTCAAGAACTCGATGACGAACTGGGCACCTGGCTGACCGACCTGGCGGGAGGGTCAGTCACGGCCCTATAGTCACTGCGCCATAAACGATCGCTTGCGGCACTTGACAGCGATCGGGGCTGATGCGCTGGAGGCGAACGGTGGCCGATAAGGGATCCTCTTACGGGGAGTCCGGCAGTTCCTCTTGCGAGCTCACGCTTCGACCGAGGCGCCAGCGAACACCCTTCGTCTCGACTTTCAGCGTGGGCATTGGACGTCGGCGGAAGAGGCTGGGTCGATACGTTACCTCGCCTTCGCCCTGCAGGTAGGCGCGCACAAGGTGGGCGAGGTCCCGTAGTTCTGCTTCTTTGTCCGCCTCGTCCTCGCCATAGTCAAAGTTTCTGCGGCTCACGCCCAAGTCAATGACGTGCGCCTCGAACCACTCGTGACTCGCCGCCAGGGAGGCATGGCGTTTCTGGTCGCTAGAAGCTGTGCGGTTGCTCAACCGCATGCCGTAGGCATAAGGGGCTTCATGTTCGTCTTCTTCCCTGACGAACGTGCATTCGTCGAAGATCTCATCCACCACGCGGTGGAGCACTGCTCGCATGTCAATGGGCACGGCTTCAGTATGACCGGCGGGAATCTATCCGGGAGGCCCTCCGGTTGTCCGATCCTCGCCCGGGACGCGAGTCGCCCGGCCAATTCCCGTCGCCCGAGAGCGGAGACCGCCATCGAGCGGCGAAGGACTCCCGTCACTCACTGGCGCAAGCCACAAGCCGGTGACCACGAGAGTGATGCTCCGT
>NZ_JBQSXR010000040.1:0-6995 GCF_052378395.1 Brachybacterium sp. AOP29-B2-41
CGGATGTGCTCCAGCGCGACAGAGATGAATTCAGCGACGACCGCGCCGCGTTTCGCGTGTCGTTCATTCATCCCCACGCGCAAGAAGCTGTTCCATGACGCGGAATCAACGCCCCAAGAACGCGATCTGCGTCACGTGGCGCCAAGTGCCGACCGAGGGCGGCGAGGCACTTCTCAGCACAAAAGAGGGCTCCGACGGGCCTCGTGACCCCCTCAGGCACAACCCCTTATTACTCGCGTCACAATGGCGTCATAATTCGATCATTGCGACGTGGGACATATGAGGGGGCTCAGTCATCATGATTTCCTTTGATGCAGTTCCGCCAGCCGTGCACCGATTACGCAAACGCAGGACCGGCACATGACTGAACACCATGCGATCTGCGGCACCGCGCGACGGTGCACGGGAAGACGTGGGTCACGAATCCAGTCAGACTCCCTGCCGCCGCTCTGCGGAGTCCGACCCTCCGGCAGGGCCTCGTCATTGAGCGCCCCGAACTCTCAGGAGTGAGCCTCGCGGAAGAGCCGTGGGTCGCCGGGTGCTGCACCAATGGACCCCGCCGAGATCCACTCAGCGGCCGGCCAGGATCCTGGAGGCGAGGTCCTCCCACATCTCCAGCAGATCAACCCCCTCCGGGTCGCGCAGCCAGCGAAGCTGCAGGCCGTCCATGCCCGCCAGGATCTCTCGCGCCGTCGCCGCCACGTCCCCCTCGGCGACACCGTCCGTGTGCGCCGCGCGGGAGAACAGCTCCGTCGCCCACTTCTCACGGCTCTGGAAGTAGTCGTACGCCGGATGGCCCTCGTTCAGCGACTCGGCCTGGAGCACGGTGTACAGGCGCACGATCTCCGGCTGCGTGGCGTTGCGCGCCATGAAGGCGGAGCACAGCGCTCGCAGCCCCACCGGCACCGGGTCGTCGTCGAGCGACTCGACCGGGATGCCCAGCCGCTCGGCCAGTCGCAGGTTGTCGACCAGATCTCGATGCTCGAGGACCGCCACGAGGAGGCCATCCTTCGAGCCGACGTGATGGAGGACGCCCGCCTCGGTGATGCCGCACGCCGCCGCGACCTCGCGCAGCGTGAGCCCCCAGAAGCCCCGGTCAGCGATCTGAAGGGTCGCGGCGTCGAGGATCTGTGAGCGCCGCCCCTCCGCGCTCATGCGCACTCGGGTGCGCACCTCTCGAGGTGCAGGAGTCATTCGTCCTCGTTTCGTCCGACGGCCCACGGTACAGCGAGCGGCGGCGCCACCGCCCCAGGACACCGGTGACCCCTTGCGCATCCGTCGCGCCGCCCCTACATTGTCCACTACCTACTGCTTACTAAGTACTTAGTAGTGGGTTCGACTCAGAGACGAGGAGTGTGTGGTGACGAGCAACGGAGCATCCGCGATCACGAGGAGCCTGACCTTCGACGATGCCGTGGAGGAGGTCCGCGCCGGCACGGACAGCCGCTCGGCGGCGAAGGACCTCTACGAACAGCTCACGGAGGACGAGCGGCTCTGGCTGCTCAGCGGTGACCTGGAATTCTGGGACGGGATGCGGTCCTTCGCCCTGGACGGGTACAACCTCGTCCCTTACCGGATGGGCGCGGTGGAGCGCCTGGGCATCCCCGGCATCCGCTTCGTGGACGGTCCGCGCGGCAGCGTCGTGGGGCGCTCCACGGCGTTCCCGGTGTCGATGGCGCGCGGCGCTACCTGGGACGTGGACCTCGAGGAGCGGATCGGTGTGGCGATCGGTGAGGAGCTGCGCGAGCAGGGCGGGAACTACTTCGGCGGAGTCTGCATCAACCTGCCTCGCCATCCGGCGTGGGGGCGCTCGCAGGAGACGTACTCCGACCAGCCAATCGTACTCGGGGAGCTGGGCTCGGCGCTCACCCGCGGCATCCAACGCCACGCGATGGCGTGCATGAAGCACTTCGCGCTGAACTCGATGGAGAACGCCCGCTTCAGCGTCGACGTCCGCGTGGACGAGCCGACGATGCACGAGGTGTACCTCCCCCACTTCAAGCAGGTCGCAGAGTCAGGGGTCGCCTCGGTCATGAGCTGCTATAACTCGATCAACGGTGAGTGGGGAGGCCAGAACGACTACACGCTCACCACCGTCCTGCGTGAGGACTGGGGCTTCGATGGCGCCGTCATCACCGACTTCATCTGGGGCTTCCGTGACAGTGCCGCGGCGCTCGTCGCCGGGCTGGACGTCGAAGCGCCCTTCCGCCAGCAGCACGGGGCCCACCTGCGCGACGCCCTCACCGAGGGCCGGGCCGACTGGAGCCACGTGGAGCGCGCGGGCCTGCGCATCCTCGGGATGCAGCTGCGTCATCATGTGAGCCGGGAGCACGAGGAACCGCGGAACACGGTGGTGAGCGCCGAGCACGTCGCGCTGGCCCGCGAAGCTGCCGCCCGCTCGATGGTGCTGCTCAAGAACGACGCCCCGCCAGCCGCCGCCGCTCCCACGCTGCCGCTGGATCCGACATCTCTGGGCACTCTCGCCGTCGTCGGCCGCCTGGCCGATGTCGCGAACACCGGCGACCACGGATCCTCCGACGTGCGCGCCCCGTACGTGGTCACCGCGCTCGAGGGGCTGCGCACTGCCCTGCCCCACAGCGAGGTCTTCACCACCGATCCCGCGCTGGGCCCGGACGCCGCCGCACGCGTGGCGCAGAGCGCCGACACTGCGGTGGTCGTCGTGGGATACACGGCCGCCGACGAGGGCGAGTTCCTCGACGGCTCCGTCGTCTTCCAGGACGACCTGGCACGCCTGTACCCGGAGCCCGCCGACGAGTCGCAGCGTGCGAGCCGCGACGCGGTGAAGACGGCGCTGAGCGGCGGCCAGAGCATGGTCGGCGGGGAGACCGCGGGCGGGGATCGCCGCGACCTGCACCTCCTGGAAGAGGACGTCGCGATGATCCGCGCGGTCGCCGCGGCGAACCCGCGCACCGTCGTCGCCGTGGTCAGCGCGGGCGCCGTGCTCATGGAGGAGTGGATCGACGAGGTGCCCGCCGTGGCGCTGAGCTGGTATGCCGGGATGGAGGGTGGCAACGGGCTCGCGGACGTGCTGCTCGGAGCGCAGAATCCCTCGGGCCGGTTGCCCTACCCGATCCCGGCATCGGCCGAGCATCTCCCCCCGCTGGACATCGACGCCACCGAGATCACGTACGACCGCTGGTACGGCCAGCGGCTCCTCCAGCGGGACGGGGTCGAGGCGCTTTTCCCGCTCGGCCACGGCCTCTCCTACACCGAGTGGGAGATCGACGAGCTGGGGAGCGTGGAGGTGCTGCCCAGCGGGACGGAGGCACGGGCGGCGGTCACCGTGCGGAACCGTGGTGACCGACCCGGTCACCACGTGGTGCAGGTGTATGGCACCCGCGGTGACGGCGACCGTGCGGGCGAGCGGGAGCTGCTCGGGTTCACGGTGGTCGAGGTGCAGGCCGGGGACTCCGCGCGCGCCGAGATCACGCTCGACCTCACGGCCGTGGGCCGGTGGGATGCGGCCACCCGCACCGTGGTCGTCCCCGCGGGGCCGCTCACGATCGAGGCCGGCGCGCACTGGGGCGACCCGGCCGCTCGCAGCATCGAGCTCGCACTGTGAGCGCGGTCGGTCCGGGCGCGATCGCGCCCGAGAGAGAATCGGCATGGGCCGGCACGGTGGAGGACGCTGGGCAGCCCCGCCGCCCGCTGCGCGTCGGGATCGCCCTCGCGCTCGGTGTCGTGCTCTGGCTGGGACCGTACCTCGGGGTGAACGCCGTCCTGCTCCCGGCGCGCGTCGCCGAGATCGCGCCCGCCGCCAAGGAGACGGTGGTCGCGGTCCTCGCCACGAGCGCGATGATCGTCGCGACCCTCGCGAACATCGTCATCGGGGCGCTATCAGATCTCACCCGGTCCCGGTGGGGACGCCGTGCACCGTGGATCGTTGGCGGCTCCGTCGCCTCCGCGGCGATGCTGATCGTGGTCAGCTCCGTGAACACGGTGGGGCTGCTCGTCGTCACCTGGTGCATCTACCAGCTCGCCCTCAATGCGATCGTCGCACCCCTGATCGCGGTGATCTCCGACCGCGTCGCCCCGAAGCACAGAGGGACGATCTCCTCGATCTATGCACTCGGCTACTCGGCGGGCCTGTACGGCGGCCAGATCCTCGGAGCCCAGTTCCTGGGGTCGGTCACCACCGGCTTCGCCGTGCTCGCCGCGGTCACACTGTTGTCAGGCCCGGTCGCCGCCGTGCTGATGCGAGAGGGGTCCAGCCTCGGAATGCCCCAGCAGCGCTTCGACAAGCAGATGCTGCTGGACAACTTCTCGTTCCCGCGGCACGGGGCGCGCGACTACTACCTCGCCCTGTTCGGCAAGTTCCTGATCGTCGCCGCGACCTTCGCGATCTCCGGATACCAGCTGTACATCCTCACGGACTACATGCTGCTGGGCGGTGACGACACCTCCCGCTACGTCTCGCTCATCTCCCTGTTCCTGATGATCACGGCGCTGGTGATGTCCGCTGCGGCCGGACCGATCTCGGACCGGCTGCAGCGCCGACGCCTGCCGGTGGTGATCGCGGCGATCCTCGTCTCGATAGGCGCGATGATCCCTTTCTTCGCCGCCGAAGCGTGGACGATGCTCGCCTACGGGCTGATCGCCGGGATCGGCATGGGCGCCTTCAACGCAGTGGACCAGGCTCTGAACGTCGAGGTGTTGCCCGATCCCCGCACCGCCGCGAAGGATCTCGGAATCCTCAACCTCGCCAACACCGGCGGGCAGGTCCTCGGTCCGGTGCTCGCCGCGGTGGCGATCTCCGCCGCCGGATATCAGGCGATCTTCCCCGCGGCGGCCGTGCTGTCACTGATCGGCGCGATCCTGATCCTGCTGATCCGCTCCGTCCGCTGAGACGCCCCTGTCGCCGGATCGCGACGGAGGGACGATGCTCCCCGCACGTGAGATCTCACGCGCGGGGAGCATTCGCGCTCGAGAAAGCCTCGCACCTCCGCGGGGCGACGCGATGCAGCAGTGCCTGCAGATCCGCACAGTGAATACCCCGGGGTCCACCACTCACGCCCTCTCGACCTCCATCCCCTCCGCATCGGCGCATGCGCCGACTCCTCGACGTGCATCCCGACAAACTTCCACTCCACTATTGCAAGTTTGAGTGTCACTTTGTACATTTGCGGTATGTCGATCACCCGGGCCGACCTCGATTCACTCCTCGCCGACCTCCGGGCGCACCGCGGCGACTCCACTGGGGTCGAGGTCAAACGGGCCGCTCACGGGATGCCCGCCGACATCGGCTCGACACTCTGCGCTTTCGCGAACATGCCTGACGGGGGCCTCATCATCCTGGGGGTGAGCGAGGCCGACGGCTTCTCCACCACGGGCGTGGACAACCCCGCCGCCATGGAAGCCGGTCTCGCATCGATCGCTCGCCAATCCGTGGTTCCAGCCCCTTATATAGAGACTGCGTCGATCGACCACGATGGGCTGTGGGTCATCACCTGTCGGGTCGCCGCCCTGCCCCCCTCTGCAAAGCCCGCACGATTCCGTGGCGAGGCGTATCTGCGACAGGGAGACGGTGATTACGTGATGGGCCCAGCAGACCTCCGCATGATCGATGTCGCGGGCTTCCACGAGCGAGAACGGCTCGAGTACGACGCCGCCGACGTGCCCGGCGCGTCACGTGCGGACCTCGACGACGACCTCGTCGAGGAGCTCATCGGACGAGCGCGGCGGTCATCAGCCCGATTGCGCCAGCTGGACGACGACGTGATCCTCCGTCAGCTGGGTGCCACGACCACGGACGGGACTCCGTCTGTCGCCGGCCTGTATGCACTCGGAAACTTTCCCCAGGGCGTGATGCCCGCACTGCGCGTCACCGCAGCCGTCCAGCTGCCCCGTGATGGCAGTGGCGTCCGGACACAGAACCTGCGCGTGTTCGACGGCCCCGTGTCGGACCTGCTCGCTTCGACGTTGGAGTGGGTGACGGCGAACCTCACCACTCGCCAGGTATACGGCGCAGACGGCAATCTCCGGTCAGTCCTCGAGCTGCCCCTCCGGGCAGTGCGAGAAGCCGTGGCCAACGCGCTGGTGCACCGCGATCTGGGCCCGGACACGCTCGGTATGGGACGTTCCGTGGACGTCAGGTTGAGCGAGAACGCGTTGACGATCGCAAGCCCCGGTGGCCTCCGCGGAGTGACGCTGCGCCAGATCATGGGCAGCTCGCATGCCCGCGCCGCCGTCAACCAACGTCTTTACGCCCTGGCCCAGTACATGCGCACCGAAGACGGCTCGAACATCATCGAAGGCGAAGGCGGCGGTGTCACGGAGATCCTCCGATCCACAGTCGATGCCGATCTGCGCAGACCGAGATTGGTGGACTCGGGCGTCACCTTCACGACGATCTTGTGGCGCGGCGCCGTTGTCGACCCCGCCGACGAGCGGTGGCTGATCGAGCACGCGGACGGACGTGCCCTCACCCACCTGCAGAAGCAAGTGCTGCTTCGGGCTCGCGACGGCCGAGCATGGAGCATCGATGGACTGAGCGAGGAATTCTCCCCGATGAGCAGAGGAGAAGCGCACGAGCAGCTGGCGAGACTCGTCCGTTGGGGACTCATCTCGGTGGACCTCACCGAGGAGATGCCTGTATCTCTCTCCCCGAGGGCTGGAGGAATCGCCGTACCGCACACCCCGGCTGGATCCCGCAAGGTCCACAGGAGCAACGACCGCTCCTTGGGGAAGAACGGCCCGTCGGTGCTCGGCGCGATCGATGGCGAGACCTCTCTCGCTCAGATCAAGGAGCGGACAGCTTTGACGGATCGCCAGGTCCGCTACGCCGTGAAGACGCTCGAAGCAGCCGGGCTGGTGACGATGAACGGTGGACCAGGACAGCGGGGGACGACGTATACCCGCAACGGAGACGCGGAGTCCACCGCGCACGAGTGAGGACTCCGGGCATGCCCGTGCAACCTCGTCGCAGCGTCACCGGGACACCCGCTTCACCCCTTCGTCGCCCCTGACGTCAGACC
>NZ_JBQSXR010000041.1:0-5374 GCF_052378395.1 Brachybacterium sp. AOP29-B2-41
AAGGGTCTCAAGCTCACTCCCACTCCCACAAAGATGTCCGGCGGCGACCTACTCTCCCACACCCTCCCGAGTGCAGTACCATCGGCGCAATCGAGCTTAGCTTCCGGGTTCGGAATGGAACCGGGCGTTTCCTCGACGCTATGACCGCCGTAACACAATGAGACAACCAGACCACCAGAACACCAACCCCTCAAGAAGAGGGCCGACGTTCTGAGGAGTTGTTCCTCGAGAACCGCACAGTGGACGCAAACACGCATAAACAATAAAAATGTTGTAGTAAGTCATCAGCCATTAGTACCAGTCAGCTCCACACATTGCTGTGCTTCCACATCTGGCCTATCAACCCAGTCATCTACTGGGGGCCTCTCACACCCGAAGGTGTATGGATATCTCATCTCGAAGCAGGCTTCCCGCTTAGATGCTTTCAGCGGTTATCCCTTCCCGACGTAGCCAACCAGCCATGCCCTTGGCAGAACAACTGGCACACCAGAGGTCAGTCCATCCCGGTCCTCTCGTACTAGGGACAGGACTTCTCAAATATCCAACGCGCGCAGCGGATAGGGACCGAACTGTCTCACGACGTTCTAAACCCAGCTCGCGTACCGCTTTAATGGGCGAACAGCCCAACCCTTGGGACCAACTCCAGCCCCAGGATGCGACGAGCCGACATCGAGGTGCCAAACCATGCCGTCGATATGAGCTCTTGGGCAAGATCAGCCTGTTATCCCCGGGGTACCTTTTATCCGTTGAGCGACACCCATTCCACAATGAGGTGCCGGATCACTAGTTCCTGCTTTCGCACCTGCCCGACATGTCTGTCTCGCAGTCAAGCTCCCTTGTGCACTTACACTCAACACCTGATTGCCAACCAGGCTGAGGGAACCTTTGAGCGCCTCCGTTACTCTTTAGGAGGCAACCGCCCCAGTTAAACTACCCATCAGACACTGTCCCTGATCCGGATCACGGACCGAGGTTAGGAATCCAAAACGACCAGAGTGGTATTTCAACAATGACTCCACACTCACTGGCGTGAATGCTTCCAAGTCTCCCACCTATCCTACACAAGCCGTTCCGAACACCAATATCAAACTATAGTAAAGGTCCCGGGGTCTTTCCGTCCTGCTGCGCGTAACGAGCATCTTTACTCGTAATGCAATTTCGCCGAGTTCGCGGTTGAGACAGTGGAGAAGTCGTTACGCCATTCGTGCAGGTCGGAACTTACCCGACAAGGAATTTCGCTACCTTAGGATGGTTATAGTTACCACCGCCGTTTACTGGGGCTTAAATTCTCAGCTTCGACACCGAAGTGTCTAACCGGTCCTCTTAACCTTCCAGCACCGGGCAGGCGTCAGTCCGTATACAGCGTCTTACGACTTCGCACGGACCTGTGTTTTTAGTAAACAGTCGCTTCTCCCTGGTCTCTGCGGCCCTCACCGCTCTCACGGTTCGGGCCCCCCTTCTCCCGAAGTTACGGGGGCATTTTGCCGAGTTCCTTAACCACGATTCTCTCGAACGCCTCGGTATTCTCTACCTGATCACCTGAGTCGGTTTAGGGTACGGGCGACCGTATTCGTCACGCCGGAACTTTTCTTGGCAGTACAGGATCACTCACCTACGCCCATACGGGATCCCCATCACGTCTGACCCTTGATGACCCCAGCATTACCCGGGGTCGGGCTGCACGCTTAGACGGACTATTCCATTAAGTCCGCGGAAGCTACCTCTCTGCGTCATTCCTCGCGCTGACCTACTACAACCTTGGTTCCCAGCCTCGTCAACCTCCACACCCCGAAGGGCATGGGGAAAACTCGGGTGGTTAGCATCGACTGCCTCGGTATGGGTCCTCCTACGATCGGTTCGGGAATATCAACCCGATGTCCATCGACTACGCCTGTCGGCCTCGCCTTAGGTCCCGACTAACCCAGGGCGGATAAACCTGGCCCTGGAACCCTTGATCAATCGGCGGACGGGTTTCTCACCCGTCTTTCGCTACTCATGCCTGCATTCTCACTCGTACAGCCTCCACCACTGGGTTCCCCCGCGGCTTCGCTGGCTGCACGACGCTCCCCTACCCATCCAGCCACAAGGACTGAATGACACAGCTTCGGCGGTGTGCTTGAGCCCCGCTAAATTGTCGGCGCAGAATCACTTGACCAGTGAGCTATTACGCACTCTTTCAAGGGTGGCTGCTTCTAAGCCAACCTCCTGGTTGTCTCAGCAACTCCACATCCTTTTCCACTTAGCACACGCTTAGGGGCCTTAGCTGATGTTCTGGGCTGTTTCCCTCTCGACTATGAAGCTTATCCCCCACAGTCTCACTGCTGCGCTCTAGCGTACCGGCATTCGGAGTTTGGCTAAGGTCAGTAACCCGGTGGGGCCCATCGCCTATCCAGTGCTCTACCTCCGGTACGGAACACGCAACGCTGCACCTAAATGCATTTCGGGGAGAACCAGCTATCACGAAGTTTGATTGGCCTTTCACCCCTATCCACAGGTCATCCCCTCCATTTTCAACTGAAGTGGGTTCGCGCCTCCACGCGGTCTTACCCGCGCTTCACACTGCCCATGGATAGATCACTTCGCTTCGGGTCTAGAGCCGGCGACTGAACGCCCCGTTCAGACTCGCTTTCGCTACGGCTACCCCACACGGGTTAACCTCGCCACCGACCACTAACTCGCAGGCTCATTCTTCAAAAGGCACGCCGTCACCCCTAAAGGCTCCGACGGATTGTAAGCACACGGTTTCAGGTACTATTTCACTCCCCTCCCGGGGTGCTTTTCACCTTTCCCTCACGGTACTTGTCCGCTATCGGTCAAGAGGTAGTATTTAGGCTTACCAGGTGGTCCTGGCAGATTCACACCAGATTTCACGGGTCCGGTGTTACTTGGGAACAGCATCGCGCCGTACATCGATTTCGTCTACGGGGGTCACACCCTCTACGCCGTCGCACTCAACACGACTTCGACTATCAATACACGTCCACGCCGAGCTGCCGGCAGACAGCCCTGATACGTCCCACAACCCCCAACCTGCAACCCCTGCCGGGTATCACACAGACCAGGTTTAGCCTCATCCGATTTCGCTCGCCACTACTCACGGAATCACTTTTGTTTTCTCTTCCTGCGGGTACTGAGATGTTTCACTTCCCCGCGTTCCCTCCACACCGCCTATACATTCAGCGGTGGGTACCACGACATGACTCGTGGTGGGTTTCCCCATTCGGACATCCTCGGATCACAGTTCGGTTGCCAACTCCCCGAGGCTTAACGCAGACTCCCACGTCCTTCGTCGGCTCCTCTTGCCAAGGCATCCACCGTGTGCCCTTTAAAACTTACGGCAACACACAAAGACACAAAATCTTTAAAATTGCTTACAAGATGCTCGCGTCCACTATGCAGTTCTCAAGAAACAACCCCACACCAACCCCACCCACGCATTCGCGCCAGGCAAGATCAGGGAGGACCAGCCACACACCCCAAAAAAGACCCTCCCGAAGGACGGTCCCGTTGGGGCTGCGTGCAGCCTCACAACCCAATAGCGTGTCTCCACCTCAAACCACCCAGCACACCCGCTTTCCACACCCCCCAAAGGGAGCGGTACTCACAAGCCATGCCAGCTGATGAAGCGCCTATTCGTTGATGTTCCACCCTTGAGCAACCACCCCCACCACACTCGGGCAGGAAAATGGCCACCATAATTGGTGATGCTCCTTAGAAAGGAGGTGATCCAGCCGCACCTTCCGGTACGGCTACCTTGTTACGACTTAGTCCCAATCACCGATCCCACCTTCGACAGCTCCCTCACGAGGATGGGCCACTGGCTTCGGGTGTTACCGACTTTCGTGACTTGACGGGCGGTGTGTACAAGGCCCGGGAACGTATTCACCGCAGCGTTGCTGATCTGCGATTACTAGCGACTCCGACTTCATGGGGTCGAGTTGCAGACCCCAATCCGAACTGAGGCCGGCTTTTTGGGATTCGCTCCACCTCACAGTTTCGCAACCCATTGTACCGACCATTGTAGCATGCTTGAAGCCCAAGACATAAGGGGCATGATGATTTGACGTCGTCCCCACCTTCCTCCGAGTTGACCCCGGCAGTCTCCTATGAGTCCCCACCATGACGTGCTGGCAACATAGAACGAGGGTTGCGCTCGTTGCGGGACTTAACCCAACATCTCACGACACGAGCTGACGACAACCATGCACCACCTGTGCACCAGTCCGAAGAAAACCACATCTCTGCAGTCGCCCGGTGCATGTCAAGCCTTGGTAAGGTTCTTCGCGTTGCATCGAATTAATCAGCATGCTCCGCCGCTTGTGCGGGCCCCCGTCAATTCCTTTGAGTTTTAGCCTTGCGGCCGTACTCCCCAGGCGGGGCACTTAATGCGTTAGCTACGACGCGGAAAACGTGGAATGTTCCCCACATCTAGTGCCCAACGTTTACGGCATGGACTACCAGGGTATCTAATCCTGTTCGCTACCCATGCTTTCGCTCCTCAGTGTCAGTAATGGCCCAGAGACCTGCCTTCGCCATCGGTGTTCTTCCTGATATCTGCGCATTTCACCGCTACACCAGGAGTTCCAGTCTCCCCTACCACACTCTAGCCTGCCCGTACCCACCGCACGCCCGAGGTTGAGCCTCGGGTTTTCACGGCAGACGCGACAAGCCACCTACGAGCTCTTTACGCCCAATAATTCCGGACAACGCTTGCGCCCTACGTATTACCGCGGCTGCTGGCACGTAGTTAGCCGGCGCTTCTTCTGCAGGTACCGTCACTTTCGCTTCTTCCCTACTGAAAGAGGTTTACAACCCGAAGGCCGTCATCCCTCACGCGGCGTCGCTGCATCAGGCTTTCGCCCATTGTGCAATATTCCCCACTGCTGCCTCCCGTAGGAGTCTGGGCCGTGTCTCAGTCCCAGTGTGGCCGGTCGCCCTCTCAGGCCGGCTACCCGTCATCGTCTTGGTGAGCCATTACCTCACCAACAAACTGATAGGCCGCGAGTCCATCCCTCACCGATAAATCTTTCCAACAACCACCATGCGGTAGAAGTTCATATCCGGTATTAGCCACGATTTCCCGAGGTTATCCCGAAGTGAGGGGCAGGTTACTCACGTGTTACTCACCCGTTCGCCACTAATCAGGCAGTGCAAGCACCACCGTCATCGTTCGACTTGCATGTGTTAAGCACGCCGCCAGCGTTCGTCCTGAGCCAGGATCAAACTCTCCATGAAAAAACATGAAAAACAGTATCCTGACAACATAAACAAACAACCAGCATATAACTGCTGTATCATCCGTATTATAATTGCCATTCAAAATAATGGCATCAACAAACAGACACGCTATTGAGATATCAAGCAACACGCGCAC
>NZ_JBQSXR010000042.1:0-2612 GCF_052378395.1 Brachybacterium sp. AOP29-B2-41
GATTTGACTCGCCTTTTTAAGGATGCATACCCTGTTCGTGCCCCGATGGAGATGGCGGATGGGCCGCCATGAAGTCAACCCGAAGGGATGAATGGACATGTCCAATCTGTCTGAACTCAATGTTGATCGCAGGCGCGCATTCATGCTGGGGGGCGGAACTCTGATTGCCGCCGTGCTCGGCACCGGCGCAGCCACCTCGGCCACAGCTGCTTCGACGCAGCCTCTCTCGCAAGCAACGAGCGCGCAGGCCGATTCCGCGACCCTCAGCCTCACAGACGAACAGATCGCCGCCGCTAACAAGTTCGTCACCCAGGCAGGCCAGCGCTACGAGCTGGACGAAGCGGCCGCCACGCGTGAACTCGGTGCGGCCACCACCGGCGAAGTCCGCACGGCTGTCGAGGCGTGGAACGAGCAGGTCGGGGGCGGGAGCACCGATGGCGCTATTCGTCCACAGGCTGGGGGAAAGACCATGTACACGGGGCCGCACGGCTCCATCTCGGCCCACTGGTACGGCCTGAAGATCCACTTCGACAGCTACCTTGCCGGGAAGGTCACGGCGGGCACCGCCACGGCTTCCGTGATCGCCGGAGGAATCGGCCTCGCCACGTCCGGGACTGGCGTAGGGGGCATCGCCGGCGGGGTCGTGGCGAGCGCACTTGCCGCCGCCAGTGGAGTCATCGGGATGTGCCAGGAAGAGGACGGTAGCGTGACGTGGTACTGGCTGCTGAACGGCCTCGGAGCATGCAACCCCTTCGCCTGACCCGATAGATTTGCGCCAAGAGAGGATTGGTTAGATGCGAAGCGTTAAGCCGATTGGGTACACTTTCGTAGCGATTGGCATTCTTTTAGGAGTGCTCACGCTCTTTGGCGTAATTCATCCACCGGTGTACGTCACAGTGCTCCCAGCCATCGGAGTGATTGTTGTGCTGATTGCCGAGCTCAGGTTGCGCCAAACGCGGGAATGATCCGCCCCGGCAGTGGATCGGCCTCCGCGACATGGCTCCCGGTCCCCCATCGACTCGCCGCCTTCGCGACGCGCCCACATCGGCGTAACGCGAAGGCGGCGTTCGTCATGAGCGCCGTTCCCGCGTCATGAGCACCGTCCCTCATGCTACGAACCGAACAGCGAGCACCAGGATCCAGACTCCCGTAGCGAACACACCCGCTCGGTAGAGTGCATATTGGCATCACAGATCGCCCAGGAGGCCAGCATGACCGCACCCGCGTCGGGCCGTCGCCGATGAAGGGCGACTTCGTCTTCGACAAGACCATGCGGGACTGGCATAAGCGGAAGAAGTACCTGCACGAGCACTACCGCCATCTCGACGGTGTGCGGTTCAGGCCGACGGGCGAGCCGCCGCGGACGGTGCAGACCCCATCCGGTCCGCTCGTCTTCACGAACTCCACCCGGGTGCAGGGGCTCAAGTGCCTGGTGAACGAAGCGCCGAGCAACGCCGCCGTCGGCAACGCGATCGATGAGCTGCTGACTCTGCGCTACTCCGATGAGCCGACAACAGGCACGGCTGAGTGTGGACGATTCCGGGTGCGCCAGCGTGCGTTCGGGATGCGGCACCCGGCGACCGGCGAGCAGAAAACTCCGGCTGAGCTCGAGGCCGAGGACCAGGTGTGGAAGGACTACCAGCACCAGCTCCGCCGCTGGCTCCCGGACCTGCGCGGCGATGCGATCGAGGACGAAGCCTCAAGGACCGGGTTCGGGCGACACGGCATGGTGCTCGGACTGCACGCAGCCGTCGGGCGGGCACCGGAGCTCTGTGACGACCCTGCGCACCGCCACAGCCGGCTGGGCATCTCCCATCTCGGTGAGCTGCTCGAGATGCCGGACCCTGAGGAGATCTCAGCGGTCGCCGACATGCTGCACCTCGCGACACAGGCGCTCCCCGCACCGTCGCAGGTGGCGAGGTCGGTCGTGCAACCGCGGTGCGGGCACGGGTCTGCCGACCTGTTGCTGGACGGGACGCTCGTAGAAGTGAAGTCGAGGCGGGGCACCCAGGCCGACTCGGTCCTGACCGGCGACACGGCCCGACAGCTGCTGGGGTACGTGCTGTCTGTGCCGCCCGAGCTTGAGAAGGAGCAGCCCGTGACTCGCGCCGGCTGGTAGCTCGCCCGCTACGGCGTGCTGTGGGACTTTCCGATCGAGGAGATCCCGAGTCGGCTCTACGGCAAGCCTCTCGGCCTCGAGGTCGCTCGCGAGGCGTTCCGGCGCGGGGTCTCGCCTACGGACCTCGTCTAGGAGAGCTCGATCGGTGCGATGAGCTCCGGATCGTTCCGGTCCAGGGTCCGCACGTTGTTCACCGAGCGGTCGACCGGGTGAGTCACCAGCGACGCAGCGATCTTCTCGGAGACGTCGCCGAGCACGCCGTGCAGGTGCTCCCGCTGGTCCTTCTCGAGCTTGCCCGGCGCGAGCCACTCGTTGATGAGGTCCTCGTCCACGAACGCTGGCATCCTGTCGTGGACATCGCCGGCTGCGTCGCGAGCCTCGCGGGTGATGATCGTGAAGGACACATCCCACTCGCCCTCGCTGTTCTGCTCGGCGGTCGTCAGACCCGCGGCGTGCAGCAGCTCGCCGTCGTTGGCATGGACGAAGTACGGCT
>NZ_JBQSXR010000043.1:0-2216 GCF_052378395.1 Brachybacterium sp. AOP29-B2-41
TCCGAACCTACCGGAGTCCGAAAGTACCGCGGTCCGAAACTATCTGATGCGCATCTTCTACAATGAGGATGCGCGTATGCACATGCATACGCACACGCACACTCCTTGGACGCCGTAGCGAGCTTCCGGGCAGACGGTCGCAGACGTCGTCCCCCTGGCTCGTTTCCCCGCCCATCAAAAAATGAACGACCGCGGACTAGCTCGGATCAAGGCGACATCCCCTCAGCATCATGACGCGCTTGTGATGCAACTGAATATAGGAAGCTTAGAGATGACGCAACCAGGACAGACCACCACGACTTCGCACGAAGCGATCGATGCGTTCAAGAGAATCGTCGGCGACGAACATGTACTGACCTCTGAGCGTGCCACGATGCCATTCAGCAAAGGCTATCGATTCGGCGGAGGACCAGTCTTCGCCGTGGTGCGCCCCGGCACGCTGGTCGAGATGTGGCGGGCGCTGCAGGTATCCGTCGACAACAACCTCATCGTCATCCCGCAGGCATCGAACACGGGCCTGACTGGTGGATCCGGCCCCGGCTTCCAAGACTACGATCGCCCCATTGTGATCATCTCGACTCACCGCATCGATGAGGTGCACCTCATCAACGACGCGCGCGAGGCGATCTCGCTCGCGGGCACCCCGCTGACACACCTGACCGACGCGCTCGCCAAGCACCAGCGCGAGCCGCACTCGGTGATCGGGTCGACATCAATCGGCGCCTCGGTCATCGGCGGCATCGCGAACAACTCGGGCGGCAGCCAGATTCGCAAGGGTCCGGCATTCACGCGCGAAGCGATCTTCGCCCGCGTCAACGACGACGGCAAGGTCGAGCTGGTCAATCACCTGGGCATCTCGCTCGGAGACGACCCTGAGGTCGCACTCGACCGTCTACAGCGCGGCGAGTGGTCTCCCGAGGATGTCACCCCAGCTCCCGAAGACTCGAACGAGACCGAGTACGCCGAGCACTTGCGCAAGATCGTGCCTTCGCCTGCTCGCTACAATGCGAACCCCGAGTACCTGTTCGAGGCTTCCGGCTCGGCCGGCAAGCTGATGGTGTTCGCGGTGCGCACCCGCACCTTCCCTCGCGAAGTGCACCCGACCGTGTTTTACATCGGCACGAACAACACGCACGAGCTCGAAGAGATCCGTCGGTTGTTCCTCGAAGCCGACATGCCGCTGCCTATCTCTGGTGAGTACATGGGCCGCAGTGCCTTCGACTTGGCCGAGAAGTACGGCAAAGACACCTTCGTCTTCCTGAAGTTCATGAGTCCAGCGCTGCAGACGCGCATGTTCTCGTTCAAGACGTGGGCCAACGGCTTGTTCTCGAAGATTCCCGGCATTGGTCCGACCTTCGCCGACACGGTATCGCAAGCCATGTTCAGCGTGCTGCCCAACCAGCTGCCCAAGCGCATGATGGAGTACCGCAACCGTTTCGAGCATCACCTGCTGCTCACCGTCAGCGAGTCGCAGAAGGCCGCGAGCGAGAAGATGCTCAAGGAGTTCTTCGCAGAGCCCGAGCACACTGGTGAGTTCTTCATCTGCACGTCTGATGAAGAAAAGAGCGCGTCGCTCAACCGGTTCGGCGCGGCCAGTGCCGCCACTCGCTACGCCGCGTTGAAGCGCCGGCACATCGCAGGGCTCATCCCCATCGATGTGGCCCTGCGTCGCGACGATTGGAACTGGCTCGAGGTGCTGCCGGAGGAGATCGACGACCAGCTTGAGGTCAAGGCGTATTACGGGCACTTCTTCTGCCATGTGATGCACCAGGACTATGTCGCCAAGCAGGGCGTGGATCCCGAGGCGCTGCACGACCGCATCCAGCACCTGCTGGAGGAGCGCGGCGCGAAGCTGCCCGCCGAGCACAACTACGGTCGCATCTACAAGCTGCCGGAGTCCATGGAAGAGCACTTCAAGGAGCTCGATCCGACGAATACGTTCAACGCCGGTATCGGCGGCACGTCGCCGCACAAGGACTGGGCCTAAGTCCCCAAGGTAGCGCGACGCAGTGAGAGCCTGAGCGATGTCTTATCCATCTCGGGTGGACCTAGGGCTCGACTCCCTAGGTCCACCGGGACGGATGAGTCGAGACATCGGTCAGAGGCTGGGCAGGCCATAGAATCGCGTGGCGGCGAGGGCCGCGCCCGGTCCGAGAACGGGTCATCGCCTCACGCCGTCAGCTGACCCGCGACGGCCGGCACACCGGCGAAATCCG
>NZ_JBQSXR010000044.1:0-2139 GCF_052378395.1 Brachybacterium sp. AOP29-B2-41
TCGAAGCCGACTACGCCGCCCTGTCTCACCCGTCGTGCTCCTCGCTCAGCGTCGACCGGGGTTCGCGCGGCGGATCGCCTCGTGCCAGTACGGCTCCACGCGTCCGCGTCGGGCGCGGTCTTTCGCGCCCTCGAGGTGTACCCGGGCGGATACCCAGGACATCACGTGGGGCTTGGCGAGTTCGATGCGGTCCAGCCACTCGTCGACGGTGAGGAGCAGCCGCTCCCCGCCCACGATGACCTGCACAGACTCGTCCGGAACGTTGGGGTCTCGCCAGCTGTGGTTCATGGTCACCGTGGTGCCGCCTGCGACGGCGCGCTGGTAGTCGGCGACGACCGACTCGGCCGCGCCGAGCAGGTCCTTTTGCGCGTAGTAGCGCGGGTATCTCGCGCGCATCTCGCTCGACCGCCCGGAGGGCGGAGCGGGATAGGGAGTGAAGGGCTGGGGGCTCACGGGGCTCAGTGTGCGCTCGGGGCCGGACAGCCAGGCGCCGGCGGGCTCAGTCGGCGTCGAGCGGTGCGATGAGCGAGGGGTCCGTGCGGTCGAGGGTGCGGACGTTGTTGACCTGGCGGTCTACCGGCACGGTCACCAGCTCGGCGGCCATGGTGGTGGAGACCTGGTCGAGCTGCGCGAGGAGAGGGTCCTTCTGCGCGGGCTCGAGCTTCCCGGGGACGAGCCACTCGGCGACAGCGTCCTCAGTGAGGAAGACGGGCATGCGGTCGTGGACCTCGCCGCTGGCGTCCCTCGCCTCGCGCGTGACGATGGTGAAGGTGACGTCCCAGCCGTCGCCGTCCTCGGCCTTGCGACCGGCGGTGAGGCCGGCGGCGTGCAGCAGCTGCCCGTCGGGGTGGTGGATGAAGTACGGGTCCTTGCCGCCGTCGTCGGCCTCGACCCACTCGTAGTAGCCGGTCATGGGCACGATGGTGCGACTGCTCGAGAACGGTCCGCGGAACATGCCGTTGGTCGCGATCGTCTCTAGGCGCGCGTTGATCGGGCGGGGCCCCTTGTCCTTCGCCCACGCGGGGTGCAGACCCCAGCGCGCCAGCTCGAGGCTCCGCTGCATCTCGCCGTCGTCGTCAACGAACTCGCGCACCACCGGCGCCTTGGTGCGCGGAGCGATGCTGTAGACGGCCTCCCACTGCGCTGCGCGGTCCTGACCTGTGGCCGCATAACCGTGCAGCAGCCCGTCTCCATTATCGGGGGACGGCATCGTTCGGTTAGGAATTATTCTCCCGGCCGACTCGCTCTCGCGCGGCTGCCGCGCGAGATTGCGGTCCGGCCTGGGCTTATCTGATACAGCGGTTAGCTCTCCCGGCAGTGAGGGAGAAGGCAGCTTGTGGCACGGGATTCTGGCTCATCTTCACCCGCGGCAACGGCGCTCCGACGGGACTTACGCTGGTGTGCCACAAACGACGGCGGTCTCAACCGGTCAACGCACCACCCGCCTACTCTGTCAGGTCTTCGTGCCGTAGGTGCCATGTCTGCGGTAGCGAGACCCAGCGATGCCGCCCCCGTATCCTCGAGGGATGAACATGAGTCGTGGTCGCGCAGTTGGGAGTGCTTTCTCCGCGAAGGAGAAGACGGTGCTGGATCTTCTGTGCAGCGGGGATCACCCGTACCGTGAACTGGCTCGCGAGCAGCTCCGCGTCGCGTCGTGGGGTGGGTACCAGCTCGACGAGTGCGACTGCTTCCTTATCTCGGTTCCCAAGTTGCCGAAGGCAGCCCGGATCAGGCACGGTGGCGGACCGTTCTCTACCTTGGATGTCTCGCGCGCCGGAGAAGGGCTTGGCCAGCTCGATCTATGGGTCGTCGACGGTTACCTGCACTCCGTTGACTACATGACCTACGACGATCACGAGATGCTGCCTGACCTCGAAGATGACACTCTCGAGCCGCTCTACTGAGCCGTTTAGGCGAGCCTGCAAGCACGAAGTCGTTCGCGGCTGCTCAGCCAGTCAAGGACCTGGCGTGGACGTGTGTTGATCTTGTTCGCGATCTGATCGAGTTCGTCTTGAGTGAAGCGGTACAGGTCGGCGTTCTTCGCCAGGTACTGGCGTAGGAGCCGGTTGGTGTTCTCGTTCGAGCCTCGTTGCCACGGTGAGCGAGGATCGCAGAAGTAGACGTGGATGCCGAGGTCGT
>NZ_JBQSXR010000045.1:0-1863 GCF_052378395.1 Brachybacterium sp. AOP29-B2-41
TGGGGTATACCCGAGCGAGCAGATCTGTGTCAGATCGACCGTTTTAGACCCTGTGGGACGGGGGAGCCTACGGTGCCGTAGCTGTCACGCAGGGTGGTGCTCACTGTGGCAGATGTGCCGTGTTGAGGTCCCTGGCCGATGGGTGCGCGGGGCGATCTACGCAAACTGGGGAGATCCGGCCATCCCGGGAGCCAGATAAACAACGTCTGTCTGACGTCCGAAGGTAGGGAGGAGTCGGCCTCGCGCAAACCACGGCTGCGGCTACTACGCCAACGGTCGTGCCTGGCTCACGTGGTGCGATGAGGCCGGCCTCGATCCGCCGCGCGCCGATGGCCGGGACCTGACCGCCGCGATCGGCCTCGCCCCTCGCGAACAATGAAGCCGTCCGCGAAATGCTCGGCCACGGCATTCAAACTCTCAGCCCTGGGGCGATTCTTGTCTACAGACATACCGGCTTGAGATCGGCGTTCTGCTCGCTTTCGTTCGGCGGAACCGCCTCCACTCTCGTATCGCCCTGATCGTCGAGAAGTTCAATTCTGCTGACGCTTAACGGGGGATTCTGCATGATAACCACGTTGTTTGCCACCATGCACGTCGTCTCGCCGATGCGGAGGGCTCGATATGTGTCCTGGACGACGGCGTATAGGAGGGTTCCGCGCCCATCAGGGGTTTCGCTCAAGAGAGTTAAGGGCTGGCCGTCGGATGCCTCGTCGCATGACTGCGTTCCAATGCCGGTCTCAATGATCAAATAGCAATAGTCGTTTCCAGCTTTTCCTAGGTAGACCGCTATGTCCTCCGAGGAGCGCGCGAGGCGCCAGGAGGATTCCTCGGTCTCCATTTGCGGGTCCGCAAACCCAGGCGGAGGGACGTCGAAATCCTCCCGCTCTTGACTGAGCACGCTGAAGGGCTCCTCCGTGCTGGATGAGACTGGAGGTGTTTCTCGAGGGGGCAGCGGGCTCGAGCAGCCTGCGCTGCCGAGCAGGCCGACGAGTAGGGTGGCGCAGATCTTCAGTCCGCGCTCACTCCAGCTCACGAAGGTCGCGCCCAGCAGTACAGCGACATTTCTACTTGGCTAGGAACATTGCAGTTCACCCATCCCTTTGCTGCTGAAGGTGCAACTGCGGACACTGCCATAGCAGTGGTGGTTCTTTTGGCAACCTGCTTTCTGTTCGAGAAGGTTGTGCCCTGCATGATGATCACTTCTTTGACTGGCCCCGTAGCGCTGCCAACAACGCCCGCCCGCTTCACCTTTGCGATGGGGGCTGAATTGAAGGCAAAGGTGTAGGCGCAATGTAGCTTGCCGCTGTACTCCGGAAACTGTCCGGTGTTAATGCACCAGTCAGCCCGTAGGGGTGTCGTTTCAGTGATCGATTGCGTTGAATCGGAAGGCGTGGCGGTGCCACTTGCGTAATCGTCTGCTAACGCTACCCCAGGGGTTGCCGCTGCGATGCTAACGAGAACTGCGGCGGCAGCGAGTTTAGCCGTTCTTGTGATCTTCAATTTCTCATCCCGGTTCGATAGTGGTTCCTGCGGCTCGAGCATCGAAGCTAGGAGCCCGTGCGCTGAAGTGCAAACAACCCCATGGGGTGACGAAGGTCATAGTGTGACAGGCCTTGGCGCCGCACTCAAGCCCGGAGGGCGTGCCCCTGCCGAACGCAGCCGTCCCAGGTACGGCACGACAGCCGACTGTGGCGCCCCGCAGTAGCTCTACGGCGCCGTCGACCCCTGCTTCGACATCAATGTCGCGGTGGGGCTCAGGTCCCCCAGGGAAGCGGGAGGCGCGACCTCGATGGAGCAGTCATCTCGACCCTCGCCCGTTCGACCTCAAAGCTAGCGTCGCCGGCGGTGCGGAGATCAGCACCG
>NZ_JBQSXR010000046.1:0-1772 GCF_052378395.1 Brachybacterium sp. AOP29-B2-41
CTAGAACGGTGGTTCGGTTTCGTCGTGGGTGGGGTTGGGTGGGATGATCCGGCGTCCTCCGCGGTGGGAGTAGGCCTTTGCCCATGCGGCACGGCGCTGCTCGGCGGCTCGTTCCTGACGGGGTCTGGTGTTCTCTTCGGCGTGGAGACGTAGCGCGTCTTCGTGGGCGCGTTCGTAGGCACGCCAGTCCCGTTGGAGGATCTTCGCCAGTCGTGGGGTGAGCAGGTCGGTGTTCTCCCTGGCTCGTATCCGAATGTCCCGGCCGATATCCCAGGTCGTCTCCAATGGCCCGGCGGTGGTGGTCCCGTCACCGCGGGCGGGATCCTCGACCGGGTCACGGGCGGGGTCGATCAGTCCCGCGGTTTTTTGTTTGTGGTGGAGCCAGCAGAGGCGGTGGAGGTTCCACAGCGAGGTTTGCCCGCCCTGGTCGGGGTGGTCATGGTCGTATTCGATGATGTGGTCATCCTCTGCCGCGAGGACCGTGGCCCGGGTACAGCCCGGCACCGCACAGACCGGGTGACGCAGCCTCAGCTGGAGGCGCATCTGGGTGGTGGGCTGGTAGGTCTGCGCGGTCACGGGCAGGTACGCGCCGGTGATCGGGTCGGTGAGGATCCGCTGCCAGGTGCTCTCCCCGGCTGCGAGTTCCCGGGCGAGCTCTGCGGGTAGCGGCGTCATCCCCTCCAGCATCGCGGGCGCGTCACTCTGGCCCAGCAGGGTCAGTGCCGGGACGGTGACGAGGATCTTGTAGGGCCTGGCAGTTTCTTCGACGGGGTCGATGTCCAGGACCGAGTGGGTCAAGATCGCGTACCGCAGCGTCCGCAGCGACAACGCGGTGCCCCGCTCGGCGAGGTCCCGATCAATATCGAACGGCAACGGCCCTTCGGCACCTGCTTCTAACGCGGTGCGCTGGGCTTTCTGGACGGTGCGGGCTGCGACATCGAGCCGGTGGGCGAGGGCCTGGATCTCCGGGATCGGGCCCGTCACCAACAACGATGCGGTTCCCGTCTCGGTATCGATCCCCACGATCTCCACGTCCCGTGACCGGGACGGCGGCGCTGGGAGAGTCCCGGCGGTGGCGAGGGCGACCGCGAGCCGGACATGCTTCTCGAACGTGTCCTGCGAGATCGAGGGAATCTCGATCGTGGCCATATGCGCATCCACGTCCCGGGCCTGCTCCTCGCTCAGGCGCCGGGTGTGGCGGATCAGGTAGTGATGCCACTGCTCGGGCAGATCCCCGCGACGCAGGTACGTGAACGTCACCGGCATCCACTGCACCGCCAGATACGCGTCACGAACCTTGCCGTGTGCTTGGGGGTAGGTGCAACGCAGCCCCGCGGCGATCTTCAACGCGGTCACATCCGCGTCATCGAGCAGGCCCCGCACCTCGGGGTCCTCACAGAAGAACGTGGAGAGCTGACGCAGCAGATGCGCGTGCAGACTCGCCCGGGTCCGCATCGTGCGATGCAGCCCCAGCATCCGCCCCGCGTCGAGACTCCCGGGGGCCGCTTCCTCCAGGATGTACTCCTCATCCAGCACCCGCCGCGCCCGCACCTCCCACTGCGGCAGCCCCTCCGGCGCCACACCACGACTGGCCGAAGACGACTGCCCGACACCGGGCCCGGCAGGCGGGTCACCGGCAGGGGCATCCTCGCGCGGAGGGATCCCGGCCGGCGGCTCGCCCGCCGCGTCCGCGTCAGCGAACCGGTCCTCCTCGAACTCACCCACCGAAACCCCTCCACCCACACACCAGAAACCCCACGAACCACGTCTGC
>NZ_JBQSXR010000047.1:0-1704 GCF_052378395.1 Brachybacterium sp. AOP29-B2-41
CCTCGATCTTTCATCGGGCTGGTGAGCGGTCGCGGTCGGCGTCGTTGCCGGTGTTCAGCTGCTGATTCTGGCATTCGGGTATGACAGATCGTCGCAGTGTCCGTTGCGGGCGGTCGGGTTCCACTCCCGAGAGGTTGATGCTGGTCGTAGGGGCGGGTGGAGCAGCTTGGTCAGGTCTGTGCGACGGCGGTGCGGAGCCGGTTGATGCCAGTCAGGACGGTGCGGGCTTCGGGAGCGTGCTGGGCGAGGTGGAGGAGGTTGTGCCGGCTGCGGCGCACGAGGGTCGCGGGGATCTCGAACAGCCGTGCGCGGAGCCGTTTGGGCTCCCACTTCCGCGCATCATGGCCGGTCAGCGCGATGGTCTGCATCCAGGCGACGAGCTCGCTAGCGAGCTGGATGATCTGGCACCAGACCTGGTTCTGCGCGAAGCCCTGCAGCGGGAACTTCATCAAGCCCATGTCCTTGGCGTTGCGGATCCGGTCTTCGCATCGTGCGCGGCGGCGGTGTCGCAGCTCGAGCACGGGAAGTTGGCCGCGCGGGGTGTTGGTCGCGAACGCGGTGATGCGCATCCCCTCGTGATCGGTGATCCGCAGCTGCGCCCCAGGATGAGGACGTTCCTTCCGCACGATCACCCGCATCCCGGGCGGCCAACCCTGAAGATCCAGCAGCCCGGTCAGTTCCGCGACCCATGCTCCGTCGCGGATCCCGTCGGTGTCGGTGTCGTAGGCAGGAGTCCACGTCTTCGCCTCATCGATACGTTCCAGCAGGTCGGGAGTGTTCGCGGGGAGGGTGAACCCGACTGAGTAGGCCAGACGCTGCCCGGTCAGCCACTTGACGAAGTCCTTGGTGCCACCGGCTCCGTCGGTGCGGATCAGGACCTTCTTCGACCCCCTTCCGCCGGAGGAGAGCAGACCAGCCGGGAGCTGCGCAAGGGCCTGCCTGGTGATGGTGATGTGATCGGCGGCGGTGTTGGAACCGGCGTTGCCGGGGCGCAGGTGGATCGCCAGCGGTTCCCCGGTTCCTTCGCTGCCGTGGTCCAGGAAAGCGCACAGTGGGTGGTAACCGAAGCCGCGTTTGAACGTCGGTGCAGCCTGCTCCTTCTCGCTGTGGACGTTGATCAGGGTGGCGTCGAGGTCGATGACCAGCGGATTCCTCGCACTGAGCCTGCGGACCGGGGAGTGGTCGCCGGCCAGTGCCCAGGCCCGTTCACGCGCGATGCGGCGGGCCTGGGAGATCGCCTCGACCACGGCGGGCGCGTCCTCGGCCAGCGTGGTCAGGTTCCTGGAGATCGTTGGGGCCGAGGCGACGTCTCCGAACAGTCCCGGTTCGCATCGCAGCAGATCAGTATCCGAAGCGTGCTCGCCGCCGATCGCGAGAGTCATCGCGAGGTCCAGCAGGACCTTCGAGGCGTGATGCTCGGCCAGTGGCTTCGTCCACGGATCCAGAGCTTCACGCAGCGAAGGGGCGAGGCCGGTGGCGTGGATCGTGCCGGTCAGCAGCACCGCGCCCGCATGCGCGGCCGCCGGGACCTCAGCGATGTCCACGCGCGGACGGGGGTAGAAGAACAAGGTAGGGTGGGACACCTGAAAGGTGCTCCTTCCGGCCAGGGATTACGAGACTCAACACCCCGCATCATCCCAGGCCAGGAGCACCTTTCTTTATGCCGTCCGTCGGGCGAGACCACACCCCCGTGAAATCTCGAGG
>NZ_JBQSXR010000048.1:0-1577 GCF_052378395.1 Brachybacterium sp. AOP29-B2-41
CGGAAGTTGTCAAGGTGAATGGGGCCAGTGGGAGTCAGGCGGCGGGTTCGTAGGTCGCCTGGTCTTCGGTCTGTTTGTTCTCGGTGGGTTTGTTGATCCAGGCCGCGTCGGGCAGGGCGAGGATCTTCGGGGTGTTGTTGGTGCCGAAGCGCTCGGGGTGGGCAGCGCGGGCCGCTGAGAGAACGTCGGTGCGGCCGGTGGCTTTCGCTGTCGCCAGGCCGTAGTGGACGTCGGCAGGGGTGTGCAGGCCCAGGCCCTGGTGGTGGTGCTCGTGGTTGTAGCGGTCCTTGAACTCGTCCATGAACGCCCGCGCGTCGGCCAGGGATCCGAACCGGTCTGGGAAGACCGGCGCGTACTTCAACGTCTTGAACCACGCCTCGGAGTAGGGGTTGTCGTTGGAGACCTTCGGCCGTGAATGGGACCGGGTGACTTCCAGGTCGGAGAGCAGTGTGGCCACGGACTTTGAGGTCATCGAGGTGCCGCGGTCGGCGTGGACGACCTTCGGGATGCCGTGGATGCCGAACACTTCACGCATCATCTCCTTCGCCAGCGGCCCGGACTCGCGGGCGTGGACGTGGACGCCGACGAGGTAGCGGGAGTAGATATCGATCATCACGTAGGCGTCGTAGTAGACGCCCTTGGCCGGGCCGGGCAGCTTGGTGATGTCCCAGGTGTAGACCTGCCCGGGGCCGGTGGCCACCAGCTCGGGCACCACCCGGGCCGGGTGACGAGCCTGCCGGCGGCGCTCTGTGACCTGGGCGTTGTCCCGCAGGATGCGATACATCGTGGAGACCGAGCACAGGTAGATCCCACGATCCAGCAACGTCGCGAACACCTGTATCGGGGTGGAGTCGACGAACTCGGAACTGTTGAGCACGGCCAGCACGCTGGCTCGTTCGGCACAGTCCAGCCGGTTGGCCGGCGGGGCGTCCCGCGGCGCAGGCGGGAGCGGGCGGGCCGTGCGGCGAGCTGCTGTGGAGCGGGCGATACCAGTCAAGGCCGACGCGGCCCGGGTGGTAGTCCCTGCGACGATCAGCTCGTCGTGGGCGCCCATCAGCGCTTGTTGCGCCTGGTCTCGGTATCCGCGCTCTTGGAGACGTCCTCCAAGAGCGCGCGTGCTTTTCCCATGATCTCCAGCGCGGTCTCGGTGCGATCCAGGCGCTCCTGAGTCTGGTCCAGCTCGCGGCGCAGCCGAGCGATCTCGGCCTGTTCCTTCGAGGGCCGACCCACCGTCTGGCCAGGCTGTTTGCCCTCAAGCACGCCGGCATCGCGCTGCCGGCGCCACTCGGTGATCAACGAGGAATACAGACCCTCCCGGCGCAGGTAGGCACCGCCTTGACGTTGCGCGCTGGCCTCCTCGTATGCGGCGAGGTGGGCAAGCTTCTGCTCGGGGGTGAACGAGCGGCGCCGGGGCCCATCGGCTCGAGGATGCTGCGGGGAACTCATCGCTCCATCATCGACGCTCGACGACAAAACGGAAACGGGGGAACTGCTCATGGTGATCGATCCTGAACTCGCCCTGCGGAGGCGGACTTGCTATGAACCTCTGGCCTCAACTCACCCTGACACGCAGGGCC
>NZ_JBQSXR010000049.1:0-1433 GCF_052378395.1 Brachybacterium sp. AOP29-B2-41
GGCTCTTCGCAGCTGAGGGGGTAGATGCGGAACGCGGGGTGGGCGCGTCGGTGCCGGGATAGACGTCGAGGTCTCCCGATGATGGAAGTTCTGACACTCACCATCTGGAAGACCTCGACATGCTCAACGCTACCTTCGATGACCCCGACCTGACGACCTTCGCCCGCCTCGAGGAGCTTGGCCTGGTCGTGGTCGGCCAGAGGCTCACTGCCGCGCGGGCGGTGCTGGAGTGCCGGCTCGCCGAGGAGGATCCGTGGTGCAGGGCCTGCGGAGCGCGGTCGACCTCGCGGGGCTCCATCACCAGGTCTCTGGCGCATGAGCCGTTCGGTCACAGGCCCACGACGTTGCTGGTGCGGATTCGCCGCTACCGGTGTGACCATTGCGGATGCCACTGGCGCGAAGACACCACCGCGGCGGCCGCAGAGCGGGCGAAGCTCTCCCGAGGCGGGATCCGGTGGGCGCTGGAAGCCCTGGTCATCGACCACCTCTCGATCGCGCGGGTCGCCGCCGGGCTGGGCGTGGCCTGGCATACCGCTAACGACGCCGTTCTCGCCGAGGGGAAGCGGCTGCTGATCGATGACCCGGCCCGCTTCGACGGAGTCCGCGTGATCGGCGTCGACGAACACGTCTGGCGCCACACCCGCCGCGGCGACAAGTACGTCACCGTGATCATCGACCTCACCCCCACCAGGGACAAGACCGGGCCGGCGAAGTTGCTGGACATGGTCGAGGGCCGTTCCAAGGCGGCGTTCAAGGCCTGGCTGGAGGCCCGCCCCGAGGCGTGGAAGAACTGCATCGAGGTCGTCGCGATGGATGGGTTCACAGGGTTCAAGACGGCCACCAGCGAGGTCCTCCCCGGAGCGGTCGCAGTCATGGATCCCTTCCACGTCGTCCGCCTGGCCGGAGACGCTCTGGACGACTGCCGACGCCGGATCCAGCAGAAGCTCCACAAGCGTCGCGGCCGCAAAGACGACCCTCTCTACAAGTCCCGCCGCACCCTCCACACCGGGACCAAGCTGCTGACCGAGCGGCAATGCGAACGCCTCAGCGCCCTGTTCACCCACCACCCGCACGCTGCGGTCGAGGCGACCTGGGAGATCTACCAGGCCATGATCGCCGCCTATCGAGAACCCGACCGGACCAGAGCCAGAACGATGATGGAGAAGGTCATCGCAGCCCTCAGAGCAACGGTCCCAGACACCCTCGTCGAGCTGGGAAAGCTCGGCCGGACGCTGACCAAACGCGCCGACGACATCCTGGCGTTCTTCGATCGCCCCGGCACCAGCAACGGGCCCACCGAGGCGATCAACGGCCGACTCGAGCACCTACGCGGTTCGGCCCTCGGCTTCCGCAACCTCACCAACTACATCGCCCGCAGCCTCCTCGAATCAGGAGGCTTCAGAAACCAGCTACACCCTCGGATGCGATGAGCC
>NZ_JBQSXR010000050.1:0-1413 GCF_052378395.1 Brachybacterium sp. AOP29-B2-41
GGCCGTTCTACGCCAGCGACGCGACGCTCTCCTTCACCACCAACCGCGAAGACCCCTATTAGGCCTGCTGCCATGGAACACGGTAGAGAGAGCCGTCTTGTGGACGCGGTGGGGCGCTCATGGTTCGTAGTTTGTCGGCCCAGTTAGCGGCTCACCACCCCTGCCTATCGCCGACCTTCCACCAGGTAGGGCTCGGTGGAACCAATGCTGGAGGATCGAGCTGACCGGGTAGACTCAAAGACTGATACGCAGATCAACGTAGATACAGATCCGGAGGATTACCCGTGCGGCGACGTCCAAACACCCAAACAATTCAGTGGTTCCTTGAGAATCACGCCACAGGACAACTGGACTTAGACCCACCGTATCAGAGGCGATCAGTCTGGAATGAGGCATATCGCCGCTACTACATTGATTCTATTTTACGAGATTACCCATCTCCAGCCATCTACCTCCAAATAGAGACCCAGCCCGGTTTGCCGACGACATATCATGTCATAGACGGCAAGCAGAGGCTTGAAACACTCATCGCGTTCACCAAAGATGAATTTAATCTCGGCGGACACTTCAGTGGCGAAGGGTACGCAGATGCCTACTATTCGGATCTTCCAGAAGGTATGAAAGAAGACTTTGCCGACTATGTGCTCAGCGTGGAAAATATTTCACGGACAAGCGAAGAGGAGATCAAGTCGGCATTTGAGCGTTTAAATAAAAATACGGCCAAACTGAATGCGCAGGAACTTCGAAAGGCCCAGTTTGGGGGACACTTCATTCAGAGGATGGACTCTCTGGCCCAAGATCCATTCTGGAGCTCTATCGGCGTGGCTAGTAGGGCTAGAATATCGAGAATGCTGGACGTTGAGTATGTCTCAGAAATATATCTCCTAACCGCGCACGGAATAATGGACGGAACGTCATCTGTCCTAGATCTATACTATGCGAAATACGATGAAGGAATACCTGCCGAGAGTGATATTGAGCCGGCTTATCAGTGCGTGATGGATTGGCTGAGAGAGCTCGACTTCTCGAAATCTGGTTCGAGGTGGACAAATCTCGGAGACTTTTACTCGCTTTGGGCCGCCGTGAAGGTACTTTCTGAACAAAACGAGTTGCCCAATTATGAGGATGCCCAGACTCGACTTCGAGAGTTTGATTCGCGCCTCAAGAAACCAACCTCGCCCGAGGAAAAGTCCTACTATGATGCAGTTCGTCAAGGCACAAATAAGGAGGCGTCGAGATCTATTCGGGCTAGAATAATCGCTGGCGTGCTAGTCGGCAAGGCTTTCGAGGAATGAAGCTTCCGGCCTCATATGTAGACGCCTATGAAGAAGAGAAAGCCATACTCGAGGAGGTCAAGCACTATGCCGGCTCGCGACTTCAACGAGTCGCCGTTGATAACGGCTGGCTTTTTGA
>NZ_JBQSXR010000051.1:0-1411 GCF_052378395.1 Brachybacterium sp. AOP29-B2-41
GTTGAGTCCCGCATAGTGGTGTAGCGCGGTGGCCTCGTGATCGTCTCTGACGAGGACGCGGTCACCGTGTGATCCTTCGAGTGAACCTCTCACAGCACTCTCGAACGGAGTCATCACGATGACCGCTCCTCATATTGTCGACCCTCACGGCCTGCTCGGCGAAGCCCTGGCCGACGCCTCTCCGGATCTGATGCGCACGATGCTGCAACGGATCATCAACGGGCTCCTCTCCGCGGACGCCGACGCGGTCGCCGGCGCTGAATACGGCCGACCCAGCCCCGACCGAGCAACCCAGCGCAATGGTTACCGCCATCGCGACCTCGACACCCGGGTCGGTACGATCGACGTCGCCGTCCCCAAGCTGCGTTCGGGCACTTACTTTCCGGAGTGGCTGCTCGAGCGCCGTAAACGCGCCGAATCCGCGCTGATCACCGTGGTCGCGGACTGCTACCTCGCCGGGGTCTCCACCCGCCGCATGGACAAACTGGTCAAGACGCTCGGCATCAACAGCCTCTCGAAGTCACAGGTCAGCCGTATGGCAGCCGATCTCGACGAGCACGTCGAACAGTTCCGCCACCGCCCCCTGGACGCCGCCGGACCGTTCACGTTCGTCGCCGCGGACGCACTGACGATGAAAGTCCGCGAAGGTGGCCGCGTCATCAACGCGGTCGTCCTCGTCGCGACCGGAGTCAATGGCGACGGACACCGCGAGGTCCTCGGCATGCGGGTCGCGACCAGTGAGACTGGGGCGGCGTGGAGCAGCTTCTTCGCTGACCTGGTCGCCCGCGGGCTGGGAGGAGTCCGTCTGGTGACCTCCGATGCGCATGCCGGGTTGGTCGAGGCGATCGCCGCGCACCTGCCCGGAGCGTCCTGGCAGCGGTGCCGCACCCACTACGCCGCGAACCTGATGAGCATCTGCCCGAAGTCCATGTGGCCTGCGGTGAAGGCGATGCTCCACAGTGTCTATGACCAGCCTGATGCTGCGGCGGTGACCGCGCAGTTCGATCGGTTGTTGGACTACGTGGGTGAGAAGCTGCCCGCCGTGGCCGAGCACCTTGATGCCGCTCGCGCTGACGTCCTCGCGTTCACTGGGTTCCCCAAAGACGTCTGGGTCCAGATCTGGTCGAACAACCCCGCCGAGCGGCTGAACCGCGAGATCCGCCGGCGCACGGACTCCGTCGGGATCTTTCCCTCTCGCGACGCGATCGTCCGCCTCGTCGGTGCGGTCCTGGCCGAGCAGACCGATGAATGGGCCGAAGGACGTCGCTACCTCGGGCTCGACGTCCTGGCCCGTTGCCGCCTGACCATCACCACCAGCACCGTGAATGAGGTGACCACCGAGACCTTGCCCGCCCTGACAGCCTGACCCCTCTCATCGAAGGAGCGCTACACCACTTCCCGGGACTTGACC
>NZ_JBQSXR010000052.1:0-1402 GCF_052378395.1 Brachybacterium sp. AOP29-B2-41
GGAGGTGTCAAGTTTTCTGTGTAAGGGGCCGGTCGAACAGCCTCTCTGCCGGGTGGTCAGAGCGGAAGTCGGTTGGGGAACTGAACGGCGAAAGCATTGAGGGCTTGATGCCATCCCTGAGTGCCGGTTCCGAGCTGGCCACCGCGGCGGGTCTCGATGTTCCGGATCCCCAGATAGACCAGCTTCATCGCCGCCTCGTCCGACGGGAATGAGCCCCTCGTCTTGGTGATCTTCCGGAGCTGGTAGTTGATCGACTCGATCTGGTTGGTCGTGTAGATGACCTTCCGAATCTCGGGGGTGAACGCCAGGAACGGGATGAAGTCCTCCCACGCGTTCCGCCACGCCAGCACCGCCCCCGGCGCCTTGCTGCCCCAGGCCTCGGCAAAGGCCTCCAGGGCCAGCTCAGCGGCCGCCACGGTGGCCGCGGTGTAGATCGGGCGCATGTCCTTGGCCATGGTCTTGCGGTCCGTGTAGGAGGCGTACTTCATCGCCGAGCGCAGCAGGTGGACCACGCAGGTCTGGACCACGGTCTCGGGGTAGATGCTGTTAACCGCGGCCGGCAGCCCGGTCAGCCCATCGCAGCACAGGATCAGGATGTCCTTGGTGCCACGGTTGCGAATCTCGGTGAGGACGTTGGCCCAGAACTTCGCGCCCTCGGTGGCCCCCAGCCATAGGCCCAGGACCTGCTTGCGGCCCTCCATATCGACGCCTACGGCGACGTGGCAGGCCTTGTTGGTCACGACTCCGCCGTCGCGGATCTTGAGCCAGATCGCATCGATGTAGACGATCGGGTAGACCGACTCCAGGGGCCGGGACTGCCACTGGGCGACCTCGTCGGTGACGACGTCCGTGACCCTGGAGATCGTCGCGGCGGAGACCTTCGAGCCGTAGATCTCCTCGAGATGGGAGCCAATGTCGCGGGTGGTCATCCCGCGGGCATACAGCGACAGGACCATGTCCTCGACCCTGCCCAGTCGGCGGGTCCGCTTGGGCACGATCACGGGCTCGAACGAGCCGTTGCGGTCCCTGGGGACGGTGAGCTGCACTGGGCCCTGGAGGGTATGGATGGACTTGGTGGTCTTGCCGTTACGGGAGTTGCCCGTTCCGGCGCCGGCAGGGTCGCCGGACTCGTAGCCGAGGTGGTCGCTCATCTCGGTCTCCAGGGCCCGCTCCAGCACGGCCTGGGTCATCCGGGACAGCAGCTCCTCGACCCCGTGGCGGCCCTCTCCGAGGTCTTCGGCGGCGTTGACGAGGGCGTCGACCTGGTCGGCGCTCAGCACGCCCGCAAGAGGGTTCTGGGCATCAGCAATCTCGGTCATGTCATCGGTCCTTTTCAGAGGCGAGCCCGCAGGTCACACCTCGGTTAGAGACCGGACCCTTACACAGCTAATGAAACACCCTC
>NZ_JBQSXR010000053.1:0-1390 GCF_052378395.1 Brachybacterium sp. AOP29-B2-41
GGCTCTTCGCGGTTCATGGTGAATGACCCTGCTGTAGCGGGTATTCACGCTACGGTTCTCGCGGCGCTGGTCAGCAGGATACGCATCCGGTAGTTCTCGGCGTTGCGGAAGCCGCGGCCAGTGCGTTTGATGTTCTTGATGCCGGTATTCGCGGCCTCGACTCGAGCGGTGGTCGCGCCGGTGACGATGAGGACCTCGATCGCGTCCCACCAGGTCACGACGGTGTCGTAGAGCTTGGTCGCCTCGGGCATATTCGCGATCTGCACGAAGTAGCCCATCCGCATCCGTTCCTCCCAGGCCTGAGCCAGGGTGTCGGTCGCCAATAGGCGGCGGAGCTGCTCCTTGATGCCCCAGGCGGCGGAGAGCTCGTCGGTGGGGTCATCGGTGCGGAACACCGTCTCCAACCGCTCCCAGGCCCGTGGAGTGAGGGTGTCAGCGCCGCGTAGCAAAAGCATCCGGTGGGCCCAGGCCGGGTCGTCCTTGCGGCCGCGACGACCGCGATGGGTGCGGGCTAGGCGTTGACGGACGGTGGTGACCATGTCGTTTCCGAGCTTGACGAGGTGGAACTTGTCGACCGAGACCGCAGCGCGGGGCAGGTAGGTCCGCAGTGCTTTGCGGAACGCGGCCGAGGGATCGATGGCGACGATCTCGATCCGCTCCCGCCAGAGCTTGGAGCGCTGGGCGAGCCAGTCGCCGACGGCGGTGGAGTCCCGGCCGTCGACGATACCGAGGACCTGCCCGGTGGAGAGGTCGACCAGGGTCGTCATCCAGGGCTCGAACCGTCTCCAGGCACCGTCGTCGGTGCGGAACCAGCGCACCGACCGGTAGCGGTGCTCATCGATGCCCAGGCGCGTCACTGACACGTCCTCGGCGGTGGGCAGGACCACGGCGGCAGCCGCCAGCGCGGCCTGGACCAGCCACCACGAGACGCCATGGGTCCGGGCGACTTCCGAGGCTGCCCGGCCAGAGGTGATCACCGCGGAGACGATCTGGTTTCGCAGCCGGGTCGTTGAGCGCGCGCGGTGCGGGACCTGGTCGGTGGCTTCCCAGAACGTGCGCCGGGCGCAGGCCGGCTCGAGGCAGAACCAGCGTCGCTTGGCCCACACCACCGCCATCGCCCCGGCCACGGGGACGTCCCGGACGTGCTGGGACCGGCGGGAGTGGACCTTGGTCGCGAGCACTCCGCACGACGGACATCCGGGCGGGACGGTCGAGGCGATCACCACTCGACGGCCTCCGTCGGGCAGGTCGATCGCGTCGATGACGTGGTAGTCGGGCAGGTTGAAGATCGTGCTCGCAGCATCTCGCTGTGAACCAGTATTCTCGTGCACAGGCTCGTGGTCCTCTGGAATGTGGATGTCTAGACAACACCCATCACAGCAGGACCACG
>NZ_JBQSXR010000054.1:0-1345 GCF_052378395.1 Brachybacterium sp. AOP29-B2-41
GTGTCAAGCCCCGGTTTTGGTGGAGGGTCGGTTATCTGGCGTTGAGGGTCTCGGGGAGCGGTTCGGGAACGGTCGTGGAGGAGGCGTCGCGGAAGGCCTGCGGTGTGAGACCGCCGAGCGAGAGATGGGGCCGGAAGGTGTTGAACCAGTGGACCCATTCCGCGGTCGCGATCTCGACGTCGTCGATGCCCTTCCAAGGACCGAGGTTCCGGATGACCTCGGCTTTGAACAGCGAGTTCAGGGCCTCGGCCAGCGCATTGTCATAGGAATCGCCGCGTGAGCCGACCGAGGCGACCGCTTCTTGCTCGGCCAGGACCTGCCCGTAGCGGATCGCCCGATACTGGACTCCTCGGTCGGAGTGATGCACGAGCCCACTGAGGTCTGCCCCCTCGCGTCTGCGCAGGTAGATCGCCATGTTCAAGGCATCTAGAGCGAGCTCGGTATGTAGCGAGCGAGACGCTCGCCAGCCCACGATCTCCCGGTTGAACACGTCGATCACGAACGCGACGTAGACCCATCCGGAGAACGTGTGGACGTAGGTGATGTCCGCGACCCACAGCTGGTTCGGCGCGAACGCGCTGAAATGGCGGTCCACCAGATCTGCCGGGCAATCCTCCCTCGGCGCGGATCTCGTCGTGTTCGGTGCCTTCTTCCGGCGGATCCCGTGGAGACCGAGGTCGCGCATCAGGCGCTCGGTCGTGCAGCGCGCGACGTGCCCGCGCCCGAGGCGATCTTCTTCACGGTTGAGCACGATGTGCATCTTCCTCGCGCCGAACACGCGGAGGTTGTCGTGGTGAACCTGCGCGATCTCCTCCTTGAGGACCTCGTCCCGGCGTGCCCGGGCAGACGGCTCGCGCTGCTGGCGAGCGTAGTAGGTGCTCGGAGCGATCTGGACGCCTGCTTCTCGCAGGGTCGTGCAGATCGGCTCGACTCCGAACTCTTCCTTGTGCTCGTCGATGAACGAGCAGGTCACCTGGAGGGGCGGTCGAGCTCCGCCGCGAAGAAAGCCGACGCAGACCTCAAGATCGCGTTCGCGCGCCGAAGCTCGCGCACTTCCTTCTCGAGCTCGACGAGCTTCTGCGCATCGTCGGTGGTGGTGCCCGGGCGGGAGCCGGCATCGATCTGGGACTGACGGACCCAGCCGCGCAGGGTCTCGGGGTTCACGCCGAGCTGGTCACCGACCCGGCGAAACACTCCCCGCTGGGAGCCGGGATCCTCCTCGAGGAGGTCCAAGACCATCCGGATCGCTCGCTCTCGGAGCTCGTCGGGATACTTACGTGGTGCGGCCATGAGGGTGAAGTCCTTTCCGTGGCTTCAGTCCCTCCATCATCCCCGGGGTGAATCA
>NZ_JBQSXR010000055.1:0-1069 GCF_052378395.1 Brachybacterium sp. AOP29-B2-41
GCACATCCCTTGTCTGTCACGACCGACCTTCTGCTAAGCCCTTCTGCCCCGATAAAATCGTTTGAGGATGACTCACAAGAAATACGCCAGCTGATCTCCGCTGACACGAGTGGACGCCGCATCGTGGCCCTCATCCCGGCCTACAACGAGGCCGAGAGCATCGGTGCGACCATCGCGAGCGTCGCCGCGCAGTCCCTGTGCCCCGTCGTCACGATCGTGGTCGCCAACAACTGCACCGACGGCACAGAAGAAGTCGCCCAGGAGCACGGGGCACTGGTGTTCCTCGCTGAGCCCAACTGTGACAAGAAGGCCGGCGCCCTGAACCTGGCTCTCGACTTCGTGATGCCGCTGCTGGGCGGCGAGGATGCACTGCTGGTCATGGACGCCGACACCACGCTCTCGCAGACCTTCATCGAGGTTGCCGATCGGCTCCTGACCGGCACCGTCGGCGGCGTCGGTGGGGCGTTCATCGGCCGGCCGTCCTCGACCTCCCTGGGGATGCTGCAGCGGATGGAGTACCACCGGTACCGGCGGGAGATCACGCGACGCGGGGAGCGGGCGTTCGTGCTCAGCGGCACCGGCGCGCTGCTCAGCGTCGACGCGCTGGAGACGATCCGAGCGGCCCGGGACGGGGACGTCCTGCCGGCCGGGGCCGGCTACTACGACACCCACAGCCTCACCGAGGACAACGAGCTCACCCTGGCCATGCTCACCTGCGGCTACCGCTGTCTCTCCCCGGTCGAGATGACGACCACCACCGACGTCATGGAGACCGCGAAGGCCCTATGGCAGCAGCGCGACCGGTGGTACCTCGGTGCGCTGAGGAACCTCCAGGCCTACGGGTGGCGCATGCCCTGGCACATGAAGTGGGTGTACTGGCGCCAGCAGTTCGGGCTGGTCCTGTCCGTCCTGACGATCGTCGCGCACGTGGTCCTGCTGACGCTGCTGGCCTCCCTCGGGCTGCCGATCACGCCCTCCCCGCTGTGGACGCCGCTCGCCGTTTTCGTGGTGCTCATGAACATGGCGACGGTGTGGAGCCTGGGGCCCCGCGCCCGGATGCTGGCCGTGA
>NZ_JBQSXR010000056.1:0-889 GCF_052378395.1 Brachybacterium sp. AOP29-B2-41
CCGTTATGGCCGAGGGCAAGCGGGTGCTGATCGACGAGGAGCACCGCTTCGAGGGGGTGAAGGTCGTCGGGGTCGATGAGCACGTGTGGAGGCACACCCGTCGCGGCGACAGGTACGTCACCGTGATCATCGACCTCACCCCAGTGCGAGATGGCACCGGCCCGGCACGGCTGCTGGACATGGTCGAAGGACGCTCCAAGCAGGCGTTCAAGACCCGGCTGGCCGACCGCCCGCAGGAGTGGCGCGACGGCGTGGAGGTGGTCGCGATGGACGGCTTCACCGGGTTCAAGACCGCCGCCGTCGAGGAACTGCCCGACGTGGTGACCGTGCTAGATCCCTTCCACGTCACGCGCCTCGCTGGCGAGGCGCTCGATGAGTGCCGACGGCGAGTTCAGCAGGCCATCTGTGGGCACCGCGGCCGCAAGGGCGACCCGCTCTATGCCGCCCGCCGGACCCTGTCCACCGGCGCCGACCTGCTCAACGACAAGCAGAAGGACCGACTGGACACCCTGTTCGCCGACGACGCCCACGTCGAGGTCGAGGTCACCTGGAGCGTCTACCAGCGCATGATCGCCGCCTACCGCCACGAGAACCGGCGCCACGGCCGCGAGCTGATGGCCCGGCTCATCGACTCGATCAGCACCGGCGTCCCCAAGGCCCTGGTCGAGATCACCAAGCTCGGCAGGACGCTGAAGAAGCGCGCCGCCGACGTCCTGGCCTACTTCGACCGGCCCAGCACCTCCAACGGGCCCACCGAGGCGATCAACGGCAGGCTCGAGCACCTGCGCGGCTCGGCGCTGGGGTTCCGCAACCTGACCAACTACATCGCCAGATCCCTGCTCGAGACCGGCGGGTTCAGACCCCGACTACACCCTGGATTCGGATGAGC
>NZ_JBQSXR010000057.1:0-734 GCF_052378395.1 Brachybacterium sp. AOP29-B2-41
GAGTGACAGTAGACGACGGGATCGTGGGTGTGTCTACACTTACGCACCGCGACTTCCACAGAAAAATTAACAACCAGGGGTTCTCATGCGAAAAGTCCGTGCGGCCATTCTTGCATTCACAGTTGGAGTCGGGCTTCTCGTTAGCTCGACAGTCGCGAACGGGGCGCCCCCCGAACTTGCATTAACAGATGGCGAATCGCACATAAGCGGGCTAGCTGACGGAACAGTAGTCTTCGAAGCTGCGGGCGAAGAGGGCAACTATTGGGTCCCCCCTAGTGCTCAGAATGAGCCTGACGATCAGGGAGGCGGACAGATAGCGACCCAGTCGTTGATTCTGCGCGACGGGGTACTTGTATTGTTCTGCGGGGACCCACTAAAGATGCACCACGTACTCGAAAAATTCAAGTCGAAGCACGACAAGACGATCCGCCTCGAGTGCGGAACCAAGAGTGGGTTTGGCTTTAACCACATCAACAAATCACACCCCAAGTCTCAGTGGGTTAAGCAAATGGGTGGAAAAGGGTCTTGGACAGAGTATCAGCAATACCTGATTCGAGCCGCAGTGACGAATCCGAGCAAAGTCACCTCTCAGGCCAATAATAAAAGGTGTTACCACGCCCCAGTGAAGCTATACAAGATGTCGAATGGGAAGCCAAAGTATTGGAAGACGATCGAGCCCTCGGTGATCGTCTCCAAGAACAACAAGCGCGTAATTACCGCAATTCCGTCCACTA
>NZ_JBQSXR010000058.1:0-725 GCF_052378395.1 Brachybacterium sp. AOP29-B2-41
GGGCCTGTCAATTTGTCTGTGTAAGCAGGGTGGTCACAGGTAGGGGTTGATCCGGTCGGGGTAGGCCGCGGCCAGCTGGGCGAGGGCCTGCTTCCAGTTGGTGACGACCTGGCCTTCGACCAGCCGGCCCTGGGCCTTGCGCTGGCTCGTGGGCTTGCCACGGTCACGAGCGCGTTCGGCGGCGCGTTTGTCCTCGATGTTGCAGATCGCCAGCCAGAGCAGCTTCACCGCCGCCTCGGTCGAGGGGAAGTGGCCGCGGTTCTTAGTCACCTTCCGCAACTGGAAGTTCAGCGACTCGATGCTGTTTTTCGTGTAGATAACCTTGCGGAGCATGGGCGGGAACTGCAGGAACGGGATGAACCGCTCCCAGGAGTTCGCCCAGGTCGCGGCTGCAGAAGGGTATTTCTTGCCGAGCTCGGAGGCCTCGAACTCCACCAGCGCCTTCCTCGCGACGTCCTCGTTAGGTGCGGTGTAGATCGGCTTCAGCGCGGCGGCGACCTTCTTGCGGTCCTGGTAGGCCACGAACCGCATCGCGGCCCGGATCAGGTGAACCACGCAGGTCTGGACCATCGAGTCCGGCCACGTCGCCTCGATCGCCTCCGGCAGGCCCTTGAGCCCGTCGCAGCACACGATCAGTACGTCCCGCACGCCCCTGGTTGGCGAGATCGGCGCAGACGTGGGCCCAGAACGCCGAGCCCTCGGTGTCCTGGACCCAGATCCCTAGC
>NZ_JBQSXR010000059.1:0-576 GCF_052378395.1 Brachybacterium sp. AOP29-B2-41
TGGGAGAACGCGAGGCGTCCGAAGCCGTGCAAGCTGGAAACGCACGATGACCTGCGGAGCATCGTGCAGGAGAAGCTGATGGCGGATTGGTCGCCGCAGCAGATCGCGGCATGGCTCCGACTGACTCCGGCTTCAGCACAGGGAGTACGGATCTCGCACGAGGCTATCTACCGGACCCTCTACATCAGCTCGCGCCTGTCGCTCCCCTCGACGCTGAAGACGCATCTGCGGTCGGGGCGCGGCATGCGCACCTCGAGGAAAGCGCGTCGTACCGGGCACGGGCGGGGCCGGCTGCGGAACATGGTCTCTATCCATGATCGACCAGAGCAGATCGAGACCCGGACCGAGGTAGGGCATTGGGAAGGGGACCTCGTCATGGGGCGACGCCCCAGCGCCGTGGCAACCCTCGTGGAACGCACCACCAGGATCGTTCGCCTCGTCAAGCTCGATGGCATCAAGGGCCCAGACGTCCGCGCCGCGCTCGTCCAGAACCTCCGCGGCATGCCGAAATCACTGTTGAGGTCGATCACTTGGGATCGAGGTCGAGAGATGTCAGAGCACGAACAACTCGCCCAC
>NZ_JBQSXR010000060.1:0-567 GCF_052378395.1 Brachybacterium sp. AOP29-B2-41
GGCTCTTCCCAGATGAGGGTGTAGCGCACGTCGCGCGGCGGGCCGGCGCGTCGGTGTCGGGGTGAGGGTCGAGGTCTCCCGAGGATGAGAGCTCCTACACACTCAGCCCGAAAGACCTCGACGTGCACGACGCTACCGTCGGCGGGCGCGCTGATGCGTTCGCCAGCCCCGACCTGACTGCCTTCTGCCGCCTCGACGAACTCGGCCTCGTTGTCACCGGGCAGCGACTCGAGCCGGATCGTGCCGTATTGGCCTGTCAGGTGGTCGAGCCCGACCAGTGGTGCCGGCGCTGCGGCTGCGAAGGGAGACCACGTGACACCGTGGTCCGACGGCTTGCCCACGAACCACTGGGCTGGCGGCCCACGACGCTGGAGGTCGTCGTGCGCCGTTACCGCTGCAGCGGCTGCGGGTATGTGTGGCGCCAGGACACCACCGCCGCGGCCGAGCCCCGGGCCAAGTTGTCTCGGCGCGCTCTGCGGTGGGCGCTGGAAGGGATCGTGGTCCAGCACCTGACCGTGGCTCGGGTCGCCGAGGGGCTCGGGGTGGCCTGGGACACCGCCAACGACG
>NZ_JBQSXR010000061.1:0-472 GCF_052378395.1 Brachybacterium sp. AOP29-B2-41
GGGGGGTTTGCTAATGGAGAGAGGGTTGCCGCCCATGCTTGTCATGTGGGATTATATTCTCTTCGTAGAATGGTGCGACCCGGAAGAAGGGCAAGAGGAAGTTGATCCGCTGTCACAATTGTCCCCGGAGGTTGCGGGCGGCTTGCGCGAGTGGGCGGACGCAATGAATCAGGCGTATGCCGATGAGACCCGTGTCATGAATCCGGATCCAGTGATCGCAGACAAGCTCGATCGCCAATTCGACACCCTTGTGCAAAGAATTCGCGAGGAAGGTTTTGATGTGACGCAAGGCGAAAAGTGGTGGCGTGAAAGATGAGTCGTCCGCAATTATCACGGTGGGCGAGAGATGGTCGCGACTGAGCTATTAAGCAAGCGAGGCCGAGGCCGTCGGGTTCGCGACGGATTACCCCGGCGGGGGCGCAATGGGAGGGGCTGGCTGACGAGCCGACCCCTCCCATTTCTGCGGTAATGT
>NZ_JBQSXR010000062.1:0-368 GCF_052378395.1 Brachybacterium sp. AOP29-B2-41
GATCCTGGTCATCTCTCTGAAGACCCCGGCGGACATCGCCACCAATCCGGCGCAGTACCTCCCGCTGCGGTCCACCCTGCAGAACTACATCTCGCTGTTCGGGAAGTCTTCGTACAGGCAGAACGTGCTCTCGAGCGTCGTTGTCGCCACGGCTGCCACGCTCATCTTCAACGTCGTCAACTGATGGAACGAGCTCTTCCCCTCCGTCACCCTCCTCAACGGCTGCGACAAGCCCATCATCCCGGGGGCGCTGAACCGTTCCACCACCAGCTTCAATGTCGAGTGGGTTCCCCTCTCTGCAGCCGCGGCGCTCTCGGTGATCCCGACGATGGTGCTGTTCGGGGTCGCCTCGACGTGGATCGCCGCCG
>NZ_JBQSXR010000063.1:0-213 GCF_052378395.1 Brachybacterium sp. AOP29-B2-41
TTCGGGCTTCGAACCTTTCGGCTCTCCATCCCGAGGCAACTCCGCTAACTTACAACTTCCAGTTCTCCGAGTCAAATCGCTGCGGTGTGATCCGCGCCGCAATCTTCTTTCGGAAGACCTTCCGTGCCAGGTCAGTGCGGGAATTTCGGTCTGGCACGCTGGCCGTTCCTTGTTCCCGTTGTCCGGGGCACGAGGAAGAACATTACGGGCCTG